>JAEZES010000049.1 GCA_023432995.1 Pseudomonadota bacterium
GGTGCGCGCGGTCGCCGAGCGCGCGCTGACCCGCCAGGGCTACACCGTGGTCACCGCCGCCGACGGCGACGAGGGGGTGGAGGCGGTGCGCGAGAACCCCGATTTCGACCTCATCGTCAGCGACGTCGTCATGCCGAGCATGGACGGCCCGGCGATGGCGCGCGAGATCCGCCAGCTGGTGCCGCGTATGCCGGTGCTGTTCATGTCGGGCTATGCCGAGGAGCAGCTGCGGCGGGAAATCGACATCGAGGGCATGCACTTCATCCCCAAGCCGTTCAGCGTGCAGCAGATCGCGGCCAAGGTCGGCGAAGTGCTGCGCGTATCGCGAAACTAGCGTGACCCGCCGCGCAGCCGAGGACGCGGCCAAAAATTCTTCCGCCGGCTTCCAAGGATATTCGTCGCTCGTCCGTCTGAGGTGGCGAGCGCAAGTCGATCCGGCGCGCTGGACAGGAGAATTGCCATGACCGAGGTCCGCTGGAAGACCGTGGTTCCGTTGTTGCCCGATTGCCAAGAGGGGAGGGTCCGAATGACGCTACGTGCCACCGTGCTTGCCGTTGCTTCGGCCGCGGCGCTGTCTGCCGCGGCCTCGGCCCAGGGCGATCCCGAGGCGACCGCGCAGGGCGACGTCTCGGTGACGATCTACAACAACGGCCAGGCGCTCGTGCAGGACGTGCGGCAGCTGAACATCGCCGCCGGGCGCAGCACGATCGCCTTTCCCGACGTCTCGGCGATGATCCGCCCGGAAACGCTGAGCTTCGCCGCCGAGGGCACCGGGATCGTCGAGCAGAACTTCGACTTCGACCTGCTCACTCCGCAGAAGCTGATGGAGAAGGCGATCGGGCAGGAAGTCACGCTGCTGCGCACCAACCCCGCGACCGGCCAGGAAGCGCGCGAGCGGGCGACCGTGCTCTCGACCGCCGGCGGGGTCGTGATCCAGGTCGGCGAGCGGATCGAGGTGCTGCGCGACGACGGGCTGCCGGTGCGGGTGATCTTCGACCGCGTGCCGCCGAACCTGCGCGCGCGGCCGACGCTGTCGGTCACGGTCGAGAGCCGCCGCGGCGGCACGCGGCCGGCCTCGATCCGCTACCTGACCCCCGGGCTCGGCTGGTCGTCGGACTACGTCGCGCTCTACGACGAACGGCGCGGCACGATCGACATGCAGGGCTGGATCACGCTGACCAACACGACCGGCACGACGTTCCATGGTGCCAACACGCTGCTCGTCGCGGGCAATCCCAACACCGGCGGCGGCTCGCCAGTCTACCGCGGGCGGCCGATGCCTCCGCCCCCACAGCCCGGGCGGGGGATGGTGCCCGGGACCGAGACCGCCGAGCGCGAGCGGCTCGGCGATTTCTACCTCTACCCGATCGCCGAACGAACCACGATCGCCAACAACCAGACCAAGCAGGTCAGCTTCCTCGACGTGCAGGGCGTGCCGGCGCGCAAGGTCTACGGCCGCACGGTCGGCTGGCTGGCGTCGGACGCGCAGCCGGTCAACGTGGCGAGCCAGATCGCCTTTTCGTCGAGCCGCCAGGGCGGGCTCGGCGACGCGCTGCCGGCGGGGACGGTGCGGTTTTACCAGCGCGACAGCGCGGGCAACCCGCAGTTCATCGGCGAGAACGGCATCGGCCACACGCCGATGGGCAGCGAGCTGACGCTGAGCACTGGCGACGCGTTCGACGTGTTCGTCCAGGCCGAAGTCGAGAGTCGCGACCGGATCACCTCAGCCGAATACGAGCGCAGCGCGCGCTATCGGGTGACGATCAACGGGGAAGAAGTGCGCGAAATCCAGGTTGACCGCACGGTCGACTACTGGCGCACGACGATGCGCTACACGCTGACCAACGCCAAGCCGACGCCGGTCGAGGTCGAGCTGGTCCAGGGCGGGCTCGACTACGGCTGGTGGACGCGCGACTTCCGCGTGGTCAGCGAGGACGTGCCCGGCGTCCAGCTCAATGCCGACCGGCGGAAATACGTGATCGAGGTGCCCGCCAACGGCCGACGCGAAGTGCGGGTGACCTACGAGACGCGGTACTGAGGCGGCGGACAATGGGAGCCCTGGCCCCCCGCCGCGCGGTGGCATGGATCGGCGCACTGGCGATGCTCGCCGGCGTTCCGGCCGCCGCCCGCGAGACCGTCGATGCCTCGCCACCGACGGCGCTCGCGGTCACGCTCTACCGCGACCCCAGCCGGGGCCCGGACGAGGCGATGAACCGCGAATGGCCGCGGGGCTTCGCGATGATCACCGAGACGCGCACGGTGACGCTGCCGCCCGGCGAATCGACGATCCGCTTCGAAGGCGTCGCCGAGGGCATGGTCGCGGTCAGCGCGATCGTCACCGGCCTGCCCGGCGGCACGATCGAGAAGAACCGCAACGCCGACCTGCTGAGCCCGGCGGCGCTGGTCGACGGCACGCTCGGCAACCGCGTCACCGTGACCCGCACCGACCCGGCGACCGGCGAGGCGGTGGCCGAAGCGGCGATCGTCCGCAGCCGCGCCGACGGCGGACTGGTGCTGCAGACCAGTCAGGGGTTCGAGGCCGTGCGCTGCGCGGGTGTGCCCGAGAAGCTGACCTTCGACCGCGTTCCGGCGGGCCTTTCCGCGCAGCCGGTGTTCAGCATCGACACGCGCGATCCCCGCGGCGGCACCTTCACGGTCGAGCTGACCTACCTCGCGTGGGGTTTCGACTGGCAGGCGAACTACGTCGCCACGCTGGCGGAGCCGGGGCGGAACGACGAAGTGAAGTTGCGCCTGATGAGCTGGCTGACGCTGCTCAACGACAACGGCCAGAGCTTCCCCGGCGCCGAGCTGCTGGTGGTCGCCGGGCGGCTCAACGTGGTCAGCGACTTCCAGGCGCTCGCCGAACCGCCCGACGCGCGGCGGCTGGCGCTGACGTGCTATCCGATCGGCAACACTGCCGTCGGCTCGCCGGTCGACATTCCACCTCCGCCTCCTCCACCAGCGCCGCCGATGATAGCTGCGGAGGCGATCACGGTCACCGGGACGCGGCTGCAACGCGCGGCGATGGACTCGGCCTCGCCGGTGATGATCGCCGAGGAAGAGGCGCTCGGCGACCTCAAGCTCTACCGGGTGCCCGAGCCGGTTACCGTCTTGGCGAAGGGGCTGAAGCAGGTGGCGTTTCTCGACCAGCCGGCGGTCGAGGGGCGACTGCTCTACGTCCATGACTGCACGCCGTGGATCGCCGGCGACGAAGCCGTGCCGGCGGGCCGGATGCTGGCGACGGTCAACGACGAGAAGCACGGCCTCGGCAAGGCGCTACCGATGGGAGGCGTGGCGGTGTTCGAGCCGTCCGCCTTCGGCGACCAGCTCGTCGCCGAGCCGCAGATCCGCGACTACGCGCAAGGCCAGGACGTCGAGATCAGGCTCGGCGAGAGCAACCAAGTGTTCGCGGCATGCAAGCTGCCCGAGGGGGCCGATCCCAATGAGCTGCCGGGCCGGTGGACCACGATGCGCACGACGGTGACCAACGCCAACCCGCGAGCCGTCACCGTCCGGATCTACCTCGGGCGGCCGGCGGACTGGCGCGTTCGCGGGCTGCGCGGCACCCGCCTCAAGGACGGACAGGCGATCGTCGAGGTCACGGTCCCCGGCAACGGCCGGCGCGAAGTGAGCTGGGAGGTGCTGAGGCCGGACAACGCCTGATCGGCGCGCAGGAAACGGCCTGCAAAGAATTTTCGTTCCCCTCTTGTTCCATTGGAACAAATGGGATACACGCACCGTCGTTGACGAGTTGAACGCAACCCTTGCAACTGACGGAGGCCATGTCATGGCGGCGGAACTCAAGCTGGTGGAGAAGGAATCGGTGGACCGTCAGAAGGCGCTCGAGGCAGCGCTCGCGCAGATCGACCGCGCGTTCGGCAAGGGCTCGGCGATGAAGCTCGGGCAGAAGGAAGCGATGCAGGTCGAGGCGATCTCGACCGGTTCGCTCGGGCTCGACATCGCGCTCGGCGTGGGCGGGCTGCCGCGCGGCCGGGTGATCGAGATCTACGGGCCGGAGAGCTCGGGCAAGACCACGCTCGCGCTTCACGCGATCGCCGAGGCGCAGAAGACCGGCGGCACCGCCGCGTTCGTCGACGCCGAGCACGCGCTCGACCCGGTCTATGCCAAGAAGCTCGGGGTCGACATCGACGAGCTGATCGTCTCGCAACCCGACACCGGCGAGCAGGCGCTCGAGATCGTCGACACGCTGGTGCGCTCGAACGCGATCGACGTGCTGGTGGTCGACTCGGTCGCGGCGCTCGTGCCGCGGGCCGAGATCGAGGGCGAGATGGGCGATTCGCACGTCGGCCTGCAGGCCCGGCTGATGAGCCAGTCGCTGCGCAAGCTGACCGGCTCGATCAGCCGTTCGCGCTGCATGGTGATCTTCATCAACCAGCTGCGGATGAAGATCGGCGTGATGTACGGCAACCCGGAGACCACCACCGGCGGCAACGCGCTCAAGTTCTACGCCAGCGTGCGGCTCGACATCCGCCGCACCGGGCAGATCAAGGAGCGCGACGAGATCGTCGGCAACACCACGCGGGTCAAGGTGGTCAAGAACAAGGTCGCCCCGCCGTTCAAGCAGGTCGAGTTCGACATCATGTACGGCGAGGGCATCTCGAAGGTCGGCGAAGTCCTCGACCTCGGCGTCAAGGCCGGGCTGGTCGAGAAGTCCGGTTCGTGGTTCAGCTACGACTCGGTGCGCATCGGCCAGGGGCGCGAGAACGCCAAGCAGTTCCTCAAGGACAATCCCGAAGTTTGCGACCGCCTCGAAGCCGCGATCCGCGGCCGGATCGACGCGGTGGCCGAGGAGATGATGGCGGGTCCGGACGCGGACGACGACATCTGATCCTCAAGCGGCGCGCTGTCCCCCACGACGCACGGGGACGGGCGCGGATGCGGAACCGGAGCCGGCGCGGCGGTCCCCACGGGGCCCGCGCCGGCTTCTTCCTTTTCGGCCGGCGCGCGCGCGACTATGCCTCGACCAGGCGATGGACGCGATGAGGGGCAGGCGATGACCGATGCGAGCGAATGGCAGGGACGCACCGGCGCGAGCTGGGCCGCGGAGTGGCGCCGCACCGACCGCAGCTTCGCGCCGCTGACCGAGCGGCTGCTCGCGCGCAGCCGCGAGTTCGCGTTCGACTCGGTGCTCGACATCGGCTGCGGCGCGGGCGAACTGTCGCTGGCGATCGCCCGCGGGCGGCCGCGCTGCCGCGTGCTCGGGATCGACATCTCGCCGCACCTCGTCGGCGTGGCCAGCGAGCGCGGCACGAACCTCGACAATGTCGCGTTCGAGGTCGCCGACGCCTCCACCTGGCAGCCTCCGGAGGACTTCGCCCCGGAACTGCTGGTCTCGCGTCACGGGGTGATGTTCTTCGACGATCCGGTGCGCGCGTTCGCACATTTCGGCGCGATTGCCGCACCCGGTGCGGGCCTGATGTTTTCCTGCTTCCGGTCTCCCGCCGAAAACCCCTTCTTCACCGAGGTTGGCAAGCTGCTGCCCGACGCGGGCGCACCGGCCGATCCGCATGCGCCCGGCCCGTTCGCGTTTGCCGACCGCGGCTATGTCGAGGGCCTTCTCACGCGAGCCGGGTGGCACGGGATCGCGTTCGAGCCGTTCGACCTGGCGATGATCGTCGGCATGGGGACCGACCCGGTCGAGGATGCGGTCGGCTACTTCGCGCGGATCGGCCCGGCCGCGCGCGCGGCGGCAGAGATGACACCGGATAGGCGCGAGGCACTGCTCGAGCGGATCCGCGGCGTCGCGGCCCGCCACCTGCACGACGGCGCGGTCACGCTGCGCGCCGCGACGTGGATCGTCACCGCGCACCGGTCATGAGCGCGCGGCGATCAGGTCTTGCCGCAGCGGTGCTGGCGCTTTCCTCGGCACCATCGGCGGCGCAGGAGGCCAAGTTTGACCTCGAAGAGGTCGGCTTCACCCCCGGCTGCGGTCCGAACGAAGCGTTCGTCCGCCTGCTCACATTGATGCTGGGGCCGCACCCGACCGCTGCGCAGGGCGAGGCTGCCTACGATAAGGCGGTGCTCGACGCGGTTGCCGGCGACATGCGCCACGTGCTGCATTTCAGCCGGCCCGTACCCTGGAACGGCTTCAACCTCGCCGAGGTTCGTCTCCAGTTTGGAGTCGAGAGTGGCCCGGCCAACTTCGGCCTCGCCTTCGCCGACGATCCCGAGCGCGTGCGCGAAGTGTGGAACGCGCGCGGCTGGGACCTGCCGCCACCGGGCGCGTCGCGCGTGGTCGACGACGAGGTGGTCGAAGTGTCGATCGGAATCGCCCGCGACGGGGCGCTGACCACGGTCACCTGCTTCACGGACTGACGCCGCGCCTTAATCCGCTTGTCGCGGAGAGCGCCCGCCCCTAATTCGCCACAATGCACTCGACCAACGACATCCGCCGGACGTTCCTCGACTTCTTCGCCGCCAACGACCATGCCGTCGTGCCGTCGGCGCCGCTGGTCCCGTACAACGATCCGACGCTGATGTTCGTCAACGCCGGCATGGTGCCGTTCAAGAACGTCTTCACCGGGCTCGAGACGCCGCCCGCGCCGCGCGCCGCGTCGAGCCAGAAATGCGTGCGCGCCGGGGGCAAGCACAACGACCTCGACAACGTCGGCTACACAGCGCGCCATCTGACGATGTTCGAGATGCTCGGCAACTTCAGCTTCGGCGACTACTTCAAGGAACGCGCGATCGAACTCGCGTGGAACCTGGTCACCCGCGAATACGGTCTCGACAGCAACCGCCTGACGGTCACCGTCTATCACACCGACGACGAGGCCTGGACCCTGTGGAAGCGGATCGCCGGCCTGCCCGACGAGCGCATCATCCGCATCGCCACCAAGGACAACTTCTGGGCGATGGGCTCGGACGGCCCGTGCGGCCCGTGCTCGGAGATCTTCTGGGACCACGGGCCCGAGATCGCCGGCGGCCCGCCGGGGTCGCCCGAGGAGGACGGCGACCGCTTCATCGAGATCTGGAACCTCGTGTTCATGCAGTACGTGCAGGAGAACGACCAGATCGTCGGCGACCTGCCGCGGCCGTCGATCGACACCGGCATGGGCCTCGAGCGGATCGCCGGCGTGCTGCAGGGCGTGCACTCGGTGTTCGAGACCGACACGTTCCGCCGGCTGATCGAGGCCAGCGAGGACCTCACCGCGACGACGGCCGAGGGCGAGCAGCAGGCGAGCCATCGGGTGATCGCCGACCATCTGCGCTCGACCAGCTTCCTGATCGCCGACGGGGTGCTGCCGGCCAACGAAGGGCGCGGCTACGTGCTGCGGCGGATCATGCGTCGGGCGATGCGCCACGCGCACCTGCTCGGGGCGAAGGAGCCGCTGATGCATCGGCTGGTGCCGGCGCTGGTGGCCGAAATGGGCCAGGCCTATCCGGAGCTGCCCCGGGCGCAGGCGCTGATCGAGGAAACGCTCGAGCGCGAGGAGGTCCAGTTCCGCCGTACGCTGGCCAACGGCCTCCGCCTGCTCGACGAAGCGACCGCGGGTCTGGGCGAGGGCGGCGAGCTGCCCGGCGAGACCGCGTTCCGGCTGTACGACACTTACGGCTTCCCCTACGACCTGACCGAGGACGCGCTGCGGGCGCGCGGGATCGGCGTCGATCGCGCCGGGTTCGACGCGGCGATGGCGCAGCAGAAAGCCGCCGCGCGCGCCGCGTGGAAGGGCTCGGGCGCTGCTGCCGACGGCGAGGTGTGGTTCGACATCGCCGAACGCGAAGGTGCGACGGAGTTCACCGGCTACGCCTCGACCGAGGGCGAAGGCCGCGTGGTCGCGCTGGTCGTGGGCGGCAAGGAAGTCGACCGGGCCGAGACCGGCTGCGAGGTCACGGTGCTGACCAACCAGACCCCGTTCTACGGCGAGAGCGGCGGTCAGATGGGCGACACCGGCACGATCTCGACCGAAGCCGGGCTGCGCATCGAGGTGACCGACACCTCGAAGCCGCTTGGCCGGCTCCACGCGCATCACGGCACGATCGCGAGCGGCACCATCGCGCTCGGCGACACGGTCCACCTCAAGATCGACGCCGAGCGGCGTGATCGCATCCGCGCCAACCACTCGGCGACGCACCTGCTGCACGCGGCGCTGCGCAAGCGGCTTGGCGAGCATGTCACGCAGAAGGGCTCGCTGGTCGCCGAGGACCGCTTCCGGTTCGACTTCTCGCACCCGAAGCCGCTTTCGGCCGACGAGATCGCCGACATCGAGGCCGAGGTGAACGCCGAAATCCGCCACAACGCCGAAGTCGTCACCCGGCTGATGAGCCCCGACGATGCCATCGCGGCGGGGGCGATGGCGCTGTTCGGCGAGAAGTACGGTGACGAAGTGCGCGTGCTCTCGATGGGCAGCGCGGGCGAGGGCGGCACGAGCTACTCGGTCGAGCTGTGCGGCGGCACCCACGTGCGCGCGACCGGCGACATCGGGCTGCTGCGGATCGTCTCGGAAAGCGCCGTCAGCTCGGGCGTGCGGCGGATCGAGGCGCTGACCGGCGAGGCGGCGCGGCAGTGGCTGGTGGGCCGCGAGGAGGCGCTGAAGGCGGTCGCCGGCGCTCTGCGCACCGCGCCCGAAGAAGTGGAGTCACGCGTCGCCACGCTGCTCGACGAGCGGCGCCGGCTCGAGCGCGAGCTGGCCGAGGCGAAAAAGGCGCTGGCGCTCGGCGGGGGCGGCGGGGCGCCGGCGGCCGCGGACGAGGAAGTCGGCGGCGTCAGATTCTCCGGGCAGATTCTCCACGGTATGGATCCCAAGGCGCTGCGCGGGCTGCTCGACGAGGCCAAGAAGCGGCTCGGCTCGGGCGTGGCGGCGATCGTCGCGGTCAACGACGGCCGCGCGACCGTAGCGGCGGGCGTTACCGACGATCTGACCGCCAGGGTCAGCGCGGTCGATCTGGTCCGCGCCGCGGTCGCCGCGGTTGGCGGACAGGGCGGCGGCGGGCGCCCCGACATGGCGCAGGGCGGCGG
>JAEZES010000072.1 GCA_023432995.1 Pseudomonadota bacterium
GAACGCGCACGCCGCGGCGGCAAGCAGGGCGGCGGTCAGGCGCGCGGCTGATGGAAACATCGACCCTTACTCCCCACGTCGAGGTCCACTCGGTCGTAACAAACTTCGCGCCCGGTTGTCAGTGAAAAACCTGATCTCAGCGGCCTAGCCGAGCGCGAACGATCCATCCTCCCCGAGGTGGCGCGTGCGGTGGAGCAGGTTGGCGAGCGCGGCGTCGCCCGGATGCTTGTCCGCCAGCTCGGCGATGATCGCCAGCGCGGCCGCCCGGTCGGCTTCGACCAGCGCCATCGCCCGTTCGAGCGCGGCGCGGTCATCGAGCGGAAAGTCCGGCGCGGGCTCGAACAGGTCGACCGGCTGGCTGCGCCCGCGCAGCACGACGCGCCCCATCGGCCGCCACCAGTCGAGCCCCGAGCGTTCGGCGAATTCGCGGCTCGCCATGACCGAGGACTCGAGCGCCTTGTTGGCCGCCTCGAGCCGCGAGGCGGTGTTCATCGAATCGCCGAGCGCGGTGTACTGGATGCGGCTCTGGCCGCCGAAGTTGCCGACCACCGCCTCGCCCCAGTGGAGGCCGACCCGGGTCTTGCCGATCGGCGGCACGCCGGGCTCGATGCTGTTGCGGAATGCCTCCCCGGCCTGCCAGATCGCGTACCCCGCGCGGGCCGCGCGCTCGCCGTCGTCGGGCCGGGCGATCGGGGCGCCCCAGAACGCCACCACCGCGTCGCCGACGAACTTGTCGATCACCCCGCCGTGGTCGAGCACCACCTGGCTGAGCATGTCGAGGTAACGGTTGAGCAGCCGCGCGACCGTTTCCGGCGGGATCGCATGGCTCATCTTGGTGAAACCCTCGAGGTCGCTGAACAGCACGAAGATCTCGGTCTTCTCGCCGTGCAGTGCGAGCCGTTCGGGACGCTCGATGATCGCGTCGGCCATCTCGCGCGGCAGGTACTTGCCGAGCGCGCCCTGCGCGAAGCGCCGCTGCACGGCGGTCGAGGCGCGGGCGGTCGAGGTCACCGCCGCCAGCGCGACGATCCAGCCGAGGGCGGGCCCGACCGACGGGTAGAGGTAGGTGTCGACCCCCCGCGCCTGCAGCACGAACGGCAGGCCGAGCAGGGCGGCAAACTGCACGCCCAGCAGCGGTACCATCTTCCAGCTGCGCAGCTCGAGCATGCCGGTCAGGGCCGCCGCGAGCACCACCAGCACCGCCTGCAGCCACAGGATGGCCGGACCGGGTCGCGGGAACGCCGCCCCGTCGAGCATCTGCGCGATCATCGTCGCGTGAACTTCGATTCCCGGCGGCTGCGCGTCGTCGCGGCCCATCGCGTTGTCGATGGCGAGATAGTCGGAGAACGGGGTCTTGACGCGGTCGTAACCGACGATGTCGCCACCGATCAGCACGTAGCGCCCAGCCACCTGCGACGCGACCAGCGGCGCCAGCGCGGGATCGGCGAACAGATCGATCTGCAGCTTGGTGAACACCGGCCGGTCGGGGAACCGCGGGTGGCGATAGCGGATCGCGCCCTCGTAACCGGGCAGCGTCTTGCCGGCCTCACCGGCGGACGCGAGCATCGCCCGGCCGAGTGCCGGCGGCAGCTGTGAGTCGATCGGCGGCCACAGGCGAGTGACCCCGAAGTTGTCATCGAGCATGATGCTGGCCGGATGCGCTCGACTGCCCTCGAGCCGGGCCAGGAACCCGGCGAGGTACTGTTGCTGCTCGTAGATGATATCGTTCTCGGTGCTGGCGACATCGGCATAGCCGACCGATACCGGTGTGGTCATCGCGCGCAGCGTCGCGATCAGTTCGTCGTCCTCGTCCTGCGGCTGATCGAACAGGATGTCGATGCCGATGGCCCTGGCGCCCATCGTGTCGAGATTGCGCAAAGCTCGCGCCAGCAGCCCGCGGTCGAGCGGCGAACGCTTGCGGGCAGCGATCAGCGACCGGTCGTCGTACACCACAAGCAGCACGCGCGGATCCTGCTCGACCGACGGCGCGTAGCGGAACACGCGCAGGTCGTAGGCCGCGCGTTCGGCCTCGCCGGTCACCGGCGTGACCATCTGGCCGTCCTCGTCGGGCCAGGGCATGGCCCAGCTGTACCGCGCCAGCAGCAGCGCCGCGAGCAGCACCAGCGCAGTCAGGCCGAGCCGCCGCGGCCCCGCCTGGCGCACGTTGCGCCAGCCGCGCACGACGACGTTGGACGATGGGCTGCGGGGCATCGGCAGCGGCGCTCAGGCCATGGCCGCCGGCGGCGACGCGCCTCGGGCGCGGCAGAGCCCTGGCAAGGCGTATTCCGACATTCCTGCCCCTCCCCGGAACGCGATCCCGCTCCGCCGGCGAACCTGCGTCATCGCGCCGGGCGTGGCAAGCCGGGCCATTGTGCAAGGCCGGGCGGCGGGTCCATAACCCCCGCCGGAGTCGCATCGCGGGGGGTGCCCATGACCGTTTCCGATCACGTCGATTTTCCGACCTTCATGGAAGGGGTCAAGCGGCGCAACCCGCACGAGCCCGAGTTCGTCCAGGCGGTCGAAGACGTCGCGGAGGACATCTTCGAATTCATCGAGGGCAAGGAAGCCTACCACTCGGAGCAGATCCTGCGCCGGATCTCCGAGCCCGACCGAGTGGTCAGCTTCCGCGTGTGCTGGGAGGCCGACGATGGCCGGGTCCGCGTCAATCGCGGCTTCCGCGTGCAGAACAACAACGCGATCGGCCCCTACAAGGGCGGGATTCGCTTCCACCCCTCGGTCAACGAGAGCGTGCTCAAGTTCCTCGCTTTCGAGCAGACCTTCAAGAACGCGCTCACCGGCCTGCCGATGGGGGGCGGCAAGGGCGGCGCCAACTTCAACCCCAAGGGCAAGTCCGAGCGCGAGATCATGCGGTTCTGCCAGAGCTTCATGACCGAGCTCTACCGCCACATCGGCCCCGACGTGGACGTCCCCGCGGGCGACATCGGTGTCGGCTCGCGCGAGATTGGCTACATGTTCGGGCAGTACAAGCGCATCACCAACCACTTCAACGGCGTGCTGACCGGCAAGGGGCTGGAATACGGCGGGTCGCTGATCCGCCCGGAAGCGACCGGATACGGCGCGGTCTACTTCCTCGAAAACATGCTCAAGCACGCGGGACGCGAGATCGCCGGCATGCGAGCGGTCATCTCCGGTTCGGGCAACGTCGCTACCCACGCGGCCGAGAAGCTCATTCACCTGGGCGCCATTCCGGTGACGCTGTCGGATTCGGGCGGCTTCATCTACGATCCTGACGGACTGACGCTCGAGAAAGTGCAATGGGTCAAGGAGCACAAGACCCACCGCCGCGGCCGAATCAGCGAGTATGCCGATCATTTCACCGGTGCGACGTTTCACGCCGACGCTACGCCGTGGAACGTGCTGTGCGAGGTCGCCTTGCCGTGCGCGACGCAGAACGAGCTGCTGCTGTCCGACGCGCGGGCCCTCGTCGGCAACGGCTGCATCGCCGTGTCCGAGGGCGCCAACATGCCCTGCGACCTGGAGGCCGCGCATCATTTCCGCGCAACGAAGACGCTATTCGCCCCCGGCAAGGCCGCGAATGCCGGCGGCGTTGCGGTTTCGGGCCTCGAGATGAGCCAGAACTCCGCCCGCCGCTCGTGGAAGGAGGAGGAGTTGCAGCAGATGCTGCGCGACATCATGGACGACATCCATGCGCGCTGCCTGGCCTACGGCACCCAGGCCGGGGGCCACGTCGACTACGTGAAGGGCGCCAATATCGCCGGGTTCAAAAAAGTGGCGGACGCGATGCTCGCCTTCGGAGTGGTATGATCGATTTCGCCAACATCCTCGTCGAGCGGCGCGGCGCGGTCACGCTCGTCACGCTCAACCGGCCCGAGGCCCTCAACGCGCTGTCGAGCGCGGTGCTCGAGGAGCTCATCACGGCCTTCGCCGCGTTCGAGGCCGATCCCTCGCAGCGCTGCGCGGTGGTCACCGGGGTCGGCGAGAAGGCCTTCGCCGCCGGGGCCGACATCAAGGAAATGGCCGAGAAGCCCGCGGCCGAGTTCTACGCCGAAGACATGTTCGCGCGCTGGACGACGCATCTCGTCGGCGGCACGCGCAAGCCGTGGATCGCCGCGGTCAACGGCTACGCGCTCGGCGGTGGATGCGAGCTGGCGATGATGGCCGACTTCATCATCGCCGCCGACACGGCCAGGTTCGGCCAGCCGGAGATCACGCTTGGGGTGGTCCCTGGAATGGGCGGGAGCCAGCGCCTGACGCGGGCGATCGGCAAGGCTAAGGCGATGGACCTGATCCTCACCGGGCGGATGATCGACGCGGCCGAGGCCGAGCGCTCGGGGCTGGTGGCGCGCGTGGTCCCGGCGGCCGAGCTGCTCGGCGAGGCCCTGAAGACCGCCGGGACCATCGCCGCGATGCCGCCGCTCGCGGTCAAGGCGGCCAAGGAATTGGTCGATGCCGCGCAGGAACTGCCTCTGACCGAAGGCATCCGCCTCGAGCGCCGCCTGTTCGACGTGCTCGCCGCGACCGCCGACAAGGCCGAGGGCATGGCCGCGTTCATCGAGAAGCGATCGCCGGTGTGGAAGGGGAAGTAGGGCTCGCTTGCCCTTACCTCTCCCCGCAAGGCTGCGCGATCAGGCAGCTTCCGTGCGGATCGAACACCACGTCGTCGAGCGAATGCGCCAGCGCGCACTGACCAGGAAGCACTTCCTCGTCCTCGACGCAGGCCCTGCCGGCGCGCGGGATCACCAGCAGGCAGCCGTGGTAGCGCGCCGCCTGCTCGGTGCTCGGCAGGCCCTCGACCTGGTCGAGCCGAAAGTGGGGACCGTCGACCAGCGAGACCTCGCCGGCCGGGACGTGCCGGCGGAACTCGGCACCGTACGGCTCGCCCCTGGCCACCGCGATCGATTCCTCGAGATGCAGCTCGCGCGGGCGGCCGTAGTCGTACAGGCGGTAGGTGATGTCCGAGTTTTGCTGGATCTCGATGATCGAGCAGCCGCCGCCGATCGCGTGCACGGTGTTGGCCGGGATGTAGAAGAAGTCCCCGGCCCGGACCGGATACCACTCGAGCATGCCCTCGATGCTGCCGTCGAGCGCCGCCGCGCGCATCGTTTCGGCGTCGACCGGCTTCCTGAAGCCGATCCCGAGCTGGGCGCCGGGTTCGGCGTCGATCACCAGCCAGCATTCCTCCTTACCCTGGCGGCCGAGACCCATGGCTTCGGTCTGCGCGTCCGAAGGGTGCACCTGGACCGAGAGCTTCTCGCTGGTGAACAGGTACTTGACCAGCAGCTGCGGCAGGTCGGGCGGCGGCTCGAACCAGATCTCGCCGATGCGCTTGCCCGGCGGCGTCGCGAACGGCGCCGGCAGCAGGTCCTTGCCCCAGGGCTTCTCGACCGTCTTCGTTTCCAGCAGCATGACGCGCTAACGCCCCATCACACCATCAGGTCCAGCAGCGCCTTCACCTCGACCGTGGCGAAGCCGACCGCGCTGTCCGAAATGCCATAGGGCACCAGCAGCCGTTCGCCCACCAGCAACGCGCCGCAGGTATAGACCACGTTGGGCACGTAGCCCGAGCGGTCGGCGTCGACGGCCGTCAGCACCGGCTCGGCCGTGCGGCCGATCACCTTGGCCGGATTGTCACGGTCGAGCAGCGCGGCGCCGAGCGAATACTTGCGCATCGCGCCGACGCCGTGGGTGATCAGCAGCCAGCCGGCATCGGTCAGGATCGGGCTGCCGCAGTTGCCGATCTGGATGAATTCCCACGGGTACTTGGGCTCCATCAGCATCACGCCTTCGGAGTTCCACCGGTCGACCCGGTCGGACTTGAGCAGGAACAGGTTCTTGCCGTCCTGCCGCCCGACCATCGCGTATTTCCCGCCGACTTTCTGCGGGAACAGCGCCATGCCCTTGTTGCGGCCGGCCTTGCCGTCGATCGGCTCGAGCAGGAAGCGCCTGAAGTCGACCGTGCGCAGCAGCTCGGAGCGGATCGAGCTTCCCGAGTAGGCGGTGTAGGTGCCGATCCACTCGTAGTCGCCGTCGCCGTGGTCGAAGCGCACCAGCCGCAGGTCCTCGAGCCCGCCGCGCTGCTGCTCGGTGATCGGAAAGATCAGCGTGTTGCTGAGGCTCGAATCGGGATGGCGGTGGACGATCACTCCGGAGTCGCTGTCGCTCAGGCTGGCGTCGTCGAGGTCGACCGAGGTCGCCAGCGGGCCCTGCGGCCACAGCGAGAACGTGCCGTCGCTGTTGGCGATGCCCTCGCGGAACGCGATCGAGCTGATGTGGCCCTCGCCGACAGCGCGCAGGCTCATCACGAAGCGCACCGCGTCGTCCGAGATGCCGCTCTGGTCGGGGTGCGGCACGATCGAGGGGTTCATCAGCGCCGCCGCGGCGTAGGTATACTCGTGGCAGAAGAACGCGCCGATCAGGCGCTTGCGGGTGAGCGAGAATCCGCTGCAGTCGAGGTCGACCGTCTCCTCGACTTCGGCGAAGCGGTCATCGAACATCTTCTCGGTCTGCCAGTGGCGGGCGACGAAGTCGCCGCGCACGCGCTCGTACTCGGCCTCGACTTGCGCCTCGTTCAGCGCGGCGACGTCGTGAACCAGCTTGAGCGCGCGCTCGCCGGGGGCATTCTTCGCCTGCCAGCCGAGATGGAAGGGCCGCAGCACGACCCGCGAGGGATCCGCGTGCAGGCGCTCGTCGAGGATTCTCAGCGGACTCTCGTTATGCCAGGCGCCCTCGACCCCCAAGTTCCTCTCCCATCGAATCGCTCTGCTGCGCGCGGGCGAGCGCTAGCATGGAATAATGGGCGAGTTGAAAGGCCAGAATGGATTCCGCGCCGCAGTTCTCGTTCGCCCCCCGCGGCGTGAGGCCGTCGCGGCAGCGACCGCTGGCGAGGTCGCCCAGGACCGCACCGCGGTCGTTGGCGCCGAAGAACCATTCCCAGGCCGCCTTGGCATGCCCGAACCAGCGCGGGTCGCCCGTCGCGTTCCAGGCCGTGCGTGCGGCCTCGATCGCCGCCTGGGCCTCGAGTGGCTGCTGGTCGAACGGATAATGGTTGTGCGGCTTGCCGAAGCTGCCGCAGCCGATCGGGCGGAACTGCCCGCTGGCCGCAGTCTGCTGGGCGGCGATCCACTCGAGCGTCTCGAGGCCCGCGTCCACGTAGTCGTCACGCGAGAGGACCATCCCGCCTTCGATAAGCGCCTGGCTGAGCCGCGGGTTGTCGTAGCCGAGCACCGCCTCGAACCATGCCCAGTCCGGCCGCCGCGCGCCGCCGAGCAGGCGGAACAGCACGTCCGACCCGGTCGCCAGCATCGCATGCGACGGCTTATGACCCGGGCGAGCCCGCAGCACCGCAGCGGCGCCGAGCATGGTGAACGCGATCGTGCGCGGTGAGCCCATCGCGCCGCAGTGCGGCAGCACCTCCTGGTACCAGCGCCACGCCCACGCGCGCATGTCGGGGTCGGGGGCGTTCTCGACCGTGTGCCCGAGCGCCCATACCGCGCGTCCGTTGGAATCCTCGGAGCCCTGGTCCTCGAGCCACGCGCGTTCGTAGCTCATGAAATTGCGGAACGCTCCGCGCTCGGGGTTCCAGGCGTGCTGGATGAACGAGGCGTAGGTCAGGCTCCAGCGGCTGCGCTCGGGCTCGCTGAGACCGGCGGCGAGGTTGATCACCATCAGCGCGCGGGCGTTGTCGTCGAGGCAGTACCCGTGGCGGCGGTCGGGCACCACGCCGATCGCGTGCTGCAGGATGCCGGTGCCGTCGCTCATGGCGAACACTCCGGTCAGCCCCGGGGTCGCGGTCAGCGGGGCCGGGCGCGCATCGGGCGCGACCGCGGCTTCGATCAGCGCCGCCGCGCCGTCGGCGAAGCGCGGCCAGATCGTCTGGCGCCCCTTGGCATAGGCGCGCCGCTGCAGCGCGAGCAGCTCGTCGGGATCGTCGAGCAGTGCGATCACCGCTTCGGCTATGGCCGGCGCGCTGTCGGGCTCGATCAGCCGCCCGGCGTCACCGGCGAGCAGCTCGGTCGCGTGCAGGTAGGGCGTGGCGACCACGGCCTTGCCCAGCGCGGCTGCATAGCTCAGCGTCCCCGAGGTCGATTGCTGCAGGTTGAAATAGGGTGTGATGTAGATGTCGCACGCCTCGAGCTGGTCGAGCAGCTCGTCGGTCTCGAGGAACCGGTTGTCCCACAGGATGTGGTCGGCGACGCCGAGCGCCTCGGCGCAGGCCTGAAGCTTCTCGCGGTAGGCCTCGCCCTCGCTGGCGACGAGATTGGGGTGGGTGGCGCCGACGATCCGGTAAACCGTTTGGGGATGCCGCTCGACGATCGCCGGCATCGCCTCGATGACCCGTTCGAGCCCCTTGCCCGGGCCGAGCAGACCGAAGGTCATCAGCACGTTGCGGCCCTCGAGACCGAACCGGGCCTTGAACTGCTCCGACCGGCCGAACGGGCGGTCTGGCGCGCCGTGCGGGAGGATCTGCAGCAGCTCGCGCGGCGCGTGGTAGATTTCCGCCAGCAGCTGGCACGAATGGCGGCTCATCGTCATGATCCGGCTCGCGCGCGCGACGAGGTGGTCGAGGATCGCGCGCTGGCGCTCGCTCGGGTGGCCCAGCACCGTGTGCGGGGTCAGGATCACCGGCGCGGCGAGGCGGTCGACGAAGTCGCACACCAGCTCGCCGTCGGGCCCGCCGAAAATGCCGAATTCGTGCTGCAGCCAGACCGCGTCGACCCCGCTCTCGTTGATCCGGCGCGCGGCCGCGAGGTAGGCGTCGGGATCGTCGGCGGTGATGGTGCCGGCAATGTCGGAGTAACCCAGCCCCGCGCGCGGGTCGTCGAGCGCGTAGACGTCGACCTTGATGTGCGGGTGGAACTCGCCGAGCTTGTCGACGATGTCGTTGCCGAACGTGGCGATACCGCACTTGCGCGGCGCGTATGTCCCGACCAGCGCGATCCGGCGCGGCGGCAGCGTATCCTTGAGTTGCGTGAAGATCGAGCGGACATCGGCTCCGGCGGCGGGGGAAGCGGAGCGGGTGATGACTTCGTCTTCGAGGACCATTCGTCGTCTTCCCATTATGCAAGCGTCCTCCGCGCGCGCCCTCTTCGCGACGGAATTCGCATGGTGCAGTGCAACATAAAATGGGGGCTTTGGCAAGCGAACCCGCCGCTATACGCCCGGGACGCTAAATTGGTTCCCGAAAATAAGCGCTTAAGGTGTGTTGCACCGCACCGTCAAATGTGTCTCCCAGATTAACGACACGCGGCAGCCGGGGTTCCACGCTGGCGCCCTCCGACTCATCGCTGATGCGTTCATTTGCGCCATGGAGTGGGCTGCGCCCGACGAATCGAATGGCCCTTCCTCATCCCGGCAGGCCGGGCATGCCATCCGTAAAAGCCCGGAGCGCGCTCAGTCGCGCAGGAAGATGTCCTCGATCGGCAGGCCGAACACGTCGGCGATGCGGAAGGCGAGAGGGAGCGAAGGGTCGTACTTGCCGGTTTCGATCGCGTTGACGCTCTGGCGCGACACGCCGAGGGCGTCGGCCAGCTGCTGCTGGCTCCACTCGCGCTCGGCCCGCAGAACGCGGAGGCGGTTCTTCATTCCTCGCCCCTGCCGCCGCGCGGCCAGCACGTGCCGATGCCGAGACCGATCGCCCAGACCGGAAAGACCCACCAGTTCCAGACGTGCGGGACCAGCCCGAACATCTCGAGAAAGCCCCAGACGGTGCCCAAGACGAGCACCGCGACCAGCCCGACAAGTGCGCCGATGATCGCGCGATGACGGAGGAATTCGTCGTCCTCCTCGTGATAGTAGCGATACATCGTCCAGATCATCGCGAGCAGCGGCGCCACCGGAACCAGCGCGACCAACCACAGCAGCGGCGAGCCCGGCGTGACGCGGTCGTGCAGGTTTCCGCCGGCAATCATCGCCACCATGTATACGGCCATCGCGCCCAGCGCCCGGCGGTTGTACCGGCGCAGCGCCGGGCTCATCGCGCCCTTCTGCTCCTGCCGCCGGCGCGCCGCGCTGATCATCGGCACGAGCAGCACCATATTGAGCGCCATCAGCACCCAGGCGGCCGGCGGCTCGAGCGCATCGAAGATTTGCGCCGCCGCAATCAGCGCCATGTTGATGACGAACAGCCCGGCCCAGAGCCATGGGCGAGCCGGCGTCTCGGCCGAAGGGGCGGCGCTCACGCGCCCTGGCCCTTCGCCCGCCCGCACGACCGGCGGTAGCCGGGCAGCAGGACCGTCAGCACGACGATCAGGGTGATCATCGAGGCCTGATCGATCACCTCGAAGATTCCGGCGAGCGCCAGAACGATTGCCGCGACGAGATACGGCCCGTTGTCGATAAGACCCTTCATCGGTCAAGCTCCCTTGCTATGATGTCAAGGAAACTATACAAGTCTTCACGCGATGTCAAGGGACCTTGTCGATTTCGACCTTAGAACGTTTTCTTTACCCCGACCCTGACTTGGCGCGGCTCGACGATGCGACTGTTGCGGCCCTCGATCCCCTCGGGCGGCTCGCCGGGAAGCCGTGTGGCATAGACATAGTCGATGTCGTGAGCTTGGCTGTCGAGCAGGTTGAGCACCTCGGCGTAGATTTCCCATCCATCCCCCGACGTCGGCGTCCACGCCGCCCTCAGGTTGACCAGCAGCGTGTCCTCGCCGCGTTCGGAGTTGTCCTCGATCAGCGGGTGCGGGCCGAGGTAGCGCAGCCGTGCGGCCGCGTTCCATTCGGGGAACAGCGCCGAGATGCCGAGCTCGCCCGCGCTCTCGAGCGCACCGGGGACGAAGTTCTCGCCTTCGGGCAGACCCACGTAGTGAGCTCTCGAGCCGGTCCACACGCCGTCGAGCGCCAGCCAGGCGTTGGGCTTCCAGAACGCCGTGATCTCGTAGCCGTATCGCTTGCCGGGGTCGCTCGGCTCGACCGCCCCGGCGTCGCCGACGTAGATCAGCTCGCTGTCGATCGAACTCCACCAGTAGACCCCGGTCAGGATCAGCCCGCCGCGCTCGAACCGCGCGCCGACCTCCTTCATCGTGCCCTCGACCACGCCGGGGGCCGGATCGGTCGGGTTGGTCGCGCCACGCACGTCGTTCGAGTGGAATCCTTCGCCCCAGTTGGCGTACAGCGCGACGCCGTCGGCGACCTCGTAGTTGACCCCGATCTTGGGGAACAGGCCGTCGTCCTTCGCGACTCCGCTCCAGCTGCTCGCGCCCTCGAGCGCCTCGGTACGGAAACGGTACCAGTCGCCGCGCAGGCCGCCGACGACCATCAGGCGCTCGACCGGTTGCCACACCGCCTCGGCGTAGACCCCGGCGCTGGTTTCCTTGACGTCGAATGCGCCGACCGTGAATTCCTTCACCCCCGCAATGGTCTGGTCGAGCCCGACCCTCGGCTGCGAATCCTCGCGCAGCTCGGTGCCGATCCGCAGCGACAGGGTATCCGCCACCTCGAACGACCGCTCGATCCGTCCGCCATACGTCCAGCGCTTGTCGTACTGCCGCAGCTGGTCGCCGTTGACCGGGTCCTCGAGGAAGAAGGTAAAGTTCGACAGCAGGTTCCAGTCGTAGTGCTGCAGGTAGCCGGTCACCCGCCACGCGTCCGAAGTGTAGTTGAGCGTCAGGATCTGCCGCTCGGTGCTGCCGCGCAGCGTGGTGTCGAGCGTGCCGTAGGCGTCGGGCACCAGCGTGCCGATCGCGCGCTCGGGAATCTGCTCGGTCGGCGCCCAGGTCGCGTCGAACAGGTTGAGCGAGGCCTGCAGCTCGCCGTCACCGAGCAGCACCGAGTACTTGAGCAGCGCCGAGTAGCCATCGAAGTCTTCGGGCAGGTCCCACGGCCCGTCGTAGAACTTGGCCTGGCCGACCAGCAGC
This sequence comes from Pseudomonadota bacterium, assembly GCA_023432995.1. GTDB lineage: Bacteria > Pseudomonadota > Alphaproteobacteria > Sphingomonadales > Sphingomonadaceae > Croceibacterium_A. The sequence goes on from JAEZES010000072.1 coordinate 11,843, forward strand.
AGGTCGCCGAGCCCGGCCTTGACGGAGCCCCCGGCGACGAACCTGTGGTACCCGTACATGCCGCCCTCGACGAGCACGAACGGGTCGACCCGGTCATGGGTGGTGATCGCGCTCGTGCCGACGAAGCTGAAATCGCCGGTGTCGGCGCGGTAGGGCCCCTTGCGGTAGTCGATCCGTGCGACCGTCTCAGGGATCAGGCCGTTGACGTCGAGGTAGCCCTGGCCATGGCCGTGGGTGCGGAAGTTCATCGGCATGTCGTCGATGTAGACCGAGTAGTCGGTCCCGTGGTCGAGGTTGAACCCGCGCAGGAAGTACTGGTTGGCCTTGCCGCCGCCCGAGTGCTGGGTGGCGATCAGCCCGGGGGTCGCCTCGAGCAGCTCGGCCGGGCGCAGCAGCGGCCGGATCTCGATGTCGGCGCCGGCGACGCCGCCCTCGCTGGCAGCGGCGGCCTCGCCGATGCGCTGCTCGCCGCGCCCATAGACGTAGATCGTCTCGCTGGTCGTGCCGAAATCGGGGTCGCGCGCGTCCTCGACGCCGGTAATCGCCTCGCCTTCCGGATCGTCCTGCGCGGCGGCGGGCGCGGCCGCCAGCACGGTCAGCAGCATGGCGCTGGCGCCCGACAGGGCCGCACGGCGCGCAAGGGTCGTCCTCATGTGATCTCCCGTCGAATTGCAAAGAACGGGCCCGCCCGGGGCTTTCGGCCCGGGCGGGCCCGGATCAGGCCGGTGACCCGCAGAAGCCACCAGAGACAGGCTGCTTGAAACCACCGACGCTCGCCAAGCCAAGTTAATTACGGTAATCGGCGGCGTTACAGGACCGTTACATCGGGGGATTCCGGCGTTCGTGACAGAGGCTTCGGCCGCAGCCGCCGGCCGTACCGGCAGGTCCGAGGAGCAGGCCTTCCTCGCCGAGCTCGCACGCGTGCGGGGAAGCGGCGCGCTCGCCGAGAGCGGCCGGCTGCGCGAACTGTTCGACTATCTCGCCGAGCGCGGGCCGGACGGCCGCCCGGCGACCCAGGCGGACATTGCCGACAGCGTGTTCGGCCAGGCGGACACCGAGGGCGACGACGCCACGGTGCGGGTCTACGTCCATCGGCTGCGCAAGCGGCTCGACGAGTTCTACGCGGCCGAGGGCGAGGGTGCCAACGGCGCGCGCCTGACCCTCCCCGCCGGCACTTACGCGCTCCGTCTGGCCAGCCGCGCCGGCGGCACCGATCAAGCGGAAGACCGCCCGCCCGGGCGCCGCCGCTGGTGGCCCGCGCTCGCGGTGCTGGCTGCCCTGGTGGCAACCTTCCTGCTCGCGCGCGCGCTGCCGACGGCCGACGATGCGCCGCCGGCCAACGCCTTCTGGCAGCCGTTCCTCGAGTCCGACCGGCCGATCGTGGTGGTGGTCGGCGACTACTACATGTTCGGCGAGTTCGACCCGGTGCGGACCGAACAGAGCCGGCTGATCCGCGACTTCCGGGTCGATTCGCCGATGGACCTCGTCAGCCTGCAGGAGGCCGAGCCCGAGCGCTACGGTAATGCCGAGGACGTCGGGCTGACCTACCTGCCGCTGTCGACCGCCTATGGCCTGCGCCATGTCATTCCGGTGCTGACCCGCGGGGGTCGCGAGGTAACCGTGGTGCCCGCGTCGGGGCTTCACGCCGACACGATCCGCGACGCCAACATCGTCTACGTCGGGCTGGTCGGGGCGCTCGGCCTGCTCGAGGACACCGCCTTTCGCGGCTCGGGCTTCGCCGTCGGCGAGACTTACGACGAGCTGGTCGATACCGCGGCGCGCCGGTCGTACATCAGCGAGGAGGCGCGGCGTCTGGCGGCGCCGGTGTTCTACCGCGACTATGGCTACGTTGCCCGCTTCCGTACGGCCGGGGGTTCGCTCGTGGCTGTTGTCGCCGGGGCCCGCGAGACGGCCCTGCGCGGCCTCGCCCCGCTGGTTTCCGACGGCCCGCTTCCGGCGGAACTCAAGACCCTCGCCGAGGACGACGCGGGCCTCGAGGCGCTGTTCCAGGTGACCGGCCAGCAGGGCGCCGACCTGTCACACCGGCTGCTGGTCGCGCGGACCCGGCGCTGACCCATGGCCGTGCGAGCCAAGGTCGCAGGTGCCTGTCGCCGGGTGTTTACCGGCGCCCGGCGCAGTAACCCAGAACGGGACGGTCGCTCCGATCGCGCGTCGTCAACTTGCCATTCACTCGCGCCCGCCTACATAGTCGGGCGAACCTGAGGATTTCCCATGAGCGACAACCGCGAACCGGACGGCAACGGCAACCCCTGGCTGAAGAGCCTGCTGGTGTGGGGCGGGATTTTCCTGGCCCTGCTCTTCGTGGTCACCATGTTCGGCGGGCCGCGTGAGCCCACCGGCACCCAGCTGCGCTACTCGGACTTCCGCAGCAAGGTCGCCGAGGGCAGCGTCGAGGAGGTGCAGATCGCGCCCAACCGCATCTCGGGCAAGCTCAAGAACGGCGACGAGTTCACCACCGTCCCGGTGCCGAACGACACCGAACTGACCGCGCTGCTCGACGAAGGCGGCGTGCGCTACGCCGGCACCGCGCCCGAAGAGCCCAACGTGCTGCTCTACATCCTGATGCAGTCGCTGCCGTTCCTGCTCATCCTCGGTGTCGCCTTCTTCGCCCTCAGGCAGGTGCAGAAGGGCGGCGGCTCGGGTGCGATGGGGTTTGGCAAGTCGAAGGCCAAGCTGCTGACCGAAAAGCAGGGCCGGGTGACGTTCGACGATGTCGCCGGTATCGACGAGGCGCGCGAGGAGCTCGAGGAGATCGTCGAGTTCCTCAAGGACCCGCAACGCTTCTCCAAGCTCGGCGGGCAAATTCCCAAGGGTGCGCTGCTGGTCGGCTCGCCCGGCACCGGCAAGACGCTGCTCGCCCGCGCGATCGCCGGCGAGGCGCGCGTGCCGTTCTTCACCATCTCGGGCTCGGACTTCGTCGAGATGTTCGTCGGCGTGGGCGCGAGCCGCGTGCGCGATATGTTCGAGCAGGCCAAGAAGAACGCGCCCTGCATCGTGTTCATCGACGAGATCGACGCGGTCGGCCGCCACCGCGGCCACGGCCTCGGTAACTCGAACGACGAGCGCGAGCAGACCTTGAACCAGCTGCTGGTCGAGATGGACGGCTTCGAGGCCAACGAGGGCATCATCATCATCGCCGCAACCAACCGGCCCGACGTGCTCGACCCGGCGCTGCTGCGCCCGGGCCGTTTCGACCGCCAGGTGGTGGTGCCGGTGCCGGACATCGACGGTCGCGAGAAGATCCTCGCGGTGCACATGAAGAAGGTGCCGCTGGCGCCCGACGTCAACTCGCGCACCATCGCGCGCGGTACGCCTGGCTTCTCGGGCGCCGACCTCGCCAACCTCGTCAACGAGGCGGCGCTGCTCGCCGCGCGGCGCAACAAGCGCCTCGTCGCGATGCAGGAGTTCGAAGACGCCAAGGACAAGGTCATGATGGGCGCCGAGCGGCGCAGCATGGTGATGACCGACGACGAGAAGAAGATGACCGCCTATCACGAAGCGGGCCATGCGATCGTCTCGGTCCACGAGCCGGCCAGCGACCCGATCCACAAGGCGACGATCATCCCGCGCGGCCGGGCCCTCGGCATGGTCATGCGCCTGCCCGAGCGCGACAACTACTCTTACCACCGCGACAAGATGCACGCGAACCTGTCGGTCTCGATGGGCGGGCGGGTCGCCGAGGAGATCATCTTCGGCCACGACAAGGTTTCGTCGGGCGCTTCGTCGGACATTTCCTACGCCACCAGCCTGGCGCGCAACATGGTCACCAAGTGGGGCATGTCCGACAAGCTCGGTCCGCTCCAGTACGAGGACCAGTACGAGGGCTACCTCGGCATGGGCGGCGCCCAGCGGACGATGGCCTCGGACGAGACCAACAAGCTGATCGACAGCGAGATCCGTGCTTTGGTCGACGGCGCACACCGTCGCGCGACCGAACTGCTGACCACGCACCAGGACCAGCTCCACCTGCTGGCCCAGGCGCTGCTCGAGTACGAGACGCTGACCGGCGACGAGATCAAGCAGCTGCTCGAGGACGGCAAGATCGATCGGCCCGAGCAGCCCTCGGGTCCGGTGACCGCACGGCCGGTGCGCGGCTCGGCGATCCCCAAGGCTGGCAAACGCTTCGGCGGCGAGGCGCCGCAGGGCGCCTGAGTCGTCTCAGCCGAGCGCGCCGAGCACCAGCAGCACGTCGAGGAACAGCACCAGGATGATGACGATGAACACCAGCAGGATCATCGTCCGCCAGAACGCCGAGAAGCGCGAGAGCTGATAGGCGCCGCGCAGCTGCTTGTAGATGTGCAGCGGCGGTATCAGCACGGTGGCGAAGAACAGCAGCGCGCCCGAAATCGGCAGCTGGCCGAGCGCGGTCAGCGCGACGAACAGCAGGGTCATGAAGCACAGCGAATAGGTGACGAACACCGCGTGGTCGTAGGCACCGAAGCGGCGGCGCCAGGCGAAGATCAGCCACACGAACGGGATCGACAGCGGGATCAGCAGCCACGAGAACTTGTAGCTGTTGGCCTGCAGCTTGTAGGCCATGAGCCCCGGGTTCTCGCGCCACTTGTCGATCCCGTGGTCAAGAAACGCCCAGCCGGTTCGCTGGGCCGTGACCCGGCCCAGCCCGTCATCGCTTTCCAGCAGCACTTCCGGTTCGCCGCGGGCCCGCGCGGCCTCGTCGGCGATCTGGCGTTCGAGCGCGGTGATCTGGCTGTCGAGGATCGGCGCTGCCGGATTGCGGTCGCCCATTTCGCGGCGCGCCGTGCGCAACCCGTCGAGCTGTCGTTCCGCCCGCTCGGGGTCGGTCGCGTTGGCCACCACCCGTTCCGTCGGTCCGAAATCGCTCGGGGCGCCGATACCGGTGAGCTGGAACACCGCGAACATCAGGAATACCGAGAACAGGAACAGCGCCATCGGCGAGACGAACTTCGCCCGTTCGCCTTCGATGTAGCGCCGCGTCAGCTCGCCCGGGCGCCAGGCGAGCAGCGGCAGCGTGTGCCAGATCTTGCCCTCGAAATGCAGCGCCCCGTGGACCAGATCGTGCAGGAACGCGCCGATCGTGCGGTGGACGTGGGCCTTCTGTCCGCAGGCGTGGCAATTCGTGCCGACGAGCACGGTGCCGCAATTGAGGCAGGCGCCCTCATCGGTGTGGCCTGGCGACTCGCCGTGCGCCGGTTCGACCGCCCGCGCCAGCAGTGTTCCTTCGGCCATGCTGCCGACCGCTTCGGTAAGGTCGCTCATCACCCGTCCCCTTGCCGCAGGGTTCTAGCGCAAGCACCCCCCAACGGAAAAGGCCGCCCCCCATGCGGGGCGCGGCCGGGTCGGTGAACGGGCGGCGG
>JAEZES010000084.1 GCA_023432995.1 Pseudomonadota bacterium
GCGTCGGGCGCCACGCGCTGGCGCGCTTCTTGGCCCACCAGCGCCTCGAGCGCGGCGACGCCCGCCGCGCCTGCCTCGGGCAGGATCACCGGCAACACGCCCCGCTGTTCCATCCGTGCGACCGTCGGCGCCGGATCGGGCAGGGCGAGCAGGGTGAGCAGCTCCATCGCCACCCGTTCGCGGCTGAGCCCCTTGAGCGTGGGCGCCATCTCGGCGCAGGCTTCCTCGGCCTCACAGTCGAGCTCGCTGCCGAAGCGCGCCTGGAAGCGGTAGTAGCGCAGGATCCGCAAGTGATCCTCGCGGATGCGCTGCCGCGCGTCGCCGATGAACCGCACGCGGCGGGCGGCGAGATCGGCGAGGCCGCCGAACCAGTCATAGATCTCGAGCGTCGCCGGGTGCGCGTAGAGGGCGTTGATGGTGAAGTCGCGCCGTTCGGCGTCCTCGCGCCATTCGCTCCCGAAGGCGACGGTCGCCCGGCGCCCGTCGGTGCTGACGTCGCGCCGCAGCGTGGTCACCTCGACCGGTCCGCCGGCGAGCACGGCCGTCACCGTGCCATGATCGATGCCCGTCGGCACGACGCGGATGCCGGCCTTGCCGAGGCGCTCGACGACGACCGGCGGCTCGTGCGGGGTAGCGGCGTCGATGTCCTTGACCGGGTTTCCGAGCAGGGTGTCGCGCACCGCGCCGCCGACCCAGCGCACGGCGTCCGGTCCCAGCGCAGCCACCAGCGCGGCGAGATCCTCGCGTTGCGTCCACTCGGCCGCCGGAAGCGTGGTCATGGAGCGTGCCATGCGAGACGGCGAGCGAGATTGGCAAGGATCGCTGCGGTTATTCCCCAGATCACGTGGCCTTGCCATTCGATCTCGATGTACGGCCGCTTCTGGCCGAACCATTCCTTTTCCTTGTGCGCGTGGTGGGCCGGGTCGAGCAGGTAGCCGAGCGGCGCTTCGAACCAGGCCGCCACCTCGATCGGGTTGGGCACGATCGGCAGGTCCGGCGGGACTAGCCCGAGGACCGGCGTGACGTCGTAGCCGGTGCCGGTCACGAAGCGATCGCTCGCACCGATAATGCTGACATCGGAAGGGTTTATCGCCAGTTCCTCGTTCGCTTCGCGAAGCGCCGCGGTGACCGCGTCCTCGCCCGGATCGAGCTTGCCGCCGGGGAACGCGACCTGTCCGGGATGCGCGCGCATGTCGTCGGGGCGGTGCGTCAGGATCACGCCGGGTTCGCTTCGGTCGGTCACCGCGATCAGCACCGCCGCCGGGCGGACGACCGGCGGGGCGAACTGGCCGTCGTTGCGCAGCCCGGGCAATTCGGCCCGGTGGCCTTCCTCGAACAGCCGGGTCAGGCGATCGAACAAGGCGCTCATGCGGGGACCAGCGCAAACGTGACCCCCTGGCTCCGCACCGTCGCGCCGTCGCCGGTGGCGAGCGCGTGTTCGGCCAGCTGGAGCCAGGTCGAGCGGTCGAGCCGCGCCTCGCAGCCGTGGCGGACGGCGAGGTAGATCGCCGGCTTCTCGATGCTCCCGGCCGCGCGCAGCGGGTGCTCGGGACCGGCGATCACCAGCTCGTCGGTGTTGAGGCGAAAGGCGAGGGCGCCGGAATGAGGGGACTGTCCCTCTTCCTCCGGTCCGCGCGCCTGCATGTCGACCGCGACGAACGCGGCGTCCTCGACCTCGATCGCCTGCCGGCACTCGGGCGTGACCAGCCAGTGGGCCCCGTCGCCGTCGCGCACGAGCAGCGAGGCGAACGCCCGGACCATCGCCGGCCGGGTCAGCGGGCGGCCCTCGTGGAGCCACGTGCCGTCGGCGCGGATGCGCATGCGGCTGTCGGCGGTTTCCGTCGGATTCCAGCTCTCTACGGGCGGCAGCTTACGCTCGGCGACAGCCGTGGCGATGTCGAGCAGCGACATCCCGGCAAGGTCCGGCGGGGCTTCGTAGGGCATCGCGCGAGGATGGCAGCAAACATTCCTCCGCCGCAAGGGGAGGCGACCGGAGCGCGACCGAGGCCCCGTCCGTCCGCGGCGCTCTGGCTTCCACGGAGAAAAGAGGGACAGTCCCTCTTTTTCAGCCGCTCTCGCAGAGTCGTCAGCGGAGAAAAGAGGGACAGTCCCGAGAAAAGAGGGACAGTCCCTATTTTCATCGCGGAGTCGTGAGAAAAGAGGGACAGTCCCTCTTTTTCTCGCGGAGTCGTCAGAAGAAGGGGACTGTCCCTCTTTTCTGCGGCGCGCGCGGCGTCGGGCTTGTCGCAGTATTGTCGCCCTCTCCGTGCCAGAGAGGATCAGAGCCAGGGCCCGAGCATCCCCTCCTGCGGCAGCAGGGCGGGCGCGGCTCCGCGCACCAGCAGGCGCGCCGGGTCCCATGGCCCCGGGCATTGCCAGCCGCGCGGGGCTTCGACGAACCCGAACTTGCCGTAATACGGCGCGTCGCCGATCAGCACCTGGGGCAACGGCGCGGCGGGATCGATCGCCGCCGCCTGCGCCGCCATCAGCGCGCGGCCGAAGCCCTGGCCTTGCCGCTCGGGCAGGATCGCCACCGGGCCGACCATGATCAGCGGGTGCGCCCGGCCCGCGGGCGTGGTCAGCGCCACCGGCCAGGCCTGGATCGTCCCGACCAGCGCATCCTCCGCGTCGAACGCCGCGAAACTCAGCGCCGGCAGCGCCTCGGTGCCCTTGCGGATCGCATAGGCCGTGCGCCCGTGGCGGTCGGGCCCGAAGGCACGGTCGAGCACCTGCTCGACCTGCACCGGGTCGACCTGGTCGAGGGGAATCAGCGTCGAGGTCGCGAGGTCGGCCATCGGAGGCGCGCCGATAGGATCACGCCGCCGCCGATGCAATCGGATTTGGTGGCAGGCAGGAGGCAGCGGGCAGCAGGCAGTGGAGTAGTGAGGCGGCATCGGACATCCGCCCGGTCACGTCCCTGCTGCCTCCTGCCTGTTTCCTATTCGGCAGGCGTCAGCCGCAGCAGCCGCCCTCCGGGCCCGTCCTCAACCACGTAGAGCGAGCCGTCGTCGCCCTCGACGATGTCGCGCAGCCGCTTCTCGAACGGATAGCGCGCCTCCTCCTTGCCCGCGCCGCCCGACAGCGAGACCCGCACCAGCCCCCGCGGCGGTCGGCCCATGCCGGCGGCAAGCGCCTGGTTGCGCCACTCGGGCCACAGCTTGCCCGAGTAGAACACGAAGTCGCCCGGAGCGATGACCGGATTCCAGCTGATCGCCGGCTTGGCGAAGCCGTCGTCGGGCGTGTGGTCGGGGATGTCCGCGCCGCTGTAGTCGTTGCCATTGGAGCGGACCGGCCAACCGTAATTGGCGCCGCGCTCGACCTTGTTGAGCTCGTCGCCGCCCTTGGGGCCGTGTTCGAGATCCCACAATTGGCCGTTCAGGTCGAACTCGAGGCCGAGCAGGTTGCGGTGGCCGTACGACCAGATTTCGCGCGCGACGCCGCCCTGCGCGGCGAACGGGTTGCCCTCGGCGGGGGTGCCGTCGAGGTTGAGTCGCAGCACCTTGCCGAGGTTGTTGTCGAGCCCCTGCGCCGGCGCGCCCTGCATCCGCTCGCCCGAGGACAGGAACAGGTACTTGCCGTCGGGCGAGAAGGCGATCTTGTGCGAGTAGTGGCCCGGGCTGCGGACCGCTGGCTGCTGGCGCCAGATGCGCTGGAAGTTCTCGATGCTGCAGGAATCGGCCTGCGCACAGACCAGCGTGCCGCGGCCCATCGCGGCGAAGCTGGCGCTGCCGTCGCCCGGATCGGCCCAGGTCAGGTAGATCGTCCGCCGGTCCAGCGTGGGGCCGCTTTCGGACGGCAGGAAGGCCACGTCGCCGAGGCCGCCCTGGCCCTGGTTGAGCACGGCCGGCAGGCCGGTGACGGTGCCCTGGCGCCCGCTGGCGAGGTCGACGAACTTCATCGTCCCCGGCTTCTCGGTGATGAACAGCACTTGCGTGCCCGGCGCGAAGGCGATCCCCCACGGGCTGTCGAAGGTGCCCTTGTCCTCGATCGCGAACGGCTGCTCGCCGGCTGCGGCCGGGGCGCTATCCCCAGACTGGGCCTGGCTGCAGCTTGCGATGAGCAGCGCTGCGGGAGATAGAGCGATCGCCACCTGCTTGATCCTGCGCATGCTTTCCGGAACTCCCTCTCGCGAATTTGCCGCCTGCTTCGCCGCCGGCGAGCTCGTCGTCGGGGTCGACGAGGCCGGCCGCGGTCCGCTGGCGGGGCCCGTTGTGGCGGCGGCCGTCGTCCTGTGCAAGCCGCGACCTGCAGGGCTCGACGATTCGAAGAAGCTCACGCCCGAGAAACGCGCGCTGCTCGAGGATCGCATCCGCCGCCGCTGCGCGTTCGGCATCGGCGTGGTCGAGGTCGCGGACATCGACAGCCTCAACATCTTCCATGCGACGATGTGGGCGATGGCCCAGGCGGTCGCGCGGCTGTGCGAGGTCATCGGCTGCGACCCGCACCAGGTGCTGGTCGACGGCAACCTCACTCCCGCGGGTCGCCGCGCCGAATGGCGCTGGCCGGCGCGACCGATCGTCGGCGGCGACGCGAGCGAGCCGTGCATCTCGGCCGCCTCGATCCTCGCCAAGACCCACCGCGACCGGATCATGCGAGAATACGCGAAAGCGCACCCGCACTACGGCTGGCACACCAACGTCGGCTACTCGACGCCCGAGCACCTCGCGGCGCTGCGGGCGCACGGGCCGACGCCGCTGCACCGGCGCAGCTTCGCGCCGGTCGCGCAGTGCGAGCTGCCGCTGGAGATCAGCGCCGCCTAAGCTGCCACCTCGCTACGGTCCCATCCGCGGATCACCGCGTCGAGGCAATGCAGGAAGCTCTGCTCCGGCGGGCTTTCTCGGAAGGCTGGATCGTTCGGCATCATCGTCCATCCGGTGACCAGCGCCATGACCGATTTCTGCGCTTCGAACGCGACGGCGGGATCTAGTCCGCGCGAGGTCAATTCGCCGACCATCCGCGCGGTGAAACCGGCAAGCGTTTCCGCCTCCATCCGCGACTGCATCATCAACTGGTGAACGTCGCGAGTCCGCCGCTGCGTTTGCCACACCGTCTCGCCGAGACTGCGCAGCCATTGCTGCCAGTCGGGTCGCTCAGGCACGCTGTCGAGGCACTGGCGGAAGATCGCCTCTGACATGAAGCCGAACAAGGCAGCCTTGTCGGCGACATGCCAGTAGAGCGAGGGCGCGCGTACTCCGACCGCGGCCGCGACGTTGCGCAAGCTGACCGCTTCCAGCCCCCGCTCGTCGAGAATTTCGAGCGCTGCGCGCACGATGGTGTCGCGATCGAGGTTCCGGCTTGCCATTGCCGGATAGTGTGTCAAACTAACAGCGTTAGTCTAGTGTGATACATGGGGTTGGGGGTAGGAATGAAATCGCTCAAGCTGCCGATGCTCGTGCTGGCCGGGCTCCTGGGAGCCTCCGCACTCGCGCAACCGGGGCCCGATCCCCAGCAGACGAGGGCGGCGCTGCTGCCCTACGCCAGCGCGGCCGATGCAGTGACCTTGCCCGACGGCCGCCAGCTCGCGTTCGTGTGCATGGGCGAAGGTTCGCCCACCGTCATCCTGACGGCGGGCGGGGCCAATACCGCGTTCAGCAGCTGGAGCCTCGTGCAGCCGGCCATGGCCAGGACCACGCGAGTCTGTGCCTGGGACCGGCCCGGCTGGGGGCTGAGCGACGGGAGCGCGGCGCCGCAGAATTCGGGTACGACCACCGCCGACCTCGAGGCAGCGCTGGCGACGGGCAAGATACCCGGACCCTACGTGCTCGTCGGGTGGTCGCTCGGCTCGTACGAGAGCCTGCTGTTTGCCGATCGGCATCCGGACCAGGCCGTCGGCATGGTTCTCGTCGATCCCAGCATTCCTGATCAGGTCGCGATCATACAGCGCGTCGCCCCGGCGTTGCTTCCCCAGACGGCACAGCAGGACCAGATGCTCAATATTCTTCGCACCTGCGCCGCGCAAATCCGCAGCGGCGCCCTGCGCCTCGGTGGGCCGGATCCCGGCAATTGCGTCGCTTACCCCTCGACGTGGCCGGAGGAGCTGAGGCAAGCGCTGGCCGCGAAGGTGATCGGCAACCCGCTGCAATACGAGAGTCAGGTGTCGATGATGACGAGCCTGCCGGAAAGCTCGCGGATCGTCATCCATCCGCAGCGCAACTACGGAGACATGCCGCTTATCGTGCTCACCGCGACCGTCAGTCAGCCGGCGCCGCCCGGCGCTACGGCGGAGGAGGTTGCGGCTCGCGCGGCGTGGGAAGAGGAATGGAATCGCGGCCACGATGCGCTTGCGTCGCTGTCGAGCCGCGGCATCAACGCCCGCGTCCCCGGCGCGAACCACGGCATCCAGAACAGCAAGCCGCAGGTGGTGATCGACGCGGTCGAGGCAGTCGTTGCGGAAGCGCGCGCTGCAGGAAGCTGAGCGGCGAGTCTTCCGCGCCACACCACCAGATATCGAGTCCGCGAAAGCATGCTGGACTCAACATGCTGTGTGGGACTCTTTTCGTTCCGCGTTAACCATACCGTGCTAGCAACGGCCCAAGTCGAACGCGCCGCTTGACGGCGGAGTCCGGCTTCCGCACCCTTGTGGATAACTCAGGGGGTTTCGACGGTTCATGGGCGAAGTGACGACAATCCGTGCGCCGAAGACGCGCGCCTCGCAGCCGCTCGAGCTCCCGCTCGGGCGCATCCTGCCCGGCGACTGCGTCGAGGCGATGCGCACGCTGCCTGATGCCTCCGTCGACCTGGTGTTCGCCGACCCGCCGTACAACCTCCAGCTCGGCGGCGACCTCAACCGGCCCGACGGCAGCCATGTCGACGCGGTGACCGACCACTGGGACCGGTTCGACAGCTTCGCCGCCTACGACGCGTTCTCCCGCGACTGGCTCGCCGAATGCCGCCGGGTGCTCAAGCCCGACGGGGCGATCTGGGTCATCGGCAGCTATCACAACATCTTCCGCGTCGGCGCGCTGATGCAGGACCTGGGGTTCTGGATCCTCAACGACGTCGTCTGGCGCAAGTCGAACCCGATGCCGAACTTCCGCGGCACCCGCTTCACCAACGCGCACGAGACGCTGATCTGGGCGAGCATGGGCGAGAAGGCGCGGTATCATTTCAATTATCGGGCGATGAAGACGCTCAACGACGAGCTGCAGATGCGCAGCGACTGGGTGCTGCCGATCTGCGGCGGGCAGGAGCGGCTCAAGCAAGGCGGGCACAAGGTCCACCCGACGCAGAAGCCCGAGGCGCTGCTCTACCGCGTGCTGCTGGCGACGACCGAGGCCGGCGACGTGGTGCTCGATCCGTTCTTCGGCACCGGCACCACCGGCGCGGTCGCCAAGCGGCTCGGCCGGCAGTGGATCGGCTGCGAGCGCGAGGACGGCTATCGCAAGGCCGCGCTGGCGCGCATCGACAAGGAGCTGCCGCTCGACGAAAGCGCGCTGGCGACGATGCAGAGCCGCAAGGACGCGCCGCGGGTCGCATTCGGCGCTCTGGTCGAGGCCGGCCTGCTCGCCCCCGGCGCCGTGCTGTTCGACCGACAGCGGCGCTGGACCGCCACCGTGCGCGCCGACGGCTCGATCGCCAGCGGAAGCGAGACGGGATCGATCCACGCAGTCGGCAAGGCGCTGCAGGGCGCGCCGAGCTGCAATGGCTGGGTTTTCTGGCACGTCGAGCACGAGGGTGAACTCAAGCCGATCGACGCGCTGCGGCAGCTCTACCTGCTGGCGGTGGAAGATTGAGTTTCGCGCGAAGACGCAAAGATACGAAGAGGTCGCGTTCGTGGCGAAGCCACCCTCAAGTTGCCGCCTTGCCGCGAGCAGGGACGTCGCAGTCAAGCACGCGGCTTCGCCGCCTGCACGACCTCTTCGTGTCTTTGCCTCTTCGCGCGAAACAATAATCGCTTGATGCCCCGCGCAACCCCTGCGACTCCCGCGCCATGCCCGACCATCTCTACATCCAGCCGCTGACCCTCGTGCCGAGCCCGCAGGCGGTCGCCGGCGACGCGATCCGGCTGGCCGGCGGGATGGCCTACGCGCACCTGATCGCGGTCACCGTCACGCGCGACGGGCGCGTGGTCCAGCGCGAGCTGGTTACCCCTTCAGGCATCGACTGGGTGTTCGAGCGGCTGCCCGAATCGCTCGGGCCGGAAGCCGAGGCGCAGTGGGCCGCGCTGACCGCCGCGCACCTGCCGCTGCAGCTCGGCGAGCGCACCATCCGGCTCGACCAGCCGCAGGTCATGGGCATCCTCAACGTCACGCCCGACAGCTTTTCCGACGGCGGCCGGTTCCTCGACGATCCGGAGGAAGCGCAGGCCCACGCGGCGGCGATGCACGAGGCCGGGGCGGCGATCATCGACGTCGGCGGCGAGAGCACCCGCCCGGGCGCCGCGGCGGTGTGGGAAGGCGACGAGATCCAGCGGGTCATCCCCGCGGTCGAGCACTGCGTGGCGATGGGCGCCGCGGTCAGCATCGACACCCGCCGGCCGGCGGTGATGGAGGCCGCGCTGGCCGCCGGCGCGCGGATCATCAACGACGTTTCGGCGCTGCGCCACGATCCGCGCAGCCTCGAATTCGCCGCCGCCGCCAACGACGTGCCGGTGATCCTGATGCACGCCCCGGGCGAAGGCGAAGACCTGCACGCCAACGGCAACTATCGCAACGTCGTGTTCGAGGTGTTCGACTGGCTGCGCGCGGCGCGCGACCGGGCGATCGAGGGCGGGGTCGACCGCGAGCGGATCATCCTCGACCCGGGGATCGGCTTCGGCAAGTCGATGGCCGAGAACCTCGCCCTGATCAACGCGCTGCCCTTGTTTCACGCCCTCGGCCAGCCGCTGCTGCTCGGCGCCAGTCGCAAGCGGCTGGTCGGCGCGCTGAGCAACGAGGCGCCGGCGCACAAGCGTCTCGGCGGGAGCCTCGCGCTGGCCGTTGCGGGCATGAACGCCGGGGTCCAGCTGCTGCGGGTGCACGACGTCCACGACACCGTGCAGGCGCGCAACGTCTGGCGCGGGCTGCGCGACGCCGCGCTGACCGACTTCGTCGCGCTGGCGGAAATCTGAGCGAGCGGTCGGCAGCCCCGAAGCGGGCTCGTCACATACCGCGGTTGCGGTTCATCTCGTCGCGGGTCCGCCGCGCGGCTTCCTGTTCGGCCGCGACCTGCTCGGGCGTGCGGCACACGCGCTTGGGCATCACGCTGCCGGTGCCCGTTTCCATTCGGCAGATCTTCTTGGGCTTCTCCGCCGAGGCCTCGTCAGCGGCTTGCGCGGTCGTCGGGGTGGGGGCCTCGTTGGCCGCGACGGCGGCGACCGGGGCGCAAAGCAGCAGGGCAAGAGCAGGCAACGAAATCAGGCGCATGGCGGTCCTCGAGGCAGTCACGAGGTTGTCGCCATAGTTTCTGGAGATACGATCGCAAAGGGAATTGTGTCGCAAGTTGTCGGCAGGGTCAGAGCGAGTAGCCTCCGTCGCTGACCAGCACGGTGCCGGTGATGTTGCGCGCCAGATCCGACAGCAGGAAGCCGATTTGCCCGGCGATCTCCTCGGCTGCGGCGTAGCGCCCGAGCGGCGTGGCCATCTTCGCCATCGCCGCGATCGCCGCGTCGCGGCTGCCGGTCTGCGCGACCAAGCCCTCGAAGAAGTCGAGGCCGTCCCAGATCGGCGTGTCGACCCCGCCGGGCGCGATGGCGTTGACGCGAATTCCGCGCGGCGCCGATTCCTTGGCCGCGACCTTGGCCAGCTGGATCAGCGCCGCCTTCGACGCGCCGTAGGCCGCGGTGTTGGGCTCGGCCTTGACCCCGCTGACCGAAGCGGTCAGCACCGCCGAGCCGCCGGCGCCGATCAGCCTGAGCGCGGTCCGCAGCGACAGGAACGCCCCGTCGAGGTTGACCGACATCACCCGGCGCCATTCGTCGAGATCGAGGCCGGCGATCGGCCCGCCGGCGCCGATCCCGGCGTTGATCACCGCGTGGTCGAGCGGCCCCGCCTCGGCCTCGACGCGCTGCCACAGCGCGGGGTCGGCGACG
>JAEZES010000115.1 GCA_023432995.1 Pseudomonadota bacterium
GCTCTATGGCATGCTGGCCAGCGAGCAACTCGGCCTCGCGCTGCCCGAACGGGTCGCCGGGGCCGACTTCGGTCAGGACGACTGGCGGCGGGTCGGACGGCACGAGAACGTCCGCGTGGCGATCGCCCTGGCCGAGATCGGGCGCGACAAGCTGTCGAGCGAAGTGCTGCTGCACCAGGCGCGGATCGGCGCTCCCGACGACTACGGCGCGCTCTCGCGCCTCGCGCGCGATCTCGGCCTGCCGGCGACGCAGCTGTACATGGCGCACAACGCGCCCAACGGCGGTTCCGCCGATCCGGCGTCGCAGTACCCGGCGCCGAAGTGGGTGCCGCTGACCGGGTGGCGGGTCGATCCCGCGCTGGCCTATGCCCACGCGCTGCAGGAATCGAACTTCCGCGCCGAGGCGGTGAGCCCGGCGAAGGCGCAGGGGCTGATGCAGATCACCCCGATCACGGTTCGCGAGCATGCGCCGCGGCTGGGCCTCAGCGCCGGTCAGGTCGACATCTTCGATCCGCGGATCAACCTCGCGTTCGGCCAGCAGAACCTCGAGATGCTGCGCGACAGCCCGGCGACGGGCGGCACGCTGCCCAAGATCATGGCCGCCTACAACGCCGGGCTGACCCCGGTCACGCGGTGGAACAGCGAGGTCAACGACCAGGGCGACCCGCTGCTGTGGATGGAATCGATTCCCTACTGGGAGACCCGCAGCTATGTCGCGATCGTGATGAGGAACTACTGGATGTACGAGCGGCAGGCGCGCGCCGCCTCGCCGAGCCGGGCGGCCCTGGCGCAGAATGCCTGGCCGACGTTTCCGGGCGCGGGTGGGAGCGGGCGCGTTTACCTGTCCGCCGGAGCGCCCTGATGGCGATCGACGAAAGCCGCCCGTTCAAGCCGATCAACATCGCCCTCCTGACCGTGTCGGACACGCGCGGGCCCGACGAGGACACATCGGGCGATCTTCTCGCCGAGCGCATCACCTCGGCCGGGCACCGGCTGGCCGCCCGCGCGCTCGAGAAGGACGACGCGGACGCCATCGCCCGGCGGCTCAACAACTGGATCGACGATCCGAACATCGACGCGGTGGTTTCGACCGGCGGGACCGGCCTGACCGGGCGCGATGTCACTCCCGAAGCGCTCGACCGGCTCAAGGACAAGGACATCCCGGGCTTCGGCGAGCTGTTCCGCTGGGTCAGCTACCAGACCATCGGCACCAGCACCGTGCAGTCGCGCGCGCACGCGGTGGTCGCCCGCGGGACCTACCTGTTCGCACTCCCCGGCTCGAACGGCGCGGTGAAGGACGGCTGGGACCGGATCCTTGCCGAGCAGCTCGACAGCCGCAACCGGCCGTGCAACTTCGTCGAACTGATGCCGCGGCTCAGGGAGAAGTGACCGCTCGTCCTGGAGGCTAGGCGCACAGCCCCTGCAGGAACCAGTCGGGCACTCCCCCGCGGCCGTCGCCGGCAAGGCCGGCGCGGTAGATCCAGTAGCGCCGGCCGCGGTCGTCCTCGATCCGGTAATAGTCCCTCAGCCGCGCCGTGCTCCTTTCGCGCCACCACTCGGGCGCGATGCGCTCGGGCCCCTCGACGCGAGCGATCTCGTGTACCGCGCCGCGCCAGCGGAACCGTCGCGGCGTGCCGTCGGGAGCGGCGTAGAGCACCGCGATCGGTTCTGGCCGGTCGAGCAGCTTGAGCGGACGGGCGTGAAACGGCAGCTCGCCCTGCACAGCGGGCTCGGGCGCGAGCGGGGGCTGCCAGCGCTGCGCGCGCTCGGGGATGTGGCTCGCGTAGGGCACCGGGCGGCGCACCGCGTCCTGGCCCAGCCGCACCGCCAGCCGGTCGATGCAGACGGCAAGCGAGGTGCCTGGCTCGCGGACCTCCGAGGCCAGGTCGGCCTGACCCGGCGCGAGCGGCTCGGCCCAGGCCACGCGCAAGCGGACGAGCTCGATGCCGAAGCCCGCGTCGACATCGTCGAGCTTGCCGGCGAACAGGCGAGCGACATGCGCCGCGTCGCGGGTCGCTGCCGCGAGCTCGAGACGGCGCAGCGCCGTGTCGCCATCGACCCGCCACAAGGCGAGCTCGAGACGCCGGGCCCCTTCGCCGCGCTCCTCGAGAGCCCGGGCGATGTCCCGGGCCAGGTCGGCGACGACCTGGTCCAGCAGCTCGCGATGGCGCAGCGGCTCGAGCAACCGCCGCTGGGCCAGCACGGGATGCACCGGCACGACCGGCAGCAGCGGTTCCGGCGCACGGCCGAGCAACTGGTCGAGCCGCAGCAGCGGGCTGGTTTCGGGCGCCCGACCGCGGAAGCGACGCTTGAGCGCGTCGCGGCCCCGTTTGTCGCCGAAGCGGGCAGTAAGGTCGCCAATCCGTTTGAGCCCGAGCCGTCGCAGCACCAGCAAGGCCGCGGGGTCGAGCCGCAAAGCGGCCACGGGAAACCCTGCCAGCCGGGCCGCGATATCGGCCTCCGGGCCGAGAATGGCCCGCTCCGGCCCATGGTGCGCGAGCGCCCAGGCGGCCCCGACCGTCGCAGCGATCGCCGGGCGCGCCGCCAGCCCGCGCGCGGCGAAGCGCGCCTGCACGTCGGCGAGCAGCCTGTCCTCGCCGCCGAACAGGTGCGCGACCGCGCCGACGTCGACCAGCAATCCATCGGGCGGGTCGACCGCCGCCCACGGACCCCAGCGCTGCGCCCACACCGCAAGCCGCCCGAGGAACGCGCGGTCGCCCGC
>JAEZES010000186.1 GCA_023432995.1 Pseudomonadota bacterium
CTGCTGGACGATCCGCGTCGCGTTGGCCCGCGCCTCGGCCGCGGTTTCCGGGGTCGAGGAGATGAAGATCTCGGCGACCCGGTATTCGGCGGTCCCGCGCGAGGCGTTGAGTCGGTCGATCACCGACTGGACCTCGTCGTCGCCGACGGTGACGAAAGGCTCGATCTGGCGGCGCTGGAGCCGCTGCCAGGACAGCTCGCCGCGAATCTGCCGCTTCAGCGAGCGTTCCGACGAGCCGACCGAGCGCAGATAGGCGACGAAGTTCTGCGGCGTCTGGTTGAAGCCGCTGGCGAAGCGATCGAAATACTGGTCGACCTCGCGGTCCTCGACGGCGACTTCCTGCTGCCGCGCCGCCTGGATCTGGAGCGTCTCGTCGATCAGGTTGCGCAGCACCTGCAGGCGCAGGCGCTTGAGTTCCTCTTCAGGCACCTGGCGCGCGTCGTTGGCGGCGAGCACCAGCGCCACCCGCTGCTCGACATCGCTGCTGGTGATGATCGTCCCGTTGACGATCGCCGTCGCCCGTCGCTCGCCGAGGTCGTTGTTGCCGAGGATGGTGATGTTGTCGGGAATAGAGAACGTCTCGGCCGAGCTCGGTTCCTCTTCCCCCTGCTGGCCGTACGCCGCCACGGCGCACGTCCCGGCGAGAATCATCGCCGCGCCGAACTTCCCGAACTTGCTGAAATTTTGCTTCACGCGTGCATCCTGTCGAGTGGGCGCCCGGCACCCTGAAACCGCGTGCCGCTTGCGCCGCATCGGCTTAACCTTAGCTGAGTTGGCGCGGATAGCGCGTTTGCCCGCGCGTGCCAACGGCTCCGGGCGGGCTCGCCGCGGCTATCGCCGGAAGCCGAGATTGCGCAGGGCGAAATAGATGTGGAAGCTGTCGCCGCGGCGGGCGTCGGCGAGGCTCGCGTAGTCGCGCCGCCAGGTGAAGCCGAACTCGAGACAGTCGTCGGCGTAAGCCAGCCCGAGCCGGGTTCGCAGGGGCTTGAAGCCGTCGGCGGTGAAGCTCGGATCCTCCTCGCGGTTCGTCAGGTTGACCACCGCGGAGCCGAACACCGACCAGTAATCGGCGAACGCGACGCGCCCGGCCGCGCGCAGCTCCTCGCGATCCTGCAGGTCCTCCGAAGCGAGGTCGATGTCGCGGTTGAGGCGCAGGTAGCCGAGCTCGAGGTAGGTCTCGTCGGTGCCGATCGTCGCATCGATGTCGTTGCGGCGCACCGCGAAGCTGTCCTTGTCGACGCGGTAGCGGTGGCGGAAGCGCAGGAAGTCGCGGAAGCGCACTTCGGTCCTGCCGACAAAGTCCGAAAATTCCTCGGTCAGCCCGGTGCCGTCCGGGAACAGGCTCGGCTTGTCGGTGACGCGATATGACTGGCCGATATTGGCCTTGATCCGCCACCCGGGGAACTCGGTCTCCCAGTCGACTCCGTAGGTCACCCGCACCCCGTCCTCGACCCGGTCGTAGCCGGGGAAGCGGTTGAGCGCGAACAGGTTGCTGTCCTCGAGGTCGATCGCGCGCGAGTCCTCGTTGGGGATGTCGAGGTTGTTGATCGGCGGGCTGGCGACGAGCTGCACCCGCGGCGTCAGCACCTGGGTCCCCCCGAGGAAGCTGCCCACCAGAGGCCATTTCATGTCGACCGCGGCGATGGCGATGCCGCGCGCCTCCCAGCCGGCGTTGCCGCGGTAGGTCGCCGTCGCCGTGGTCCCGTTCTCGTCCGAATGGTAGACATCGCCGCGCAGCAGCGCGGTGACGGTGAGTTCCTGGCCGAACCCGGTGATCCGCCTGAGGCTCCACTGCGCGCGGGCGAAGGCGCGCTGGGTGTCCTGCCCTGATGTGCGGGTGATCGCCAGCGAGTTGGCCTGCAGCTCGACGCGTCCGCCGAGGAGGGGGTCTTCGAGGCGGTAACGATAATCCACCACGGGCAGCGCGATCGGCACCAGCCCCTGCGGCGTCGGCACCAGCAGCGCCTGCGTCGCCCAACCGGCCATCGTCAGATAGCTGTTGTCGTCGATCCGCTCGACGTCGATCATCGAGCGCAACCGGTCATCGCGAGTGATGTCGTAGCGGCGCAGGAAGGTGCGGTCGCTGGCGACGCGCACGGAGCCGGTCACGCTCCAGTTGCTGTCGAGCTGGAAACGTCCGTTCGCAAACAGGTAGCCGCGCATGTCGCGCTCGGTGGTGGGGACCGTCGCGTTGAGCGGAATGCGCGTGCCGTAGGTCAGGAACCCGGTGACCTGGTACGCGCCGCTGCCGGTCAGCGCCCGGTACTCGCCCGAAACCATCGGCGCGGCATCGGTGTAGACGTAGCTCGACAGCAGCAGGTCGCGATTGTCGGCGATACGCCAGTAGTAGCTGCCGACCACTTCGACCCCGTTGGTTGTGGTCAATCCGAAATCGGGGATCAGGAACCCTGAACTCGCCCCGCCGTCGGAGCGAATCGACAGGCCCGGCAGCGGCAGCACGCGGCGGCCGAACAGCTCGAGATAGGCGCCCTCGAACCGCACGGTCTTGGCTTCGGCGTCGTAGAACACGCGCCGCGCGGTCACCCGCCAGCTCGGCGTCTTGTCGCACCCGTTTTCGTCGACCACCGGGCAGCCGGTATAGGCCGCACGGTCGAGCACGATGTCGCCGGTCTCGCTGCGCCGGCCCTCGTTCGCCGCCAGCCGCCCCCCCTCGCGGAAGGCCAGCAGCAGGTTGGACATCGCGCCGGCCTTGAGCTCGTCGGTCAGCTCGATCCGGTCGGTGAACAGCTGATTGCCGTCCTCGTCGACCGCGCGGACGTTGCCGGTGGCCACGATCTCCCCGCTGGTCCGGTTCCAGCTGACCGCGTCGGCGCGTACCGACTGGTCGTCCGAACGCAGCACCACGTCGCCCTCGGCGATCACCGTATCGCTGTCGCTGTCGTAGCTGACGGTGCTCGCCTCGAAGGCGATCGCGCGCGCGGGCGTCGTGTCCGGCTCCGGCGGTGTTGCCGCCGTGACGCCCGGCTCCGGTGCGGCACTTTGCGCGAGTGCCGGCAGCGGCGCGGCGAAGGCCGACAGCAGTCCGGCCAACAGGCCCGGGCGGAGGGCCTGCAAGCGACGGGAAATGGCTTGCAAATCGGTCTGCGGGCCCGGGGCCATGGCTTGCCTATCGCACCGCACCGCCCTAACTGCAACGCCAGCCAATTCGATGCGTGGCGCATTCGCCGCACCCCCCACACGATCGAGCGGAGAGAGCATGCAGATCACATTTCGCCAGGCTGCCGACGCCGGTCCGGCGCGCCTCGTGGCGCGCATCGTCGAGCAGGACAAGCTGCCTGCCGATCTCGAGCGGCCGCTGGCCGAAGGGGCACGCGCGGCGCGCTTCACCGGCAAGACCGGGCAACTGTTCGAAGGCTTCGTCGAGCGCGGCGGGGCTGTCGCCCGGGTCGCGCTGGCGGGTGCCGGCAACGGCGGCGAGGGTCGTCTCGCGGCGCTCGAGCGCGCTGGCGCCGCGCTGGCGGCGAAGTACCTGACCTCGGGCGAGACGACGCTCGCGCTCGAAGCCGGCGGGCTCGCCCCCACGGAGCTTGCCGCGGTGCTCACCGGGCTTAGCCTGCGCGCCTGGCGGCACGACGCCTACCGCACCAAGCTCAAGGACGAGCAGAAGGTCTCCCTCGCCGAAGTGGTCGTGCACGGTGCGGCCAAGGGGGCCGAGGCGGCGTGGGCGACCGAGCGGGCCGTGGTGGCCGGTGTCGAGTTCACCCGCACGCTGGTCGCCGAGCCGGCCAATGTCATCTACCCCGAAAGCTTCGTCGAGCGCTGCCTCGACCGATTCAAGGACACCGGGGCCGAGCTTTCGTTCCTCGGCGAGGCCGAGA
Source organism: Pseudomonadota bacterium (assembly GCA_023432995.1). Taxonomy (GTDB): domain Bacteria; phylum Pseudomonadota; class Alphaproteobacteria; order Sphingomonadales; family Sphingomonadaceae; genus Croceibacterium_A. The sequence goes on from JAEZES010000186.1 coordinate 3,840, forward strand.
TGCGCAAGCTCGGCATGGGCGCTTTGCTTGGCGTCTCGCAGGGCTCGCCGCGCGCGCCGCGGCTGCTGGCGATCCGGTGGCTCGGCGGCCGCAAGGGGACCAAGCCGACGGTGTTCGTCGGCAAGGGCGTGACCTTCGACACCGGCGGCATCTCGATCAAGCCAGCCGCCGGGATGGAAGACATGAAGTGGGACATGGGCGGGGCCGGGGCCGTTGCCGGGGCAATGCTGGCGCTCGCCGGCCGCAAGGCCAAGGCCAACGTCATCGGCATCTGCGGCCTGGTCGAGAACATGCCCGACGGCCACGCCCAGCGGCCGGGCGACGTCGTGACGACGATGTCGGGCCAGACGGTCGAGGTGATCAACACCGACGCCGAGGGGCGGCTGGTGCTGTGCGACGCGCTGACTTGGGCACAGAAGGAGTTCCGGCCTGCGGCTGTGGTCGACATCGCCACGCTGACCGGGGCGATGATCATCTCGCTCGGCCATGAGCACGGCGGGTTGTTCGCCAACGACGACATGCTGGCCGACAACCTGCTCGCCGCGGGCAAGGCCTCGGGCGACAAGCTGTGGCGGTTCCCGCTGTCCCCGGCCTACGACAAGCTGCTCGATTCGCAGATCGCCGACATGAAGAACGTCGGCCCGCGGTGGGGCGGGTCGATTACCGCCGCGCAGTTCCTGCAGCGCTTCGTCGACGAGGGCACGCCGTGGGCCCACCTCGACATCGCCGGCATGGTCTGGGCCGACAAGCCGGGTGCCACCTGGGACAAGGGCGCCACCGGCTTCGGCGTGCGCCTGATCGACCGCTACGTGCGCGACACGCTCGAGCGTTGATGCCCGGGCATCGCGCAACCCGGCGGTAACGCGCGCCTTGCGCCGGCTCGGCTTCTACCTTTCGGGCGCGCGCCCGGTCGAACGGGTCCTGCCGCTGATCGCGCGGGCGGCGAAACGGGCCGGGCAGCGGATGCTGATCGTGGCCGATGACGCCGGGCTGCTCGAGCGGGTGGACAAGGCGCTGTGGGAGCAGTTCCCCGAGGACTACCTGGCGCATGGCCGCGCCGACGGCCCGCATGCCGCGCGCCAGCCGGTGTTGCTGTCCTCCGAGTGCATCGCTGCCAACGGCGCGACGCTCGTGGCGCTCGCCGACGGCCAGTGGCGGGACGAGGCCGAGAATTTCGATCGCGCGCTGCTGCTATTCGGCGAATCCAGCCGCGCCGCCTCGCGCGAGGTCTGGCGCCTGTTCGACCAGCGCGAAGACGTGACCCGCGAATTCCACGAGCTCGAAGGCGGCAAGTGGGTGCAGAAGGCCTGAGGGGGAGGCCGCTGGCCGCCTCAGTCGGGTGGGTTGTGCCTGGCGAGGAACGCCAGCAACGCATCGTACCACGCCTGCTCGTCTTCGGCGCTCGAAAAGGCGTGGCCCGATTTCTCGAACACCAGGAACTCGCCGTCGGGCACCGCAGCCTTCTCCATCGCGCTGCGCATCAGCTCGAACTGGCGGAACGGGACGTTGCTGTCCCGCCGTCCGTGGGCCAGCAGCACCGGCCTGCGCAGCCGCGTCGCCTGGCGCGCGGGAGACACGGAATCGAGGTCGAAGGCACGATCCTCGCCGCGCACGCGGTCGCGCCAGGCCCGGCCGCCTGAACCGTTGACGAAGCTTCGGTCGTAAGCGACCTGCTTGTCCCACTCGGTCACCCCGGCGAAGCTGGCCGCGCAGCGATACCGCTCGGGATCGCGGATCGCCCCCCAGAGCGCGGCGTAGCCGCCGTAGCTCGAGCCGACGATGCACACCCGCGTCGGATCGATCAGGCCCTCGCCGGCCGCCCAGTCGACCGCATCGTCGAGGTCATCCTGCATCCGCCGGCCGATCTCCCCACGGCCAAGCTCGGCGAACTTTTCGCCATATCCGCCCGATCCGCGGAAGTTGGGCTGCAGCACCGCGTAGCCGCGGTTGGCGAGCAACTGCACCTCGTCGGAGTACTCGAGCTTGTCGCGAATGCCATAGGGCCCCCCGTGGGGCAGCACGATCAGCGGCAGGCTCCTCGCTTCCCGACCGCGCGGCAGCGTGAGATAGGCGTGGATCGTGGTCCCGTCGCGCGCCCTGAATTCGACCGGCTCGACGCTTGCGAGGTGCGCAGGGTCGACGTCCGGGCGCAGCTTGGCAAACTCCTCGAGCTTCCGCTCCGCCGGCGTGTAGAAGTACCACGAGCCAGGATTGCTGGCGCTGCTGTTCGAAATCAGCATGCGCTCGCCGCCGCGCGACCGTTGCAGGATGCGAACCTGTCCATCGTCGCCGAGTGCGCGTTCGAGCCGTTCCTGCAGACGTGCAGTCTCGGGGTCGAGCCAGACGATCCGCTCGCGATCGTCGGTGTAATAGACCGCCAGCGGCTTGCCTTCGTCGTCGACTTCGAAATCCTCGATGTCCCACTCGGCGTTCTCGAACACAACTTCGCCGGCCTCTCGCGTGGCGTAGTTGAACCTGCGCAGCGCGATGCGACCGCTGGGCGCCGGTTCGAGCGTCAGCCCCTCGTCGCTGCCCGCGATCAGGCGCACGACCTCCCACATCTCCTCTTCGTCGCCTTGCCGCAGCTTGCCGATAAGGCGGAAGGGCTCTTCGGCAGTGCGGCGATACCAGACCTTGAGCCGACGTCCGTCGATTTCGAGGCCGATGCGGACCGTCCCGCTATCGTCGGCGAGCCACTCGAATACATCATTCTGGCGAGTCACCTGCTCGTCCGGGCGATCGCTGCGGTCGATCCACGTACGCCATACGTCCCTGTGGCTACCGCGTCGTTCGCGGCTCACGAGCAGGAACCGGCCATCCGGATCGACATGCACGATGTCCTCGGCGCCGCTGGCGACCTGCCGCATCGTTCCGCTGGCGATGTCGACGGCGATGACCCGGCCGAAGCGGAACTCAAGGCCAAGCGCGGGGAAGAACGCGGACTGAGCGGTGGACACCAGCACCTGGTCGTCGCCCGCCCAGCTGAGCCACTGTGGCTCGCCGCTGCCCCGGAGCAAGATCTTCTGCTCGAGCTTCGCCTCGTCGATGTTCAGGACGCCGACCCAGACTTCGTCGTTCTCTGAAAGGCTGAAGGCGACGCGTTCGCCGTCGGGAGACAGCATCGGCATGCCGCCGAAGGCGCTTCGCGAGGCGAAAGCGCTCGTCGGAATCTGAGCCGGCCGGGTCTCGGCGGCAATCGCCTCGGCGGATTCCTGGCCAAGCGCCGGAACCGGTCCAAGAACCATCAGAAGCGCACCGACGAGCAGCGGAACCCGCCTGCGCACTGGCTCGGTCATCGCACCCCCCATGTTTCCGGAGCGGAGCTTATCGGCGGCAAAGCGCAATGCAACCGGTCGCCTTGCACCTTGCGCGCGGGTGCGCCCGCCGCTAGGGGCGCGCGCGAATTCCCGCTCCCATCCCGAAGGAACCTGCGATGGCGGTCACCCGCACCTTTTCGATCATCAAGCCCGATGCGACCAAGCGCAACCTGACCGGTGCGGTCACCAAGATGCTCGAGGACGCCGGGCTGCGCGTGGTCGCCAGCAAGCGCATCTGGATGACCCGCGAGCAGGCCGAGGGCTTCTATGCAGTGCACAAGGGGCGCCCGTTCTTTGGCGAGCTGTGCGACTTCATGACCAGCGGGCCGGTGGTCGTGCAGGTCCTCGAGGGCGAGGACGCGGTCAAGCGCAACCGCGAGGTGATGGGCGCGACCAACCCGGCCGACGCCGCCGAAGGCACGATCCGCAAGGTCTTCGCCGAGAGCATCGAGGCCAACTCGGTGCACGGTTCGGACAGCGACGAGAACGCCAAGATCGAGATCGAGTTCTTCTTCAAGCCCGACGAGATCGTCGGCTGACGCGCGCGTCCGCGTTCAAGCGCGGGCGAAAAGGCGGTAGGTGCCGGCATGCAGCCGGTGCGCGGACTTTTCCGCCACCGCCTGTTCGCTTTCCATGGCCGCCAGCGCGGCGGGCGTGAGCTCGATGCCGAGCGCGGCGTAGACGCGGGCGATCGTGCCGCGCCAGTCGTGGTCGAGGTCGGCGTATCCGACCTCCACTTTCGGCCCGGCGAACGCCGCCAGCCCTTCGGCCATGCGCCGCTCGCGCAAGTCGATCTTGCGGCGCCACTCGGCCTCTATCTCCGCGAGCGAGACGTGGTCGCTCTGGCAGGTCATCTGGCTGGCGAGCACCGACAACGTGCTGTCGAGGACTTGGCCGAGTGGGCGCCTCGCGATGACGAGCCGCGCGGCGGGCAGCTGCGCGAGGAGCGGGGCGAGGTCTTCGGCGTATTGCGGGCACTTGAGCACGCGTGGGCGGGCGCCGTCGTGCATGATCGCCGCATCGGTGCGCAGGATGCGGACCATTTCGCGATAGGCCGGCGCCGGGTCTCGCGCTTCGCCGAACGCGACGAACGAGGGAATGCGGTATTGGGCTTCGTAAAGGCCGTGGTTGAGCGCGGCGGCAAGCCAGCCCAGTTCCTCGTCGGGGCGCGTGGCGCCGAACGGGTGAAGCGTGTCGACCCACGGATTGATCCGCCGCGCCAGCGCGAGCCCCGCTGCGCAGCGCAGCGGCCGGACGTCGGGCTGCCGCGGCGCGGGCTCGATGCTGTTGCAAAGCCGGGTGTGGGCGTGCGCCGGATCGGCGGCAAGCAGGCGGTGCAGCCGAGTGGTGCCGGCGCGCATCTGGCCGACGACCACGATCGGCGCGGCGAGCGGGGTCTCGAGCAGCCCCGGCCGCCGGCGCCACAACTGGCCGAGCGCATGGCGCGTGCGCACCGCGGCCTTGAGCTGGCCGTAGGCCATCGCGTGGCCGAGCGCATTGAGCCGCGCTTCCTCGCGCAGGGCCCGGCACAGCTCCTCCAAACGGTCGCGGAAATCGCCTACGTCTTCAGGGGGACGGCCCGCGCGCTCGTCCTCGGCCTCGAAGCCCTTGCTGCCCTTGCGCCAGATGTAGTCGGGCTCGAGCGGGGGCTTTTCGTTGAGCCGCCACGACCAGGCCACCGCACGATTGGCGTTCTCGGCGAAGCGCGAGCGGGCCAGCGGGTGCGGGCGTGGCGGGGGCCTCAGAATTCGTCCGCCACGTCGAGCAACCGGGTCAGCCGGGCCGGCGCGACCGCGCGCCAGCTGCGATGGAGCCAGTGGGCGACCTGGTCCCAGTCGACGCCCGGGCGGTTGAGGATCAGCCCCACCCAGCCCGCGGCGCCGTAGTATTGCGGACGAAAGTAGGTCTCCGGCTGCATCTCGACGAGCGCGTTGAGCTCGTCGGGCCCGTCGGTCTTGACGAGCAGGGCGATGTGCTCGGAGCCGTGGTGCTGGTCGGCGAAGTAAGCAAAGAACTTGCCGCTCTTGCCGCCGGTGCGCCAGCCGGGGGAACCATGGCTGTCGCGGTCCTCGGCCTCGGGCAGGGCGAGCGCCAGCTCACGCACCCGCGCGAGCAGCCAGTCGGGGCGGTAGGGCCGGCTGACGTAGTCGGCGAGCATTCGCGGATAGAGCTGGTACTCGGCCATCAGTACCCGGGCCGCAAGGCTCTCGGGCGTGTCGTCGCGCAGGATGTGCACCGGCACCTGGCCGAGCAGCGGGCCACCGTCGAGCTCGGCGGTGACCACGTGGACCGAGCAGCCGCCGTGGCTGTCGCCGGCCTCGATCGCGCGCTCGTGGGTGTGCAGACCCTTGTACTTGGGCAGGAGCGAAGGGTGGGTGTTGAGCATCCGCTCGGCCCACTTGTCGACGAACCCCGCGGTCAGCACGCGCATGTAACCGGCGAGGGCGATGTACTCGGTGCCGGCCTCGCGCAGGGCGGCGTCCATCACCGCCTCGTGTGCCTCGCGCTCCATTCCGCGGTGGCTGTGGGCGAACGTGGCGATACCCTCGGCCTCGGCGATCCTGAGCCCGCGCGCCTCGGGCACGTTGCTGGCGACGAGCACGATCTCGTATGGGCAGCCGGGCAGGCGCGAGTGAAACAGCAGCGACGACATCGTCGTCCCGTTGCCCGAGAGCAGCACCGCGACGCGCGCCTTGTCAGGCATTGTGCGTCGCGCTCCAGTCCTCGCGCGCGCTCCAGGTTCCGGCCGCACCGCGCACCGTGCAGCCGCGCGGACCCGTGATCACCTCGCCGATGTGCACGACGGCCTCGCCTGCCGCCTCGAGCTCGGCCGCGACCTCGCGCGCCAGCTCGGGGATCACGGCGAGGGCCATGCCGATCCCGCAGTTGAACGTGCGTGCCATCTCGCCCGGCTCGATGTTGCCCTGCGCCTGCAGGAACGCCATCAGCCGCGGCTGCTCCCACGCGTCGGCGTCGATCATCGCGTGGGCGCCCTCGGGCAGCACGCGGGGGATGTTCTCGAGCAGCCCGCCTCCGGTGATGTGCGCCAGCGCGTCGACCTTGCCCGCTCGGACCACCGGCAGCAGGCTCTTCACGTAGATCCGCGTCGGCTCGGCCAGGGCATCGATCAGCAGCCGGTCGGGATCGAACAGCGCCGGCCGGTCCATCCGCCACCCGCGGTCCTCGGCCAGCCGCCGCACCAGCGAATAGCCGTTCGAATGCACGCCCGAGCTCGCCAGGCCGAGCAGCACGTGGCCGGGCGCGACGCGCTCCCCGGTCAGCTGCTCGCCGCGCTCGACCGCGCCGACGCAGAAGCCGGCCAGATCGTAATCGCCGGCGGCGTACATCCCAGGCATCTCGGCGGTCTCGCCGCCGATCAGCGCGCAGCCCGCCAGCCGGCAGCCCTCGGCAATGCCGCCAATGACCCGTTCTGCGATGCCGCCGTCGAGCTTTCCAGTGGCGAAATAGTCGAGGAAGAACAGCGGCTCGGCACCCTGCACGATCAAGTCGTTGGCGCACATCGCGACGAGGTCGATGCCGACGGTGTCGTGGCGGTCGAAGTCGATCGCCAGCTTGAGCTTGGTGCCGACTCCGTCGTTGGCCGCGACCAGCAGCGGGTCGGCGTAGCCGGCGGCCTTCGGGTCGAAGAACCCGCCGAACCCGCCGATTTCGGCGTCGGCGCCCGGCCTCCGGGTCGCCTTCACCAACGGACCGATCGCCTTGACCAGCGCGTTGCCGGCGTCGATCGACACGCCGGCCTGGGCGTACGTGTAGCGGTCGGGGGGCGGGGTGTTCGCGGCCATCGCGATGCGCTTTATCCTTTCGCGCTTGGATTTCCACTCGCCATTGGGCAAAAGGCCGCCGATTTCCCCGATGGCCACCCTCGCGCTCCCCAAAGCCCCGTCCGCTCGTGCGCTGCCCTACTTGGTGGCGGCGCTGCTCGCGGCGCTCGCCGCAGGCGCGGCGCTCGTCGCCCAGGTCTCGGGCGACCGCGGCATTGCCCCGGTGGCGAGCAGCACCGACATCGAAGTCCATGGCATTTCGGTCGACGTGACCGGCAAGAATGCCGAAGACGCCCGGCTCGAAGGCTGGCGCGTGGCGCGGCGCGAGGCATGGAAGAAGCTCGGCGGCCCCGCGATCCCCGATTCGCAGCTCGAGGGGCTGGTCTCGGCGATCGTGGTCGAGCAGGAGCGGCTCGGGCCGCGCCGCTATATCGCCACGCTGGGCGTAATCTTCGACCGATCGCGCGCGGGCGGGATTCTCGGTGGCGAAGGCGCCCAGGCGCGCTCGGCGCCGATGCTGACCCTGCCGGTGCTGATCAGCGGCGGCACGCAGACGATGTTCGAGGTGCGCAACCCGTGGCAGCGCGCCTGGGCCGAGTACCAGATGGGGGCCAGCGCGATCGACTACGTCCGCCCGACCGGTTCGGGCTGGGAATCGCTGCTGCTGACCTACGGCCAGACCGGCCGCCGCAGCCGCGCCTGGTGGACCGACATTCTCGACCAGTTCGGCGCCGCCGACGTGCTGATCCCGATCGCGAACTTGCGTTACCTCTATCCGGGCGGCCCGGTCGAAGGGCATTTCACCGCCCGTTACGGCCCCGACAACCGCTGGCTCGGTGAGTTCACCCTGCGCGCGCGCAACGCCGACCAGGTGCCGGCCATGCTGAACCAGGCCGTGCAGCGGTTCGACGCGATCTTCACCCGGGCGCTGCTCGACGGCCGCCTGCGGCCCGATCCGACCTTGCGCCTCGACGCGGTCGAACTGAGCCCCGAAGTGCTCGCGCTGATCGAGGCCGCGCGTCGTGCCGAGGAGGCCGCGGCGGCCGGCGGCGAGACGATCCCCCGCGAGACCGCCGACGGCACCACCGCGAGCGCAGCCCCGGCCGACGAGGTGCCGCAGGCGCTCGGCACCTTCACCGTCCAGGTCGCGACACCCGACGGGCGCGCGTTCGACGCGGCGCTGACCGGCGTTCGCGGCACGCCTGGCG
>JAEZES010000227.1 GCA_023432995.1 Pseudomonadota bacterium
GGCCAGGCCGGCGCAAAAGGCGCGCCGCCCGGTACGCAGACCGCTCGCCGCCGTCGTGCCGCTCCCCCTCAGCCGGGTGCCGCGCTCAGGCGCGGCTTTCGACGTAGGCGGTCCACATCCGCGCCACCGGGACGCGCGCGCCCCCGACCTGCCCGAACGTCGCGCGGGCCTCGGCTTTCTTGCCCTGCTGGGCCTGGGCGATGCCGAGACGGGTCAGCGCGCGATCGCGATCGTTGACGCCCTTCTCGAGCGCCAGCGCATACATTTCCTCGGCCTCGGCCCACGAGCCGAGCGACATGAACACGTCGCCCGCGTTCTGCGCGGCGTTGCCGTTGGCAGCGCTGCGCGCCTCGTCGGCGAGGCTCGGCGCGTCGCGCCGGTCGGCCGGCGCGCGCTGGTCGACGATCTGCTTGATGTCGGTGTAGTACTGGTCGCCGCTCGGGAACACGCCGGCCTGCACGCCGGCGGCCAGGACGCGGTCGACCTCGTTGGCCATGATCCGCGGGTCCGCCGCCTCGATGTAGGCTTCATACTCGCGCCGGTCGGACAGGGCGTTGGTCGCCAGCATCAGGCGCAGCAGGTCGAGCCGCGCCTGCGTGTCGAGCTGGTTCATCGTGTTGACCACCTGCAGTGCGCGCTGCCAGTTGGTCTGGTTCGGGCTGTGCGCCACCAGCAACGCCGACCATTCGGTGGCCTGCGCGCCGAGCTGGGCCTGATAGGCGACCTGCAAACCGCGCGTGAGCCAGGTCTCCGGCACCGCCTGGCCGGCGGCCGTACGCTTCTCGACCAGGGTCTTGAGGTAGGTCAGGCCCTGCGCGGCCTGGCCTTCGCCGAAGTAGGTCTCGGCGATCATCGGGCCGGGATCTTCCTCAGTGAAGCCCGCCGCGACCGCCGCCTCGAGCGCGGTCCGCGCAGCCGCCCAGTCCTTGGCGTCGTAGGCCAGGCTGCCGATGAAATACTGGAACTGGCCGAGCTGCGCCGGATCGGTCTTGCCGCTGGCGACCATCAGCTCGAGCCCCTGGCGCTGCAGCTGCGCGTCGCGCAGCTTGTTGCCCAGCGCGAGGATCAGGTTGCCGGCCGCGTTGCGATCGTCGGGGGTCTGAATGGTCGCGACGAGACCCGGAATCTGCGGCTTGGCCGCAGCGAAGTCGCCGGTCTCGGCGGACACGATCGCCGCCACGGGCTCGTACGCCTTGACGAAGGCCTCGGAATTCTGCGGCTCGGGCGCGCGCCCGCCGCGTTGAGCCGCGGCCGGAACCGCGGTCGCCGCGGTCACCACGGCGGCGCCGCTGGCGAGCGCGATCGCGAGGGTCATTGCTGAGCCGAAACCGCGCAGGGCGACGCGGCTAGCGGAAGGGAACCGGCGAAGCATCTTCGAGAACTCTCCTGTAGGGGGGACCGGCAACAGCCCGGGCCGGAATAGATCGGCGGCGCTAGTGCCGAAAAACGCCGAATATTGCAATTCGCTCCTAGAAATCTGCCCCTGAATGCCAATTTAACCAAACGGACGCCCACCGCCGCCGGGTTCGCGTGAGCCGACCGGCGGCAGGTGTGGAAAAAGGGGCGCCCTGCCCCGCCCTCGCGCCCCATCCGCTGGCCTGTTCGGGGCCGATGGCCTAGGGCCGATGCGACAGAACGACAGATCAACAAGACGGGCCAACCGCGCAGGTGAACGACACTACCGATACCCTTGAACCGCCCGCGGCACCGGGCGAGTTCGATCGCATCGACATCGTCGATGAGATGAAGACCTCGTACCTCGATTACGCGATGAGCGTGATCGTGAGCCGCGCGCTGCCCGACGTGCGCGATGGCCTCAAGCCGGTCCACCGGCGTATCCTGTGGGCCTGCCAGGAAGGCGGCTTCGTGCCCGGCCGGCCCTATCGCAAAAGCGCCAAGATCACCGGCGACACGATGGGCAACTACCACCCGCACGGCAACCAGGCGATCTACGACGCGCTCGCGCGCATGGCGCAGTGGTGGTCGATGCGCGTGCCGCTGATCGACGGCCAGGGCAACTTCGGCTCGATGGATCCCGATCCGCCGGCCGCGGAGCGCTACACCGAGGCGCGGCTGGCCAAGCCGGCGATGGCGCTGCTCGAGGACATCGACAAAGACACGGTCGACTTCGTCGACAACTACGACGGCAGCCGGCAGGAGCCCTCAGTCCTCCCGGCGCGCTTTCCCAACCTGCTGGTCAACGGCGCCGGCGGCATCGCCGTCGGCATGGCGACCAACATCCCGCCGCACAATCTCGGCGAGGTGATCGACGGCTGCCTGGCGATGATCGATCGGCAGATGAGCGGCGGGCCCGCGCTGACTTCGGACGAGCTGATCGAGTACATCCCCGGCCCGGACTTCCCGACCGCGCCGCTGATCCTCGGCAGCGCCGGCAGCCGTGCGGCCTACACCACCGGGCGCGGCTCGATCCTGCAGCGCTGCCGGCACACGATCGAGGAAGGCCGCGGCGATCGCCGCTCGATCGTGCTGACCAGCATCCCGTACCAGGTCGGCAAGGCGGCGCTGGTCGAGAAGATCGCCGAGGCGGCCAAGGACAGGCGGATCGAGGGCGTCAGCGACATCCGCGACGAGTCCAACCGCGACGGCGTGCGCGTGGTGATCGACCTCAAGCGCGACGCGACGCCCGAGGTCGTGCTCAACCAGCTGTGGCGGCACACCCCGGCGCAGGCGAGCTTCCCGGCCAACATGCTGGCGATCCGCGGCGGCCGGCCGGAGACGCTCGAACTGCGCGAGATCCTGCAGGCGTTCGTCCAGTTCCGCGAGCAGGTGATCACCCGGCGGACCAAGTTCGAGCTCAACAAGGCGCGCGACCGGGCGCACATCCTGCTCGGGCTGGTGGTCGCAGTGTCGAACCTCGACGAGGTCGTGGCGATGATCCGCGGATCGTCGAACCCGGCCGAGGCGCGCGCACGGCTGCTGGCCAAGGAATGGCCGACCGGGGAGATCGCCCCTTATCTCGCGCTGGTCGAGGCCGTGGAGCCGGATCTCGGTGCCAAGGAAGGCCACTACCGCCTGTCAGAGGCGCAGGTGAAGGCGATCCTCGACCTGCGCCTGCACCGCCTGACCGCGCTCGGCCGCGACGAAATCGGCGACGAGCTCAAGGAGCTGGCCGCCAAGATCACCGAATACCTCGCGATCCTTGCCGACCGGCGCAAGCTCTATGAAGTCATGCGCCAGGAGCTGGTCGAGATCCGCGAGGCCTTTGCCACGCCGCGCCTGTCGGAGATCGCCCCTGCGTGGGACGGGATCGAGGACGAAGACCTGATCGAGCGCGACGAGATGGTCGTGACGGTGACCCTCGACGGCTACATCAAGCGCACACCGCTCTCGACCTTCAGGGCGCAGAACCGCGGCGGCAAGGGTCGCGCCGGCATGGCGACCAAGGAAGAAGACGCGGTCAAGGAGATGTTCGTCACCTCGACGCACAACCCCGTGCTGTTCTTCTCGACCGCGGGCAAGGTCTACCGCCTCAAGGTCTGGCGCCTGCCCGAGGGCGGCCCGGCGACGCGCGGGCGGCCGATCGTCAACCTGCTGCCGGCGCTCGAGCAGGGCGAAACGATCCAGACCGTGCTGCCGCTGCCCGAGGACGAGGACACCTGGGGTGCGCTGTCGGTGGTCTTCGCCACGGCCAAGGGCAACGCCCGGCGCAACAGCATGGATGCCTTCGCCAACATTCCATCGAACGGCAAGTACGCGATGCGCTTCGAAGAGGGCAGCGACGACCGCCTGATCGGCGTCGCGCTGCTCGATTCGGGGGACGACGTGCTGCTGGCGAGCCGCCAGGGCAAGGCGATCCGCTTCGCCGCCGACGACATCCGCGAGTTCCAGAGCCGCACCTCGACCGGCGTACGCGGCATGAGCCTCAAGCCCGACGACGAGGTCGTCTCGCTGTCGATCCTGCACCGCGTCGGCGTGAGGGACCAGGAGGAGCGCGACGACTACCTGCGCCACGCGCCGTGGAAATCCGACAAGGACAGCGAACCGCAGATGAGCGCCGAGAGGTTCGCCGAACTTGCCGCCAAGGAGCAGTTCATCCTCACGGTCTGCGCCAACGGCTACGGCAAGCTGTCGTCGGCCTACGAGTACCGCCGCACGGGCCGCGGCGGCCAGGGCATCACCAACATCGACAACATCGCCCGCAACGGCCCGGTGGTGGCGAGCTTCACCGCGACGACCGCCGACCAGCTCATGCTGGTGACCGACCAGGCCAAATTGATCCGTATCGGACTCGATTCCCTTCGCGTGATCGGCCGCGGCTCGGCGGGCGTGCGGCTGTTCAATGTCGCCGACGGCGAGCACATCGTCAGCGCCGTGCGCCTCGACGAGCAGGAAGAGCCCGAGAACGAGGCCGAGGAAGTGATCGTCGAGGAGATCATCAGCCGCGATGCGACCGAGACGCCGCCCGAACCGACACCGGATCGGGACGAGGGAACCGGCGAGGCCGAAGAGTAATCGCTCTTCGGCCTTGCCCCTTACGCGGCGTGAGGGACTATCGAGTCGTCCTGCGGAAGGACGACGACATGAGCAGGTACAC
>JAEZES010000241.1 GCA_023432995.1 Pseudomonadota bacterium
TCGCCGAACGGGTCGATCCGGTGCTGTTCGCGCTGAGCCGCGATTTCGTCGGCGACACCGCGGAGACGGTGAGCCTGCTGTGGCCGGCCAGCGCGGATGCCGCCTTGACGTCGCCGACCGTGGCTGAAGCTGTTGATTTGCTTGCCGGAATGACGCGAGTGAGCGTGATGTCGGACCTCCCGCGTCTGCTCGACCGGCTCGATGCCGACGGGCGTTACGCGCTGCTCAAGCTGGCTACCGGGGCGATGCGCGTGGGCATCTCGGCGCGGCTGGCGAAGACCGCCTTCGCGCAGGCCTTCGCGGTCGATGTCGAGCAGGTCGAGGAATACTGGCACGCGCTCGCGCCGCCCTACGCCGAGCTGTTCGCCTGGGCAGCCGACGGCGGCCCCGCCCCCGAGCTGGGCGAAATGCCGCTGTTCCGCCCCTTCATGCTCGCTCACGCGCTCGAGGACGCCGTGCTCGACCTCGCCGACTACGTCGCCGAGTGGAAATGGGACGGGATCCGCGTGCAGGTGGTCCACGCGGGCGGCGAGACGCGGCTCTACTCGCGCACCGGCGACGACGTGACCGCGACTTTCCCGGAGATCGCCGCAGCGCTGGCGATCCCCGCCGTGCTCGACGGCGAGCTGCTCGTGCGCGGCGCTCACCAGGGCGGCGCGGAAGGCGGCGCGGCGAGCTTCAACGCGCTGCAGCAGCGACTCGGGCGCAAAGTCGTCTCGCGCAACATGCTCGAGACCCATCCGGCGTTCGTGCGCCTCTACGACCTGCTGCTGCTCGAGGGCGAAGACTTGCGCGAGCGGCCGTGGGCTGAGCGTCGCGCGCGGCTCGAGGCGCTGATGCCGCGGCTGCCGGCCGAGCGCTTCGACCTCTCGCCGGTGGTCGAGGCCGACCATTTCGAGCGCCTGGCCGAAATCCGCGCCGGGGCACGCGACGAGGCGATCGAGGGGCTGATGCTCAAGCGGCGCGATTCCCCATACGTCGCCGGGCGCAGGACCGGGCTGTGGTACAAGTGGAAGCGCGATCCGCTGCTGGTCGACTGCGTGCTGATGTACGCCCAGCGCGGCAGCGGCAAGCGTTCGAGCTTCTATTCGGACTACACGTTCGGCTGCTGGGACGGCGACCCCGACGAGGGCGCCGAGCTGCTGCCCGTGGGCAAGGCCTATTTCGGCTTCACCGACGAGGAGCTGCGCGAGATCGACCGCTACGTGCGCAATCACACGGTCAACCGCTTCGGCCCGGTGCGCGAGACCGACCGCAGCCTGGTGTTCGAGGTCGCGTTCGACAGTGTGCACGCCAGCAAGCGCCACAAGTCGGGCCTCGCGATGCGCTTCCCGCGGATCAGCCGGATCCGCTGGGACAAGCCGGCGCACGAGGCCGACCGGATCGAGGCCTTGCGGAGCCTGGTTCGCGACTAGGCCGCTCGGCCGGCAATCTCCGCCCGAGCCATCTCGAGCGCCGCCGGATAGTCGGGCGCATGGTCGACGCGCGCGGACTCGCGGCCGAGCCCGGTCCGCGCCAGGACTTCCATCGCCTGCGGCTGCACGCCCGAGAAAATCACGCGGATCCCGTCGCTCTTGGCCTGCTCGACGAACTGGTCGAGCGCGGCGGCGCCGCTCGCGTCGAGGAACGGCATGCGGCGCATGCGCAGGATCACCGCCTTCGGCCGCTGCCCGAGGTTGCGCAGCGTCTCGAGCAGGTCGCCGGCGACGCCGAAGAAGAACGGCCCGGCGATGCGGAACACCTCGACGCCCGGCGGCAGGCCCTCGCGCTGGCGGGTTCCGTCGTCGTCGAGGTCGGGCTTGGCCTCGATCGCCGAGCGGCCCTCGACCTGCACCGCCTCGCTCATCCGCATCATGAACAGCAGCGAGGCGAGCGTCACGCCGACCGCGATCGCGGTGGTCAGGTCGACCAGCACGGTCAGCGCGAAGGTCAGCAACAGCACCGCTCGGTCGCCGCCGGGCATGCGCAGCAGCTGCGCGAACCGGCGGTACTCGCTCATGCCGAGCGCGACCGTGAACAGGATCGCCGCCAGCGCGGCCATCGGCACGTAAGCCATCAGGTCGGTCGCAAACAGCACGAACAGCAGCAGGAACGCCGCGTGGAACATGCCTGATACCGGGGTCCGCGCGCCGGCCCTGATGTTGGTCGCGGTGCGGGCGATGGCGCCGGTCGCCGGCAGGCCGCCGAACAGGCCCGAGGCGAAGTTGGCGACGCCCTGGCCGATCAGCTCCTGGTTCGGCCGGTGGCGCGTCCCCGCCATCCCGTCGGCGACGACTGCCGAGAGCAGCGCCTCGATCCCGGCCAGGAAGGCGATGGTGAAGGCCGAGGGCATGACCGCCTGGACCTTGGCCAGCGTGATCGCGGGCAAGCCCGGCATCGGCAGGCCGGCGGGGATCTCGGGAAAGCGCGAGCCGACCGTGTCGACCGACAGGTCGAGCAGGCCGACCGCGGCCGAACCGGCGACTACCGCGATCAGGTAGCCGGGGAGCCGCGGGGCGACCTTCTTGAGCACGAGGATCAGCCCGAGTGCGCCCAAGCCGACCGCCAGCGTCGCCGGGCTCAGGCGCGTGATCGCGCCGAGATAGGCGAGCCACTGGGGGATGAACTCGGCCGGCACCTCGGACAGCGGCAGGCCGAGGAAGTCCTTGACCTGGCTCGAGGCGATGATGACGGCGATGCCGGCGGTGAAGCCGGTGATCACCGGGTTCGGAACGAAGCGGATCAGCCGGCCGAGACCGGCGAAGCCGGCGGCGAGCAGGATCAGCCCGGCGAGCAGCGTCGCCAGCAACAGGCCCTCATAGCCGTGCACCGCGATAACGTTGAAGATCACCACCACGAAGGCCCCGGTCGGGCCGCCGACCTGCAGGCGCGAGCCGCCGAGGGCCGAGATCAGGAACCCGGCGACGACCGCGGTGATCAGCCCCTTATCGGGCGAGGCGCCGCTGGCGATGCCGAGCGCCATCGCCAGCGGCAGCGCGACGATCGCCACCGTGAGCCCGGCGATGGCATCGGCGCGCAGCTCCGCGCGGCCGTAGCCTTCGCGCCAGGTGGTCAGCAGCTTGGGCGTGAAGCCTTCGGTCACGTCAGGCCTCTGCCCGCTCGGCCGGCGCCGGCTCGCGCAGCCGCACGCCGCGGCCCGTGCCGCTGCTCGGCGCGTTCTCGCCAATCAGCTCGATGCCTTCGGCCTCGAGCGCGTTGACGACCTTGACCAGCGTATCGACGACCCCGCGGACCTGGCCGTCCGAGGCCTCCATGCGCTGGATCGTCGGGGCCGACAGTCCGGAAAGCTCGGCCAGCCGACGCTGGTCGATGCCCAGCAGAGCGCGCGCCGCGCGCATCTGGTGCGAGGTGATCACCGCTCACTCCTGATAGATCAGATATCAAACTCGATGTCTGACATGAGGACGCTGGCTATTTGTATATGAGTGGCGAGAAGTCAACCGGCCCGACAACGGCTTCAGTCGCGCGCGATCTCGACCAGCTTGTCGCGCCCAGTTGCGCCGCGCAACAAGCGCAGTCGTGACGTCGCCAGTCCGAGCGAGCGCGCGACGAGCGCAAGCACGGCTTCGTTCGCCGCGCCGTCGTGCGGCTTGGCGCGGACCTTCACCAGCAGGCGCCCGTCACCCAGCTCGACCGCCTCGGTGCGCGCGCCCGGCGTGACGCGCAAGGTCAGGCGTCCGTTCGCGTCGGCCAGGGCGCGGATCGCCTCCGGCGAAGGCAACTCAGGCTTCGGTTTCGCCACGCAGCATCGTCAGGTGGCGGCGGGCGAGCGCGCAGTAACGCTCGGTCTGGAAGCGGATCTTGGCGACCTGCGCCTCGTCCTGCACGCGCAGCAGCCTCGCCGGGCGCCCGGCCCAGATCTCGCGCGGCGGGATCGCCTTGCCCGGGCTGAGCAGCGCCCCGGCGGCGAGCATCGCGCCCTCGCCGATGCGGCAGTCGTCCATCGCCACCGCGCCCATGCCAACGAACGCGCGGTCCTCGAGCGTGCAGCCGTGGACCACGGCCATGTGGCCGATCACGCAGTCCTCGCCGATGATCGTCGGGCAGCCCTCGGTGTCGGGGCGCGGCCCCTCGACGTGCAGCACCGAGCCGTCCTGCACGTTCGAGCGCGCGCCGATCACGATCCGGTGGATATCGCCGCGCAACACGCAATTGTACCACACGCTCGACTCCGGCCCGAGCGTGACGTCACCGATGATCCGTGCCCCTGGCGCCACGAAGGCGCTGTCGTGGATCCGCGGCGCGACCCCTTCGAACGGCAGGATCGTCGCCCACGGGAAGCGCTCGGCCGGATTCATCGCGCCGCCTCCAGCCAGTAGACCACGTGCCGCCTCAGGGGTGAGTCCTCCGGGATATCCGGATGGTCGAAATCGATCGCCGGGTCGTGCCGCATGCCGAGCCGCTCCATCAGACCGCGGCTGCGCGTGTTGCCGACCGAAGTGATCGCGCAGACCCGCTCGCCCGGGTGATCGCGCGCGGCCCACGCCAACGAGGCCTCGGCCGCCTCGCGCGCGTACGATTGCCCCCAGCAGTCCCAGGCCAGTCGCCAGCCGATCTCGAGCTCGCCTTCGATCGGCGCAACCCGACCCCGGGCCACGCCGCAGAAGCCGATCATGCGTGCGTCCACCTTGCGCTCGAGCGCCCAGAAGGTGTGCCCGTCGCGCGCCGTCCGCGCCATCAGCCGGTCGAGCCCGACCCGCGCGGTCTCGCGATCCTGCAGCGGGCCGATCGTCGCCATGACCCGCGGATCGGAACAAATCGCGTGTAGCGGGTCAAGGTCGTCGGCGCGCCAGTCGCGCAGCACGAGGCGCTCGGTCTCGAGGCGAAAGCCGCTCATGCGCGCGCCCGAACCATCGCTCAGAAGAATCCCCGCCATTTGAGATGCGGCAGGATCGAGGCGAAATCGTCGCGCCAGAGGTCGTCCGCCGGCGCGCCAAGCTCGCGCCAGCCGCCGCCCGCGGTGAGCGCCGCCAGATGCGCCCGATCGCGCGACAGCGCCACCCACGTCGACGAGCTCAGCCCTCCGTCGAGGCCGCTCTCGCCGGACTCGCGCAAATCGGTCCGCTGGGCGGACGCCAGCCCGCGCTCGCGCGCCAGCGCGGCGAGCACCGGCCCGAGATCGACGAAGCGGTTGCTGATGTGGATTACCAGCAACCCGTCGGGGGCGAGCGCGGCCAGGTACACCCCCATGGCCTCGTCGGTCAGCAGGTGCAGCGGGATCGCGTCCGACGAGAACGCGTCGACCAGCAGGACGTCGAAGCTGCCCGGCGGCGCCTTGGCGAGCTCGAGCCGGGCGTCGCCGATCACCACGCGGGCCTCGGGCGCGCAGCGGTCGAGGTAAGTGAACTGGCCGCGCCGCGAATAGCCGAGCACTTCGGGATCGATCTCGAAGAAGGTCCAGGCCTGGCCCGGGCGGTGATAGCAGGCCAGCGTGCCGACGCCGAGACCGACCACGCCGACCCGCGCGCGCGGCCCGTAGAGCCGCTCGGCCGCGAGCAGCGCGCGACCGGCGCCGCCGGCCGGCCCGTAGTAGGTCGTCGGCTGCGTCGCGCGCGCCTCGTCGCGCCACTGCATCCCGTGCAGCGTCGTGCCGTGAGTCAGCTGGCGCGCGCCCAGCGGCAGGTCCTGCACCGTGTAGATCCCGAAGTAGCTGCGGTTCCGCGCGCCCTCGACGGTCTTCTGCAGCTGCGCGACCCCGCCGAGCGCGCCGAGCAGGATCGCCGTCGCTGCGACGTAGGTCCAGCGACGCGCCGCGAGCGCCACCGCGCCCACCACCAGCAGGTCGAACGCGGCGAACTCGAGCAGGCTCCACGCCGGATCGGCGCGAAGCTGGCCGCGCAGCCACACCGCGCCCATGAAGACCGCGAACAGCAGCGCGACCAGCGCCCAGCGCATCGTCCGCTCGGTGGTCGCCAGGCGCCCGAGCAGTCTCGGCCACGCCCCGAGCGGGAGCAGCGCGGCCGCGGCGAGGATCAGCAGCGGATGCTCCCAGGTCCAGTCGAACAGCAGCGGCGCGATCAGCGCCGTGAACAGCCCGCCGAGCGCGCCGCCGGCGACATCACCAGGTAGAACTGGGTCAGCCGCGCCGGCTCCGGCCGGGTCTCGTAGAGCCGCGCGTGGAGCGCGACGGCGACGACGAACAGCATCACCAGGCTGGCCGCGGCGGCCAGCATCGACGGGCGCTCGGCGGCCAGCATGGTCATCGCCCCGTCGGCGCACAGCACCAGCGGGGCGAGCACCACGAGCGCCTCGGCGACGCCCCGCCGCGCGGCGAAAGCGACGGTGAACGACAGCAGGTAGAGCCCGAGCGGGATGACCCACAGCAGCGGCATCGCGAAGATATCGGTCGTCAGGTAGGTGGTCGTCGACAGCATCAGCCCCGAGGGCACGGCCGACAGCGCGAGCCACAGCAGGATGCGGCGCGTACCTGGCCGGGCCGCATCGTGCGGCGC
>JAEZES010000277.1 GCA_023432995.1 Pseudomonadota bacterium
TCGGCGTGGCTCTGGTCGCGCAGCCGCGACCCCGACGTCCGCACGACGACGCGGCCGAGCGCGACGACGCGCTCGGCCTGCGTCGGATCGACCAGGATCTGCGGGGCGGACTGGTCGCAGCAGGCGAACACGTCCTCGAGCGCGGCGATGCTGGTCGAAATGACCAGTTGCGCGCCCGAGCGCGCCGCGCGCGCGTCGAGCCGGGCCAGCGCCGCCATCACCGCCGCGTCGACCTCCGGACAATCGAGCACCGCGACGGCGCCGAGCGCGCGCGGCGGATCTTCGAGCAAGGCAGCCAGCGGGGCGCTGTCGAGCACCGAAAGTCCGGCAGCCTCGACGTCCGCCCGCAAGGGCTCGCGCGCGCGGTCGGCAAAGATCGAGACGGTCAGCGGGAAGCCGGCGAGGTCGTTGACGGGCGCGTAGGCGAAGTCGACGTGAAGCATCGGCCGTTCTCCCGAGTCGAAGGAGAACAGAATGAGTACACGGCACGGTCAAGTCAAGTTTGTTCGATTTTCGTTCCAGTGCGCGCCCGCGCTCTGCAAGACTTTCCTGCCCGTCGTGAGGCCCGCTAGCGCAACCGCTCGCCGACCAGCGTGCCCTTGGCACCGGGCAGCAGCGTGAACCGGAAATTGGACCACTCGCGACGCCAGCGTGCTGCGACAACGCGCTCTCCGGGGCGCGCGGCATCGTCGAGAAGCACGATCCCGCCCGGGCGAATGCGCTCGAACAGCAGCTCGGCCCGACCGCGGACGAACGGGTTGAGCGTCCACGGCGGGCCGTCGATCACCAGCAGGTCGATCTCGGCCGGCACGGCGGCCAGCTCGTACCAGCTGTGCGACCAGTGGCTCGGGTCCTCGACAATCGGGCCGTGGCGCATCGACGCCGTCAGGCCGTGCGTCGCCAGCCAGCGCCCGGTCGCCTCGACGAAGTCGGCGTGCTGGTCATAACTCGTCAGGTGCCCGCCGCCGTTGAGCTCGAGCGCCTTCGCCAGCACCAGCGTCGAAGCGCCGCAGCCAAGCTCGACCACTTCCTGCGGGCGCAGTTTCTCGATTGCCTCGACGATGCGCCAGAGGAAATAGGTGTCGGCCTTCCAGCTGCCGAGGTGCGGCAGCGAATCGTGCGGCAGCGCGAGCCGGTCGAGCAGCGCGAGCTTGTCGGCCAGCTTGCCGCCCCACAGGCTGCGGGCCAGCCACGGCCACTGGATCGCCCCCCAGGCCACCGTGAACAGCTTCTCTGAGAGCGGACGGCTTGCGCCGCTGTCGTCCAACGCCAGCAGCGCCGTCTTTTCACGCGAAGTCATGGGCGAGACAATCTCCGGGAGGAACGGCCGCGGTCATAAAGGGCGGGCCGGTCATCGGCAATGCGCGTTGCGGCCGGCCAGTGCGGTTCGGCGGTTATCCAGGCCATCCCAGGGCGCCGGGGCGAGCATCCGGTCACTGCCGTCGCTTTCGCCGAGCGCGCGGATCTCGCGCCGGGCCAGCGGCATCGTCAGGCAATGCACACCGCCGCCGCAGGCGCTGAACTGGTCGAGCTCGACTTCCGCGACCTCGTACCCGTGGCGCCGGAGCGTGGCGGTGACCCGCGGGGTCGCCGAGCCGGCAACGATCCGCCGGCCATCGACCGACAGCACGTTGCAGCCGAGGCGGCGCGAGTCCTTGTAGGCGACCGGCAGCAGCTCGATCCCACGCCGGGCGACGGCTTCGAGGAATCCGTCGTCGAGCGCATCGAGGCAGGCCAGCGCGCGATCTTCGTCAAGCATGCAGAAGATCGTGTCGAGATGGAGGAAATGCTCGTCGAACGGGCAGATGAGCACGTCCCAGCCCTCCATCCGGAAACGCGCGGCGAAGGCCTCCGCGCCGTCCTCGTCGGTGCGGGTGCCGGAGACGCCGACGATCAGCAGGCCGGGCCGGGCGATGCACACGTCGCCGCCCTCGATCCGGCCGCCGCGGATGCGTGCGACCGGGCCCTCGGCGTGCCGCCGCGCCCAGTCGACGAAATGGTCGACCTCGACCGAGCGGTGCCCGAGCGCCGGGTTGAGCGCGACCAGGCCCCACGGCGTCGCCACCGCGACGTCGCGGGTGAAGGCCAGATCGGGCAGGCCCGGCTCGGGCGGCAGGCTGTGGCAGGTCACGCCGCTGGCGCAGAGCGCCTCGCGTAACGCGGTGTGCTGCCGCGCCGCCGCCGACCGGCTGGTAGCGAAGCCGTTCCGCAGGCTCTCGCGCGTGACCGAACAGCACGGCACCGGCTCGAGATAGGCGGGCGCGCACAACAGGACATCGGTCAGCGGCCGGCTTTCGCCGAGCGCACGGCCGCTGGCCCGCGGGCCCTCGGTGACGGGGACCGGGGGGTAATAATCGAACTCGATCTTCATGAAACCTCTCGGCGGATACAGTCCCGCCGAGGGCAAATCGTTCCCGCGCAAGGGTTTTTGCTCTGTAGTGGCAGGCCGCCGCGGGCCGTGAGGTCAGTCGGCGAACGGGTCGCGCACGAGAATCGTGTCGTCGCGCTCGGGGCTGGTCGAGACCGAGGCCACCGGGCACTCGATCAGTTCCTCGATGCGGCGGATGTACTTGATCGCCTGCGCCGGTAGGTCGGCCCAGCGGCGCGCGCCCGCGGTGCTCTCGCTCCAGCCGGCCATTTCCTCGTAGACCGGCTCGCACTCGGCCTGCTCGGCGGCGTTCGAGGGGAAGTAGTCGATCACCTTCCGGCGCAGCCGATAGCCGGTGCAGATCTTGAGCGTCTCGAACCCGTCGAGCACGTCGAGCTTGGTCAGCGCGACGCCGGTTACGCCCGAGATGGCGCACGACTGGCGCACGAGCACCGCATCGAACCAGCCGCAGCGGCGCTGGCGCCCGGTCACGGTGCCGAACTCGTGGCCGCGCTCGCCGAGCCGCTGGCCGACCGCGTCGTCGAGCTCGGTCGGGAACGGGCCCGACCCGACGCGCGTGGTGTAGGCCTTGACGATGCCGAGCACGAACCCGGCGGCGTTCGGCCCGAGCCCGCTGCCGCTGGCGACCGTGCCGCTGACGGTGTTCGAGCTGGTCACGAACGGGTAGGTCCCATGGTCGACGTCGAGCAGCACGCCCTGCGCCCCTTCGAACAGGATGCGGCTGCCCCTGCGCCGCTCCTCGCGCAGCCGCATCCACACCGGCTGGGCGTACTTCTGCACGAACGGGGCAATCTCGCGCAGCTTGTCGAGCAGCGCGGCGCGGTCGACCGGACCCTGGCCGAACCCGGCGCGCAAGGCATCGTGATGAGCGCACAGGCGGTCGAGCAGCGGCTCGAGCTCGTGCAGGTGGGCGAGGTCGCACACGCGGATCGCACGGCGGCCGACCTTGTCCTCGTAGGCCGGGCCGATCCCGCGCCCGGTGGTGCCGATCTTGCCCTTGCCCGCCGCGGCCTCGCGCATCACGTCGAGATCGGTGTGGAGCGGCAGGATCAGCGGGCAGTTGTCGGCGACGACCAGGTTCTCGGGGGTGATCGCCACCCCCTGCCCTTCGAGCCGCTCGATCTCGCCCTTGAGCGCCCACGGATCGAGGACCACGCCGTTGCCGATGATCGACAGCGTGCCGGTGACGATGCCCGAAGGCAGCAGGCTGAGCTTGTAGGTGGTGTTGCCGACGACCAGCGTGTGCCCGGCGTTGTGCCCGCCCTGGAAGCGCACCACGACGTCGGCGCGGCTGGCCAGCCAGTCGACGATCTTGCCCTTGCCCTCATCGCCCCACTGGGCTCCGATCACGGTGACATTGGCCAAGGTGAAGTGCTTTCTCTGGTGCTCGGGGAGACGCGCGCGCCGTAGGCGGTGAGGGCGGTTTGGGCAAGCGCTTGCCGGCATGATATGGAGCCGCCGCGACAGCGGAGGTCCCGGCATGGCGACGACGGCAGCAGCACCGGGCGGCACACCGGCCGCAGCCCCGCCGACCGCCCTGACCCGCGGGGGAGCGGTGCGGGTCGACGCAGTCGACCTGCTGCGCGGCCTGGTCATTGCCATCATGGTGCTCGACCATGTGCGGGACTATTTCCACTACGACGCGTTCCGGTTCGATCCGACCGACCCGGCGAGGACCACCGCTGCGCTGTTCGCGACGCGGTGGGTGACGCATCTCTGCGCACCGACGTTCGTTTTCCTCGCCGGGGTGTCGATCTGGTTCCAGCGGGCGAACGGCAAGGGGGGCGCGGCGCTCAGCGGCTTCCTGCTCAAGCGCGGCCTGTGGCTGGTCGCGCTCGAGGTTACGGTCGTCTCGTTCGGCTTCAATTTCGGTCCGCCGTTCGTCTTCCTGCAGGTCATCTGGGCGATCGGGATGAGCATGGTTTGCATGGCTGCGCTCGCCCGGCTGCCGTCACAGGCGGTGCTGGCGGTCGGGGCCGCCATTTGCGCGCTCCACCCGTTGTTCGCAGCGGCGACCGCTGACGCCTCCGGCGCGCTGGCCGTGCTTCGCTCGCTGACGCTCGTGCCCGGCTACTTCGCCGAGGCGAAGGTGCTGGCCTTCTATGCTTTCGTGCCCTGGCTCGGGGTCATGTGCCTCGGGTTCGGGCTCGGACCGTTGTTCGGCAGCGATCCGGCCCGGCGCCGCCGCGCGATCCTGCTGATCGCCCCGTCAATGCTGGCGCTGTTCCTGCTGCTCCGCTGGCTCGACGGCTACGGCGACCCCGTGCCGTGGCAGCCGATGGACAGCAGCCTGCGCACGCTGTTCTCGTTCCTCAACGTTTCGAAGTATCCGCCGTCCCCGGACTACGTGCTGGTGACGCTCGGCGTGTCGCTGCTGCTGTTCCTGGCGCTCGAGCACTTGGGCGGCCCCCTGGCGAGATGGTTGCTGACCTTCGGGCGGACGCCGCTCTTCACCTATGTCGCCCACATCTATCTGATGCATGGTCTGATGCTGGTGACGGCCGTCGCTACAGGCTTCCCCGCGCTCGTCGCGTTCGACGTGTTTCCCACGAGCTTCCTCGCCAGCGCGCCTCGCCTGGTGACGATCGAGTGGGGCTTTTCGCTCGGAGTGGTCTATCTCGTGTGGCTGACGGTGCTGGTCCTGCTGTACCCGCTTTCGCGCTGGTTCGAGCGTGTCAAACGCTCGCGGCGCGACTGGTGGCTGAGCTACCTCTAGGGCGACGCGACCGGTCGAGTCGCCCGCCGTGTCGCGGCGTTGTCGCTTCGTCGCCCGGCTCGGCCTCAACCGAGCGCTTCCCCCTCGGGCGCCATTGTCCGAGCTTGTCGGGCAGCGGCTCGCCCGGGAGCTTCGCTTCCCGGTGGCTGCCGTGCTCGCAGTAGCCCCGACCGCCCGCCGATTTCACTTTTTTGTATCAGGCCGACATTGAACCGCGACGAGGGTGGCGAGTTCTTCTAGGCGCCCGGAAAAGACGGATCGATGGGAGTCGCAACAATGAGCACTCGAACCTTCACGCTGGCGGCCGCACTGCTCGCCGCCATCGCGGTTCCGGCCTTCGCGCAGGAGCCGGCAAATGACCTCACCGTGATGCCGCCGGTCCCGACCGATTATCAGCCGCAGCGCACGCCGTGGGGCGATCCGGACCTGCGCGGGACCTGGCCGATCAACGACGTCGCCGAACTGCCGGTCAACCGGCCCGACCAATACGGCAATCGTTTCTTCAAGACCGAAGAGGAACTCGCCGCGGAGCGGGCCCGCGCCGAGGAGCTCGAGCAGGCCTACAAGCGCGAGGAGCAGGAGGAGACGATCGGGCGTGGCCACTGGATCGAGTACCTCGCCGGCGCCCGGCGAACCTCGATGGTGGTCGATCCGGCCAGCGGGCGACTGCCGCCGATGACGCCGCATGCCGAGGCGCTCTACCGCGCCGGCCGCTCGAGCTGGACGCCCAACACCCAGTTCGACTGGGTGACCGACTTCGATTCGTGGGACCGCTGCGTCAGCCGCGGGTTTCCCGCCTCGATGCTGCCGTTTCGCTACAACAACGGCATCCGCATCTACCAGTCCCCCGGCTTCGTGGTGATCAACCTCGAAATGCTCGGCACACGGGTGATCCCGGTCGCCGGCCAATTCGAGCCGTGGCCCGAGCCGGTGGAGGCGTGGCTCGGTTCGAGCCGCGGGCGCTGGGAGGGCAACACGCTGGTGATCGAGACGTCCAACCTCAAGACGGGCGACAGCGCGACGCGCAACGCGTTCGCGCGCAACGGCAGCCCGCTCAACATGGCGACGCGCGGCGTGCCGCCATGGAACACGATCCCGACCAGCGAGAAGGCCAGGGTCGTCGAGCGGCTGACGATGACCGGGCCGGACACGATCACTTACGAGATGACCTACGAGGACCCCGAAGTGTTCACCGCGCCGTGGACGCTGCGCTTCGACTGGACGCGCGACGACGACTACGCGTTCTACGAGTACGCCTGCCACGAGGGCAACGTGCAGGTGAGGAACTACATTACGGCCTCGCGCGCCGGGCGGCTCGAGGCCGCATCCGAAGAGGACCTGGCCGCCGAGGGTGGCGGAGGCTGACGGCCGTCCAGGAGCGCGCCCTCTGGCGCGAACCGACGAGGCACCGTTAACGCGGCGTACAAGCCCCTCCGGTTAGGAGCGCTCCCGGGTCGCGATCTCGGGAGGAGCCTGCCGTGGTTCGAACGGTGATCGTCGCCTTCGCCTCTTTCGCTCTGGTCCTGTCCGCCGGTGCGGCCTCGCGCAACGCGGACGACCGGCAGCCCCTGTCGTACGGCAGCGACCCGCTGCAGGAGGTCGACTACTGGGCCGGGCCCTCGCCCGACTCACCGCTCGTGGTGTTCGTCCACGGAGGCGGCTGGTCGCGCGGCGACAAGCGGATGATGTGGCGCTCGGACAAGCTCGAGCACTGGCGGGCGCAGGGCTACGCGGTCGCCTCGGTCAACTACCGGCTGGTGCCCGAGGCCACGGTCGAACAGCAGGCGGCCGACATCGCCGCGGCGCTGGCACACCTCAAGGCGCGCAGCGGACCGCTCGGCTTCGACCCCGAGCGCATAGCGCTCGTCGGCCATAGCGCCGGTGCGCATCTCGTGGCGCTGATCGGCACCGATCCCGTCCATCTGCAGAGCGCCGGCCTGTCGTTCGCCGACATCGACGGCGTGGTCCCGCTCGACGGCGCCGCCTACGACGTCGCGCAGCAGCTCGACGAGGGCCCGCGGATCATGGAGCGGACCTATCGCCAGGCCTTCGGGCAGGACCCGGCACGACAGCAGCGGCTTTCGCCGACGGCGCAGGCCCCGGCGCCGAACGCCGCGGCGTTCCTGATCCTGCACGTCCAGCGTCCGGACGGGATCAAGCAGAGCGAAGCCCTGGGCGCGGCGCTGCGCCGCGGCGGCACGCCGGCTGAAGTGCGCGGTTTTGCGGGCACCGGCCTGAGCGGGCACGCCGCGATCAACCGGCGGCTGGGAGACCCGGACTATCCCGCCACGCCGGTACTGGACGCGTTTCTCGAGCGCGTCTTCAGCTAGCTCGACAGGGCCCGCGCCGCACCATTCTCGAGCCGGTGCGAGCAGCCGAGCTCGGCGGCATCGTCGGCGTCGGACAGGGCTGCGACCGTGCGCCAGCCTTCGGCCCGCAGCGCCGCGGCGGCGGCCGGCTCGTGGCCGAGCGGCAGGAACACCGCCTCGCGGCGCGGCTCGCTCGCCTTGACCGCCTCGACGAGGTCCTCCGGATAAAGCGAGAAGCCGATCGCCGCCTCCTCGGTGCCGTGGATGCGGTAGGTCCCGCCGCGGCCGAGCGTGCCGCGCACATCGTCGGCGTAGAGCGTGAAGCCGAGCCAGGTCTGGTACTCGAAGCCGTGCCGCTCGGCCGGGTCGAGCGTCAGCCGGGCGCGCCCCGCGACGCGCGTGGCGATCTGCTGCAGCCCTTCGATGCGGCTGGCGAGGACGCCGCTCGCGTCGATCTGGGCGAGCTTGCCGATCGCCTCCGCGAACGGCCCGCTGGCGTAAAGCAGCGGCACGTAGGCCTCGCCCCCCGCCTCGCGCAGGCCGCCGGCGTCCTTGGCGTCGAGCTTTTCGCGCACCGCCTGGACCTGTTCCGGCGCGAGCGGGAATTCCTCGGCCGCGAGCGTGTCGACGAGATCGGGCAACGTGAAATCGACCGAGATGCCGCTCGCGCCGGCCGCCTCGAGCGAAGCGATCGCCAGCTCGACGATTTCGGCCGCCGCCGCCACTGAATCGCTGCCGATCAGCTCGGCGCCGAGCTGCAGCGCCTCGCGCCGCGGATCGAGCTGGTCGCCGGCGATGCGCGCCACCTGCCCGGCGTAGCACAGCCGCAGAGGGCGCGGCTTGCCGGCGAGCCCGGTGGCGGCGATGCGGCCGATCTGCGGCGTCATGTCCGAACGCAGGGCCAGCGTGCGCAGGCTCCGCGGATCGACGAAACGGAACAGCTTGCGCGTGCGCACCCCGTCCATCCGGCGGGCGATCGATTGCATGAACTCGATCAGCGGCGGGCGCACGCGGTCGTAGCCGTGCGCGTCGAGCACCGCGAGCACCGCACGCTCGATCCGCGCCGCCGCCGCGGTGCTCTGCGGCAGGCGGTCCTCGAGCCCTTCGGGCAGGAGATCGGCGGCGGGATCGGTCATGCACGAGGCCTTAGCGGGGGCCGTGCCCGCTGTCACCGTCATCCCGGCGCAAGCCGGGACCTCATGCCGCCGGGCGCCCGAGAGGGTCGGCTCGGCCGCACGAAGTCCCGGCGCTCGCCCGGATGACGATCCGCTGTGCGGATCGTCAGAACGCCAGCGCCATCGCGCGCTTGACGCCCGGCAGGGCGCGCGCCGCCTCGAGCACCGAGTGCGGCACCTCGCTGTCGACCGAAAGCAGCAGCACCGCTTCACCGCCGGCCTCGCGCCGCCCGAGATTGAACGTGCCGATGTTGATGCCGTTCTCCCCGAGCAGCGTGCCGATCCGGCCGATGAAGCCCGGCGCGTCCTCGTTGACGATGTACATCATGTGCCCGGCGAGCTCGGCCTCGACCTTGATCCCGAACAGCTCGACCAGCCTTGGCTCGGAGTTGCTGAACAGCGTGCCGGCCACCGACCGCTCGCCCTGCTCGGTCTTGACCGAGACGCGCAGCAGCGTGTGGTAGTCGCCTTCCCTCTCGGTCCGCACCTCGCGCACCTCGATCCCGCGTTCCTTGGCGAGGAACGGCGCGTTGACCATGTTCACGCTGTCCGACTGGACGCGGAGGAAGCCCGCCAGCACCGCGGCGACGATCGGCTTGATGTTGAGCTCGCTCGCGGCGCCCTCGGTGTGGATCGAGATGCGCGGCAGCGAGCCGGTGGTCAGCTGGCCGACCAGCGAGCCGAGCTTTTCGGCCAGGGCCATGTACGGCTTGAGCTTGGGCGCCTCCTCGGCCGAGAGCGACGGCACGTTGAGGGCGTTGGTGATGCCGCCGGTGACCAGGTAATCGCTGAGCTGCTCGGCAACCTGCAGCGCGACGTTGACCTGGGCCTCGTTGGTCGAGGCGCCGAGATGCGGCGTGGCGACGAAGTTGGGCGTGCCGAACAGCGGGTGCTCCTTGGCCGGCTCGGTCACGAACACGTCGAGCGCGGCCCCGGCGACATGCCCGGAATCGAGCAGCTCCTTGAGCGCGGCCTCATCGACCAGCCCGCCGCGGGCGCAGTTGATGATGCGCACGCCCTTCTTGGTCTTGAGCAGGTTCTCGCGGCTCAGGATGTTGCGCGTCTGGTCGGTCAGCGGGGTGTGCAAGGTGATGAAGTCGGCCCGTGCGAGCAGCTCGTCGAGTTCGACTTTTTCCACCCCCATCTCGACCGCGCGCTCGGGCGACAGGAACGGGTCGTAGGCGACGACCTTCATCCTCAGACCGTGGGCGCGGTCGGCGACGATCGAGCCGATGTTGCCGGCGCCGATCAGGCCGAGCGTCTTGCCGGTGACCTCGACGCCCATGAAGTCGTTCTTCGGCCACTTGCCGGCCTGGGTCTGCGCGTTCGCCTCGGGCAGCTGGCGGGCGAGCGCGAACATCAGCGCGACCGCATGCTCGGCGGTGGTGATCGAATTGCCGAACGGCGTGTTCATCACCACGATGCCCTTGGCCGAGGCGTGGGGGATGTCGACGTTGTCGACGCCGATGCCGGCGCGGCCGATCACCTTGAGGTTGGTGGCGGCGTCGATGATTTCCTTGGTCACCTTGGTCGCCGAGCGGATCGCGAGGCCGTCGTACTGGCCGATCACCGCCTTGAGCTCGTCGGGGGTCATCCCCGTCTTGACGTCGACCTCGCAGCCGCGCTCCTCGAAGATGCGCGCGGCGTTGGGGTCCATCTTGTCCGAGATGAGGACTTTGGGCTTGGTCATGATGAATTCTCCAAATTCGTCATCCCGGACTTGATCCGGGACCTCGTGCGGCCGGGCTGACCCTGTCGAGGGCGCGCTTGCGGCACGAGGTCCCGGCTTTCGCCGGGATGACGATCGTTGTTCAGGCGGGCGCCAGCGAGGCCCTGGTCTCGGCCCAGGCCCAGGCGACCCACGGGCCGAGCGCCTCGATGTCGGCGGTGTCGACCGTCGCCCCGCACCAGATGCGCAGCCCGGGCGGGGCGTCGCGGTAGCCGGCGATGTCGTAGGCTGCGCCGTGCTCCTCGAGCAGCTTGGCGAATGCCTTGATGAAGTCGGCGTCGGCGCCTGCGACAGTCAGGCACACCGAGGTCTTCGAGCGGATGCCCTTGTCCTCGGCGAGATGGCCGAGCCAGTCGCGCTCGGCAACGATCCTGTCGAGTGCCGCGGCATTGGCGGTGCTGCGCGCCTTGAGCGCCTCGAGCCCGCCGATATCCTGCGCCCATTCGAGCGCCCAGATCGCGTCCTCGACCGCCAGCATCGACGGGGTGTTGATCGTCTCGCCCTTGAAGATGCCTTCGGCGAGCTTGCCCTTGGCCATCAGGCGGAACACCTTCGGCAGCGGCCACGGCGGGGTGTGCTGTTCGAGACGCTCGACCGCGCGCGGACCGAGGATCAGCACGCCGTGCGCGCCCTCCCCGCCGAGCACCTTCTGCCACGAAAAGGTCGCGACATCGATCCTGTCCCACGGGATGTCGTAGGCAAACACGGCGCTGGTCGCGTCGCAGAACGACAGGCCCTGACGGTCGGCAGCGATCCACTCGCCGTCGGGCACGCGCACGCCGCTGGTCGTGCCGTTCCAGGTGAACAGCACGTCGTCCGACCAGTCGACCCGGTCGAGATCCGGCAGCTGCCCGTAGTCGGCGCGCATCACATTGGCTTCGATCTTGAGCTGCTTGACGACGTCGGTGACCCAACCCTCGCCAAAGCTCTCCCACGCCAGCGCGGTCACGCCGCGCGCGCCGAGCATCGTCCACATCGCCATCTCGAAGGCGCCGGTGTCCGAGCCGGGCACGATGCCGATGCGATGGGTGTCGGGCAGCTGCAGCACCTCGCGCATCAGGTCGATGCAATACTGCAGGCGCGATTTGCCGATCTTGGCGCGGTGCGAGCGGCCGAGCGATTCGGTGGCGAGCTTGTCGGGGGAATATCCGGGCGGCTTGGCGCAGGGACCGGATGAAAAGAACGGACGCGCAGGCTTGCGCGCCGGCACAGGGTGGTCAGTCAATGTAGTCTCTCCTTGCAGAGAGCACGCGCGGCGTTGGGACCGCGTGGCCCGCCGGCGGCCCTAGAGATGCGCAGCGGCGAGTCAAGCGATTCCACATCGGGATTTCTTGGAATCGGCGCGGCAATAATGTAAAAGTGCGGCATGAGCCGCGGGAACGACATTTCCGTGCTGCTGGGCGCCGCTGCGCTCATCCTGACCGCTTCGCCCGCGGCGGCCGAGCCCAAGCCCGTGGACAGCTGGGGCCGCGCGGACGTCGACTACGAAACCTATCGCAACGACGCACTCGAATGCGGACTGCTCGGCTATTCCGCCGACGTGTCGCAGACCGAGCAGGCGCGAATGTTCGTCACCGCGACCCGCCAGCTCGAATCGATCGACAACACCAACTACGCCGGCCCCGGCGCGACGGCTGCCGCGGCGGTCGGCGGCGGAGGGTCGCAAGGCGGGGTCCAGGTTCCCGACGTGTCGTCGGCGGCCATGGTGTCGAGAGGGGTCGAGCAGGCGCGGCAGTACGAACAGGTCCGCCGCAGCATTCGCCCCGAACGGCGGATGGAGGAGCTCAAGCGCGGGATGACCGCCGTCGTCGAGGACTGCCTGCGCGAGCGCGGCTACGTCCAGTTTCGGCTGACCGACGAGCAGCGCGAAGCGCTGTCGAAGCTCAGGCGGGGCTCGGACGAACGCCGCCAGTTCCTCCACCGGCTGGCCTCGAACCTCGCGGTGCTCGACGCGCAGGGCCTGGCGCGCGCGCGATCCTGAGTCGCCTGAGCCGGGCATAGCGCTTCGGCCGCCGTTGCCCCCGCGGCCCAAGAGCCTGTATTATTAGGCAATCGTTAACCATGCGGCTGAGAACATGCCGTCATGAGGGTTCCTCTTGTCCTGACCTTTCTCGCGGCGGCGCTGGCCGGCTGCACGATGCTTCCCGGGAGCGGCGGCGAGCAACGCCGCTCGGCCGACGGCGGGGCGCGCTATTCGTCTCCGGTCGTCCAGTCGCTGCCCGGCCCGCGCCGCGAGGCCGACGGGCAATGCCTGTCACGGCTCGGCCAGATGGGCGCCGACTATGCGGCGCTGCCCGACCGATACCTCGACCGCGGCTGCACCAATCTCGGCACCGTGCAACTGGCCGCGCTGGCGGCCGACCAGTCGACGCTCGCGGTGACCAACCTCGGCCCGGTCACCTGCGAGGTCGGACAGGCGTTTGCCGCCTGGGCCCGCTTCGGGGTCGACCGCGCGGCGCGGCAGATCCTCGGCTCGGGGCTGCGCAGCATCGAGACGATGGGCAGCTATTCCTGCCGCAACGTCGCCGGCACCGACCGGCGCTCGGGCCATGCCATTGGGGCCGCGATCGACGTGTCGGGTTTCGTTCTCGAGGACGGCCGGCGAGTGACCGTCAGCAGCGGATGGCACGGCAGCGCGCGCGAGCGCGAGTTCCTGCGCGTGGTCCAGCGCAGCGCGTGCAAGCGATTCGCCACCGTGCTCGGGCCCGACTACAACGCGGCGCACCACGACCACCTGCACGTCGAAGGCGTGATCGGGACGTCGAGCTACTGCCGCTGAATGCGTCGGCGCACGCGCCGGCGCGGAACCGTCAGGTGCGTGCCGATGCGCCCGGCAATGCCGGGAAGGTCGTCGGGGTCCGTTCCGGCGTCCTGCGGACCCGGCGCCGACGCCTGTTGCGCGTCGATCCACAGGCGCACCGCGTCGGCCGCATGCCCGGCGTTGAGCTTGGTCATCATGTTGCCGCGGTGAATCTCGACCGTGCGCGGGCTGATGGCCAGGCGGCGGGCGATTTCCTTGTTGGCGCAGCCCGCGCTCAGCAGCTCGAGGACCTGCCGCTCGCGGCGGCTCAGCATGGCCACGTCGCGCTGCGCCTCGACCTCGCGGCGACGGCGTTCGGCGTGCTTGCCGGCCTCGGTCAGGATCGCCGACAGGCGCCGGGCGAAGGCGCCGATCTCCAGCGGCAGGCGCAAGTAGTCGAGCGCCCCGGCCTTGATCGCGGCAACAGCCCGATCGATCTCGGGGTCGCTCGCGGCCATCACCACCGGCAGCCAGATGCCGCGCTCGCCGAGGCGGGCAACGAGCTGCCGGACCGCGTCGGGCTGGCCGTCGTCGGCGGCGATGATGATCCCCTCGTGCGGCGGGCGCTCGAGCAGTTCTTCGATGTCGCCATAGACTTCCGCGTGATGGCCGAGCGCGAAGGCAACGCGAGCCTGCTCCGCCCGAGAGCGGCTTTCGCCGCCGAGGATGTGCAGAGTCGTTCGTTCCATTGCCACAATATGCCCCGCGTGACGCCCTGCCGCACTGACAGGCCCTGCGACTGCGAAGCTATTATGGCCTCCCCAGCCGCGTAATACGGCGGAACGCCTAGGCGAAATTACGTTCGTTTCGGATGTATTAGGTGCCTATAGACGTCCAACCGGCTCCATCCCAAGGAGCAATTCCTACGTATAACTACGTGGAAGTCTTAGCTTCGAATGTATAGTCCGGCAAGGAATGGAACGCGCTGCGCAAGGCATCGCTCCAGCTCGAGGAAATTGCCTCGAAATAAGGATCGCCGGACTCGATCCGGCGCGCATGCAGCGGCTCGAACTGGTCGCGCCCGATCACCATCAGGTCGAGCGGAAGGCCGACCGAGAGGTTGGCCTTGAGCGTCGAATCGAAGCTCACCATGAGCAGCTTGGCGGCGTCCTCGAAGCTCATCCGGCGATCGTAGCCCCGGATCAGGATCGGCCGTCCGTACTTGGTCTCGCCGATCTGGAAGAACGGCGTGTCGAAGCTGGCCTCGATGAAGTTGCCTTCCGGGTAGATCATGAACAGGCGCGGCTCCATCCCCTTGATCTGCCCGGCGAGGATCATCGAGGCGGTGAAGCGCCCCTTGCCCTGGAGGCCGTTCTCGTCCTGCGTCTCGCGCACCGTCTCGCGCAGCAGCTTGCCGGCTTCGACCGCGACCTGGAACATCGTCGGCAGCCCGAGCAGCGAGTTCTGGCGGTCCTCGGGCGCCTTGTTGCGCTCCTCGAGGGCGCTGATCACCGCCTGCGTGGTCGCGAGATTGCCTGCGGTCATCAGCGCGATGATCCGCTCTCCCGGCACCGCCCAGTGGAACATCTTGCGGAACACCGAGATGTTGTCGACGCCCGAGTTGGTGCGCGTGTCGCTCATCAGCACCAGCCCGCGGTCGAGCACCATGCCCACACAATAGGTCATGCTTGGTCTGTCAGCTCCTTTCCCGCGACCCGGCCGAGCCGGGCCCCGCCGCCCTATTGTTCGACGGTCTGCTGTTCGACGGCAAGACTTACGGACAGATGTTCGGCGGCGGGGCCGAAGCTTATCCCCGTAATTGGCGCCGCGTCGCGATAGTCGCGCCCGGTGGCGACGCGGACATAGCGCGGGTCGGGACTGATGCCGTTCGAGATGTCGAACCCGACCCAGCCGAGACCCTCGACCCAGGCTTCCGCCCAGGCGTGCGTCGCATCCTGCTCGGTGCGGTCGTTCATCATCAGGTAGCCGCTGACGTAGCGCGCCGGAATCTCCATCGCCCTCGCGGCGGCGATGAAGATCTGCGCGTGGTCCTGGCACACGCCGCCGCCGGCGGCCGCCGCCTCCTCGGCGGTCGTGCCGACATGGGTCCGCCCCGTCTCGTAGACGATTCGCTCGCGGATCGTGGCCGAGAGGCTGTGCAGCGTCGGCAGGACATCCCGATCGCTGCGCGCCGCCGCGGCCATGATCTGGCGGATACGCGGCCCCGGCCGGGTCAGCTCGGTCTGCCCGAGGAACGCCCACAGCGGCAGGTGGCCGGCGTGGCGGCCGATCACTCCGGCCTTGTCCTCGGTCTGAACGGTCCCGTGGCAGGTGATGACCACGTCCTGCGCGCCCTCCTCGACCGCGATCAAAGTGACGTGGTTGTGGTTCTGATCGTCGAACGTCAGCTCCTCATGGGCGCCCTCGTATTCCATGATCCACTCGCAAATGGATTGCCCCTGCGTCTCCTTGGGCGTCAGCCGCAATCGCTGCAGCCCGTGCGCAACCGGCTCGTTGAAGTGGTACCGGGTGGTGTGGCGGATCGCGAGGCGCATGGTCGAACCCTAAGCGGTGAAGCGGTACTGTTCGGCGATCGCCGTCGCGACGGCCTGGTTGCGGACGATGAACTGGCCGAGAAACTGGTGCAGGCCGACGTCGAAGATCTCGTCGATCGTCTTGCCGGTGAGTTGCTGGTCGGCACTGCGCATCTGCTCATGCGCGGGCCCTTCGCGCCCGTGCAGCCGCGCCAGCGCCGCGAGGTTCTCGCGCATCGCGGTGTAGCAGAACGCGAGGCTGCGCGGGAAACGCGCGTCGAGGATCACGAAATCGGCGATCGAGCGCGCGTCCATGCGCCCGGCGTTGAGCCAGCGGTAGGCGCGCTCGCCCGAGAGCGAGCGCAGCACGTTGTCCCACTGCGCGGTGTCGAGCGGGGTGCCGACGTAGGCCAGCGACGGCAGCAGCAGGTAGTATTTGACGTCGAGGATTCGCGCGGTGTTGTCGGCCCGCTCGATGAACGTCCCGGCCCGCGCGAACGAGTAAATCTCGTTGCGCATCATCGATCCGTGGGTGGCGCCGCGGGCGATCGTCGACTCGCGGCGGATCGCCGCCAGCACGGTTCCCAGGCTGGCATCGCGGACCGGGCGCGCGAGCAGGTCGCGCAGCGTCATCCAGCCCTCGTTGACCGCTTCCCAGACCTCGAGCGTGATCGCCGAGCGGCAGGTCCGCGCGTTGTGCCGCGCGCGCTCGACCATCGACAGCACGTTCTGATCGTTGCCCTTTCCGCGCAGCACGAAGTCACACACCTGGGCACCGCTGAAGCTGTCGTGGTGGGCGCTGTAGGCCTGCAGCAGGCCGAGCGTGGTCAGCACCGAGCGCCACTCCTCGGTCGCCGCTTCCTGTCCACGGGTGAGCGACATCCGATGTCCGGCGGCAAGCAGGCGCGCGGTGTTTTCCGCCCTCTCGAGGTAGCGGTACATCCAGAAGATGCCGTTGGCGACGCGGCCTAGCATGGCGGACCGGCGCCCATCAGTCGTCCAGCACCCAACTGTCCTTGGTCCCGCCGCCCTGGCTCGAATTGACCACCAGCGAGCCCTTCTTGAGCGCGACGCGGGTCAGGCCGCCGGGCGTGATCTCGATCCCGTCGGGCGAAACGAGGACGAACGGCCGCAAGTCGACGTGGCGCGGCGCCAGGCCCTTGTGGGTGAAGATCGGCACGGTCGAGAGCGCCAGCGTCGGCTGGGCGATGTAGTTCTCGGGGTTGGCGACCAGCTTGTCGCGGAACGCCGCCAGCTCGCGCTTGCTCGCCGCCGGGCCGATCAGCATGCCGTAGCCGCCCGATCCGTGGACTTCCTTGACCACCAGCTCGGCCAGGTGCTCGAGCACGTAGGCGAGACTGTCGGGATCGGCGCAGCGCCAGGTCTGCACGCTGCCGAGCAGCGGCTTCTCGCCGGTGTAGAACTCGACGATTTCGGGCATGAACGAGTAGATCGCCTTGTCGTCGGCGACACCCGTTCCCGGCGCATTGGCGATTGTGATCCGCCCCGCGCGGTAGACGTCCATGATCCCCGGCACGCCAAGCACGCTGTGCGGATTGAAGGTCAGCGGATCGAGGAAATCGTCGTCGACCCGGCGGTAGAGCACGTCGATCGGCTGGAAGCCTTGCGTCGTGCGCATCTGCACCCGGCCTTCGACCACCCGCAAGTCGCTGCCCTCGACCAGCTCGGCGCCCATCTGGTCGGCGAGGAAGGCGTGCTCGAAGTAGGCCGAGTTGTAGATCCCCGGGGTCAGCACCGCGACCGTCGGTACCTCGGGCGAACCCTGCGGTGCGCAGGCGGCGAGGCTCTTGGCCAGCATGCGTGGATAGTTCGAGACCGGCTGGACCTTCACCCGGCTGAACAGCTCGGGGAACATCGCCATCATCGTCTCGCGGTTCTCGAGCATGTAGCTGACGCCCGACGGCGTGCGCGCGTTGTCCTCGAGCACGAGAAACTCGTCGGGCCCGGTGCGCACCAGGTCGATCCCGACGATGTGCGTGTAGACCCCGCCCGGCGGCGTGAACCCGACCATCTCGGGCAGCCAGGCCTTGTTGTCGCGGAACAGCCGTTCTGGCAGCCGGCCCGAGCGGATGATCTCCTGCCGGTGGTAGAGATCGTGCATGAACGCGTTGAGCGCGCGCACGCGCTGCTCGATCCCGCGCGACAGCCGGCGCCACTCGCTGCCCGTCAGGATCCGCGGGACCATGTCGAACGGGATCAGCCGTTCCTCGCCGTCGTCGTCGCCGTAGACGTTGAAGGTGATGCCGGTGCGGCGGAAGAAGGTCTCGGCTTCGGCACCCTTGCGCCGGATCCATGCCGGGTCCTGCTCGTCCAGCCAGCGCTGGTAGTCCGCATAGGCCTGGCGGACCGAGCCGTCGGGCGCGTGCATCTCATCGAACTGGGCGAAGCCTGGCGCGCTCATGGTCCCTTGCGCTTGACGCACTGCACAATGGCACGGTTGGGTCGAACCGCCAAGTGCGGTTTGCGCGGTCGGGCGGCGGCGATGTCGTCAGCTTCGCTCGAGCTCGGCGGCGACCGTGGCGATGGCCTCGTCGGAGTTGGAAAAGCCGATGTGCGAACAGCGCAGCGCGATCGCCCGATCGCGCTCGCCGGGCAGGCCGCAGGCGCTGCGCGGCGCGACGATGCCGTCGCGCGGACTCCACAGGGCGACCGTCTCGACCGGGGGCTTGCGGGCGAGCTCGACTTCGAGCGGCGGCTGTTCGACCGAATGGCCGGTGATCAGCTCGTAGGCGCGCCAGGCGTTGTTGTCGTACGGCGTGCCGGAGAACGGGGTCCCCATGGTGATCACCTTGGCGACGAGGTCCGCGTGCCGCTTCGCCAACTCGCGGGCGAACACGCCGCCGAGGCTCCAGCCGACCAGCACCACCTTCTGCCCGTAGCGCTCGCTGATCTGGCGCAGCCGCTCTTCGAGCAAGCCGAAATTCTCCGCCGTCGGGCCAAGGTTGAAACCGAGCCCCCAGCGCTTGACCGTATGCCCGGCCCGTTCGAGCTCGCGCGCCATCCGGCGCATGCGCAGCGGATGGGTGCCGAAACCGGGCAGCAGCATGGCCACGCGCGGATGTTCGCAGCGCGGCAACGGCACTCCCCGGCGGAACGGACGGGTCAGAGGCTCGAGGAACGTCAGCGGTTCGCCGAGCAGCAGACGCGGCGGCGGGCGGCGCGCGTCGGCCGGCGGCTTGCGCCGAAGAAGGCCGAGGCGCCGCGCGCTCGCCTCGCGCATCGG
>JAEZES010000081.1 GCA_023432995.1 Pseudomonadota bacterium
CTGCGCGACCCGCCGATCCTGCTGCTCGACGAGGCGACCAGCGCGCTCGACGCGGAAAGCGAGCGGCTCGTCCAGCAGGCGCTCGAACGGCTGATGCAGGGGCGCACGACGCTGGTCATCGCGCACCGCCTGGCGACCGTGCGCGCGGCCGACCGGATCGTGGTGATGGACCAGGGGCGGATCGTCGAGCAGGGCACGCACGCCCGCCTGAGCGCCGCCGGCGGGCTCTACGCGCGGCTGGCAGCGCTGCAGTTCGACGACGCGGCGGCGGCCTGAGCGGCGTTCGCGCCCGGTTAATCGACAAAGTATCAAGTGCAACCGACGAAGGACGCCAGTTTGGGGAACCGGGGCGCTACACCCGCGGGAACAGGATTGCGCGGCCGCCGCAGGGGGCGCGGCCGCCTGACGAAAGGCACGACTCGATGATCCGACAGATTCTTGCCGCCGGCGTTTCCGCCGTCGCCTTGTCGATGGCGCTGCCGGCCGCGGCGCAGGAGGCCGCTCCGGCCGCCGACGCGATCGCCCCGCCGACGATGGATTTCGGCACCTGGGGGATCAATCCGGCGACGATCGACCCCGCGGTCGACCCGGGCGACGACTTCTTCGCCTACGTCAACGGCAAGTGGGTGCGCGAGAACCCGATGCCGCCCGAGTACAGCCGCTTCGGCGCGTTCGACATTCTCGGCGAGAAGTCGACCTCCGACGTCAAGCGGCTGGTCGACGACCTGGTCGCTTCGAACCCGGCGCCGGGAACGCCCGAGCGGCGGATCGTCGATGCCTACCTCGCCTACGAAGACACCGCGGCGATCGAAGCGGCCGGACTTGCGCCGGCGCAGCCCTATCTCCAGCAGATCCGCAGCGCCCGGTCGCTCGAGCAACTGGCCGAACTGTTCCCCAAGGCCGGCTTCTCGCCGCTGGTCTCGGCCGGGGTGACGGTCGATTCGAAGGACCCGAACAGCTACATCGTCTCGGTCGGGTTCGATGGCATGGGGCTGCCGGACCGCGACTACTATCTCGTCGATTCCGAACGCAACCGCGAGATCCAGGCCAAGTACAAGGAGGTCCTCGCGTTCATGCTCGGCCAGGCGGGCGTCGCCGACCCGGCGGCGACCGCCGAGCGGGTCTATGCGTTCGAGCACCAGGTGGCCGAGCTCGAATGGGCGCGGCAGGCGCTGCGCAACCGCGACCTGACCTACAACAAGCTGACCCGCGCCGAGCTCGACGCGCTGGCGTCCGGCTTCCCGCTCGCGAGCGTGCTGCGCGCGGCCAGGTTCGACAACGTCGAGCACTTCCTTGTCGCGCAGCTGCCGCCGGACCAGACCGAGATCGACCAGCTCGGCCTGACGCCCGAGTACTTGTCGGGCATCGGCGGCGGTCTGCCGGCGATGATGCAGCTGCTGCGCGAGACGCCGCTCGAGACGCTCAAGGCCTACATGAGCGCGCGCTTCCTGGTCGACCACGCGCCGGTGGTGCCGAAGGCGATCGACGACGCGCAGTTCGCGTTCTACGGCACCTTCCTCTCAGGCCAGCCCGAGCAGCGCCCGCGCTGGAAGCGGGCCATTGCGGCGACCGAGAACCAGCTCGGCGAGCAGCTCGGCGCGCTCTACGCGGCGCGCTACTTCCCGCCCGAGAGCAAGGCGGCGATGGACGAGCTGGTCGGCAACCTGCGCAAGGCGCTGGCCGAGAGCATCGCCGAGAACGACTGGATGACCGAGGCGACCAAGCGCGCGGCCCTGGCCAAGCTCGAGGCGTTCACGCCGCGGATCGGCTATCCCGACAACCCCGAGACCTACGACGGCCTCGTGATCCGCCGCGACGCCCCGCTGGCCAACCGCCTGGCGGCGATCGAATGGCAGAAGCAGGATGATCGCGATCACCTCGGCAAGCCGGTCGACAAGACCGAGTGGGGCATGCTCGCGCAGACGGTCAACGCCTCGTACACTCCGGTGTTCAACGCCATCACCTTCCCCGGCGGCATCCTGCAGCAGCCGTTCTTCGGGCGGACCGCCGACCCGGCGGTCAACTACGGCGCCATCGGCGGTGTGATTGGACACGAGAGCGGCCACGGGTTCGACGACCAGGGCGCCAAGTCCGACGGCAGCGGCACGCTGCGCAACTGGTGGGCCGACGAGGACCTGCGGCGCTTCACCGCGCTCGGCGACAAGCTCGTCGCCCAGTACGACGCGATCTGCCCGTGGGACGAGGGCCAGACCTGTGTGCGCGGCCGGCAGACGCTGGGGGAGAACATCGGCGACGTCGGCGGGCTGAGCATGGCCTACCGCGCGTACAAGATGTCGCTCAACGGCAAGGAAGCGCCGGTGATCGACGGGTTCACCGGCGACCAGCGGTTCTTCATGGCCTGGGCCCAGGTCTGGCGCACCGCAACCCGCGAAGCGGCCGCGCGGCAGCGGCTGCTGACCGACGTGCACAGCCCGCCCGAGGCGCGCGTCAACGGCGTCGTGCGCAACCATGACGCCTGGTACGAGGCCTTCGGCGTGACCCCGGACGACGACCTCTACCTGCCGCCCGAGGAGCGCGTGCACATCTGGTGACAGCGCGAGCGGGCGGTTGACTTGATCGCCCGCTCCGCCAAGAGCGGCGCGCCATGGGACTGACCCTCACCGCCATCCTGCTCGGCATCGTCGAGGGCCTGACCGAGTTCATCCCGGTTTCGTCGACCGGGCACCTGATCCTCGCCTCGGAGCTGTTCGGCTACGACGCCGCGCAGTGGGCGCTGTTCAACGTCGTGATCCAGCTCGGCGCGATCCTCGCGGTCGTGGTGCTGTACTGGAAGACGTTCTGGAACGCGGGGATGGGCGTGCTCAGGCTCGAGGCGCACGGTCTGCGGTTCCTGCGCAACCTGCTGGCGGCGTTCCTGCCCTCGGCGGTGCTCGGCTTCCTGCTCGAGGACTACATCGACGCCATGCTCGGTACGCCCGAGATCGTCGGCTGGGCGCTGATCCTCGGCGGCATTGCCATCCTCGCCATCGAGCGTACGGCCAAGCCGGGCGAAGATACCGGGGTCGCTGACCTGCCGCTCCGGCAATGCCTTGGCGTCGGCCTCGCTCAGTGCGTGTCGATGATCCCCGGCGTGAGCCGCTCCGGCGCGACGATCATGGGCGCGCTGGCGATGGGCATCGGTCGCCGGACCGCCGCCGAATTCTCGTTCTTCCTCGCGGTGCCGACGATGATCGGCGCCTCGACCCTGTGGCTGGTCCGCAACGGCGAGCAACTGAGCGCCGCGCCGGGCAGCGTCGGGTGGGACGAGATCGCCATCGGCTTCGTCGTCTCGTTCGTGGTCGCGCTGGTGGTGATCCGGGCGTTCGTCACCTACGTCAGCCGGCGCGGCTTCGCCCCATTCGCCTGGTATCGCATCGTCGTCGGCGCCGCCGCCATCGCCTGGCTGGCGCTGCGCTGACCGGCACCGCGGCGCTCGTTTCGTCGCATCGCCCGGAACCAAATTGAGAGGCGCGGTATTGTTGCCCTGACTTGTGCGCGAAAGGGCTGTGGGCCGTGGGCTTGGTTTTCCTGATTGTCATCGGCGGCATGCTCGGCTGGCTGGCAGCGATCATCTCCAACACCCAGACCAGCAAGGCACGGGCGCGCAATATCCTGATCGGCATCGCCGGTGCGCTTATAACCGGGCTGGTGATAAACCCGCTGATCGGCGGCAGCGATCTGCTCGCCGGGCAATACAGCGTCGATGCCCTGCTGTTCGCGCTGAGCGGCTCGGTGGCGGTGCTGGTGCTGGCCAATCTGTGGCGCCGGGAGCTGAGCTAGCGCCGGCGACAATCGCAAATATCGATTCAACAGGGGTCGGGACGTCGCAACGGTCCGCCTCCGCAACACAAGGGGAAGATGACCATGAAGAAACTTGTAGCGATCGCGTCGGCCGCGGCTCTCGGGCTTGGTCTCGCCGCCTGCGACAGCCCGTCCGAAGAGGCCGCCGAAGAACAGGCCGAGGCGATCGAGGACCAGGCCGATACGCTTGAGAACTCCGGTGCGATCACAGACGCCGAAGCGGACGTGATGGAAGAACAGGCCGATCGCGTCGAGGATGCCGCCGAGGGCGACACCGACGCCGGCACCAACGACGAGCCGGTGGGCAGCACGGTCGACGAATCGACGATGTGAGCCCCGCGAGGCGGGCTGTCGGGCCGGTCCGGACTGCCGGGCCGGCCCTTCGCGCGCCTGGACCGGGCGCCTAGACCGGGGCGGCGTTCGAGCCGCGCCCGCCGCGCAGGTGATACTCCTGCGTTCCCCGGTTGAGCACGTCGTCGACGTCGATCACCGCCGAGTTGGCGTAAGTGAACCCAGCGCCGAGGCTGCGGTAAAGCCGGTCGAAATCGCGGTCGACCGTCTGGTGATAGAGATCGGCGAAGCTCTCGATGACGAAGTAGGTCGGTTGCAGGTCGTCGATCACGTAATCGGTCCGCATGACGCGGTCGACGTTGAGCATGATCCGGTTCGGCGATTGCCCTTCGAGCGCGAACACCGCCTCGCGCGGGCCGGACAGGATCCCGGCGCCGTAGATGCGCAGCCCGCCGCTCTCCTGGATCAACCCGAACTCGACCGTGTACCAGTACAGCGCACCGAGCGCCTTGAGGCGGTTGTAGCGCATCGCCTTCCACCCGGCCTTGCCGTACTCGTGCATGTAGTCGGCGAACACCGGGTCGGTCAGCAGCGGCACGTGCCCGAACACGTCGTGGAACACGTCGGGCTCCTGGATGTAGTCGAAATTCTCTCGGGAGCGGATGAAGTTGCCCGCCGGGAAGCGCCGGTTGGCGAGATGCCAGAAGAACACGTGGTCGGGGATCAGCATCGGCACCGGCACCACGCTCCAGCCGGTCAGCGCGCCGAGCTGCTCGGACAGGCGGGCAAACTCGGGGACGCCGGCGCGGTCGAGATGCAGCTTCTGCAGTCCGGCGAAGAACGCCTCGCAGGCGCGGCCGGGAAGCAATTCCATCTGCCGCTCGAACAGCGCGTTCCAGACCGCGTCGTCGTCTGACGAATAGACGCGCTGGGCCGGCTCGAGCCAGTCTTCACCGACGTGAGCCGGGCGCTGCAAGGGGGCGGTGAAGACCCCCTCGGGGACTTCCGGCAACGCGGAAAACGCGTTCCTCGGTTGGGCGATTGTGGCCATGGCTGCGATTGCGAGGTTACCACGCGGCGGCGCCGACGCCAAACGTGCGGGCCGGCCAGCCGAGGGCGCTAC
>JAEZES010000153.1 GCA_023432995.1 Pseudomonadota bacterium
GCGTGAAGATGACCGGGAACATGATCGAGTTGAACAGCCCGATCGCCAGGGCGACGAAGCCGGCGGACACGCCGCCGATCGCGACCACATAGAGGCACATCGCTGCCGCCACCGCGGTGAACAGCGCCAGCAGGTACGCGGCGTTGAACCGCGCCAGCAGCGCCGAGCCGACCGCGCGCCCGACCATCGCCCCGCCCCAGTAGAACGCCACCCCCTTGCCGGCTTCCTGCAGGCTCACCCCCGGCACCCCGTCGCTGCCCATCGCGTGGC
Organism: Pseudomonadota bacterium; assembly: GCA_023432995.1. Classification (GTDB taxonomy): domain Bacteria; phylum Pseudomonadota; class Alphaproteobacteria; order Sphingomonadales; family Sphingomonadaceae; genus Croceibacterium_A. Next base: position 271 of record JAEZES010000153.1, read on the forward strand.
CGAGCAACGGCACGCCGAACGGGGCATCGGAGCCCCCCCAGACCGCATCGGAATTGAGGAACAGCGCCATCTGGGTACCGATCGCCACTTCGGCGCCGACGTAGAGGAAGATCGCGGCCCCGCCGAACAGCGCCCAGCGCGAGGCGAACGCTTCGCCGATCAGCGCGCCGATGCCCTTGCCGGCGCCCGCCGGAGGCGGCGCAGCGGCGGCGACGGTGCGGCGGCTGAACCAGAAGAACGCGAGCAGCAGCACAATCAGCCCGGCGATCCAGAAGTAGGCGCGGTCGATCCCGGCGAGCGCGGCGTCGCGCACCTCGGGCGTGATCGCGGCCCCTTCCTTGACCTCCACCCCTTCGAGAAACAGCGCCGCGCCGAGCAGCGGCCCGATGAAAGTGCCGAAGCTGTTGAACGTCTGCGACAGCGTCAGCCGGAAATGGCTGCCCTTCGGGTCGCCGAGCGCCGCCGCGAGCGGGTTCGCGGCGACTTGCAGGATGGTGATCCCGCTCGCCAGCACGAACAGCCCGAGCAGCACCAGCGAGTAGATCGCAAGATTGGCCGCGCCGAGCATGATCAGGCAGGCGAGCGCCATCATCGCCAGCGCCAGCAGGATCGTCGGCACCGCGCGCAGCCGCGCCAGCAGCACCGCGGCCGGGAACGAGACCACGCCGTAGGCGATGAAAAACGCGAACGCCGAGAGCTGCGCCTGGAGGTCGGTCAGCGTGAAGATACCCTTCACCGCGGCGACCAGCGGATCGATCAGCGAGGTGATGAACCCCCAGGCGAAGAACAGCGTCGTCACCGCGACGAACGCCGCGCGCACCGAAGGTTTGCTCATCCGATGTCCTCCCATCCGCGCCTCGCGCGTCCCGGGAGCGAACCTGCCTTCAAGCGGGCGGCGCGGCAACCGCCATGTTGTCGATCAGCCGCGTCCCGCCGATTCGTGCGGCGACGAACAGCCGGGCGGGGCGGCCGCCGAGGCGCGCCAGCGGCTCGAGCGTCTCGGCGTCGGCCAGCTCCACGTAGTCGACGCTGGTGAACCCGCCTGCGAGCAGCGCGGCCTTTGTCTTGTCGAGCACCAGCGGGACCTCGGCGCCGGCCTCGACCGCCGCGATCGCCTTGCGCATCGCCACCGGCAGCACCGCGGCGCGCTCGCGATTGGCCTCCGACAGGTAGCGGTTGCGGCTCGACATCGCGAGCCCGTCGGGCTCGCGCACGGTCGGCACGCCGAGGATGCTGTCGGCCTGCGGCTGGGTCAGGTCGAGGTCGCGCGCCATGCGGCGGATGACCGCGAGTTGCTGCCAGTCCTTCTCGCCGAACAGCGCCAGGTCCGGACGCACCTGGCTGAACAGCTTGGCGACCACGGTGGCGACCCCGTCGAAGTGCCCGGGCCGCGAGGCGCCGCACAGGCCTTCGCTGAGCCGTGCGACCGAGACCTTGGTCGCGAAGCCCGGCGGGTAGACCTCTTCGACCGGCGGCGCCCACAGCAGCGCGACCTTTTCCGCCGCGAGCAGCCGGGCGTCCTCGGCGAGCTGGCGCGGGTAGGCGTCGAGATCCTCGTTGGGGCCGAACTGGGTCGGGTTGACGAAAATCGATACCACCACCGATTTCGCCTTCTGCCGCGCCTCGCGCACCAGCTGCAGGTGACCCTGGTGGAGCGCGCCCATCGTCGGCACCAGCGCCACCGGGCCGCGCTTGCGCAGCCTGTCCACAGCGGCGCGCAGATCGGCCAGGCGGTTGACGGTTTGCATGCGCGCAGGCCTCCGATAAGAGCCGATCAGGGGGTGCGATAGCCGCCTCGCCCGGACAGAGAAAGAGCCCGCCATCACCGCGCCTCACCGCATCGTCTTCGCCAACGAGAAGGGCGGCACCGGCAAGTCGACCACGGCGGTGCACGTCGCGGTCGCGCTCGCCTACCAGGGTGCGAAGGTCGCCGCGATCGACCTCGATACGCGCCAGCGCACGCTCTACCGCTACTTCGAGAACCGCGCCGAGACCGAGACGCGGCGCAAGATCACGCTGCCCGGCGCCCGGTTCGCGGTGTTCGAGCAGGACGGCATCGAGGCGCTCGAGGCGCAGGCGGCCGAGCTCGGCGATGGGGCCGACTTCCTGATCTTCGACACCCCGGGCCGCGACGATCCCTATGCGCGCCACGTGGCCACCCAGGCCGACACGCTGGTCACGCCGATGAACGACAGCTTCGTCGACTTCGACCTGATCGGCCAGGTCGATGCCGAGACCTTCAAGGTCCGCCGGCTGAGCTTCTACGCCGAGCTGATCTGGGAGGCGCGCAAGAGCCGTGCGCTCAAGCAGCTGCGCGAGCAGCGCCGCGAGATGGACTGGGTGGTCGTGCGCAACCGCGTGCAGCACGTCGACGCGCGCAACCAGCGGCGCATCGACCAGGCGCTCGCCGAGCTGTCGAAGCGCGTCGGCTTCCGCGTCGCGCACGGCCTGTCCGAACGCGTGATCTACCGCGAGCTGTTTCCCTCGGGCCTGACGCTGCTCGACAAGGGCCAGCTCGGCGAACTCGGCACGAGCCACCTTGTCGCGCGGCAGGAACTGCGCGCGCTGGTCGCCAACCTGCGGCTGCCGGTCCCCGGGCGCACCGCGCCGGCCGCGAGCGAGGCTGCCTGATGGGCCGCTTGCTGCTGATCGCGGTGCTGGTCGTGCTCGGCTTCAAGCTTCTCGCCGGCCGCTGGCCATGGGAACCGAAGGGCGCCACGCGCGCTCAGGCTCTGTCCCGCGCGCGCAAGCTCCTCGGCGTGTCCGCGGCCGCCTCCCGCGAGGACGTGCTCGCCGCGCACAAGCGGCTGGTGGCCCTGGTCCACCCCGACCGCGGCGGCAGCAGCGGCCAAGTGCACGAGGCCAATGCCGCGCGGGACCTGTTGCTCGACGACTTGCCCGATCACACGGAGACCCGATGACCCACACGTTCCATCCCACCGTCCTGCGCGAATACGATATCCGCGGAATCATCGG
>JAEZES010000195.1 GCA_023432995.1 Pseudomonadota bacterium
CTGTGGTTGCCGGCGGCGTTCACCCACCTGACGCCGTGGAGCGCGGCCACGCTCGCGGCGGTGCTCGGCGTGGCGGCGCTGATCAGCCGCGAGCAGTTGCGCGAGCAGCGCCGCGAGGAGCTCGAGCGCCAGGCGCGCGACCGCATCCAGACCCGCGCGCGCGACATCCTGCGCGACTATGAGGACACCCGCCAGGGCTGGTTCTGGGAGACCGACCGGCGCTCGCTGCTGACCTACATTTCGCCTCCGGTGGCGCAGGCGCTCGGGCGCACGCCCGAGGCGCTCATCGGCCAGCCGCTGACCGAGCTGTTCGCGCTGTCCGACACCGGCCAGGAAGGCGAGCGCACGCTGATGTTCCACCTGTCGGCGCGCTCGGCGTTCCTCGAGCTGCCGATGCGCGCGGCGATCCGCAGCGAGGAGCGCTGGTGGTCGATCAGCGGGCGGCCGATCCACGACGATTTCGGCAACTTCGTCGGCTTCCGCGGGTCGGGCACCGACCTGACCGAGAAACGGCGCAGCCAGGAGCAGGCGGCGCGGCTGGCGCACTACGATTCGCTGACCGGGCTCGCCAACCGGTTCCAGATGTCGCAGGCGCTCGACAAGATCCTCAACGCCCCGCACGAGAGCAACCGCACCTGCGCCGTGCTGATGCTCGACCTCGACCGCTTCAAGCAGGTCAACGACACGATGGGCCATCCGGCCGGCGACGCGCTGCTCAAGCAGGTCGCGCAGCGGCTCGAGCGGGCGATCGGGCAGGACGGGCAGGTCGGCCGCCTCGGCGGCGACGAGTTCAAGGTCATCGTCCCCGGCCGCATCAAGCGCGCGCAGCTCGGCCAGCTGGCCAGCGGGATCATCCACACGCTGTCGCAGCCTTACGCGATCGACGGGCAGCGGGTGGTCATCGGCGTGTCGGTCGGCATCGCCCTCGCGCCCGAGGACGGCACCACCAGCGAGGCGCTGATCCGCAACGTCGACCTCGCGCTCTACGCCGCCAAGGATCAGGGCCGCGGGCGGTTCCACTTCTTCTCCGAGGAGCTGCACGCCGAGGCCGAGGCGCGCGCGCGGATCGAGCGCGACTTGCGCGACGCGATCGTCCAGGGCCAGCTCGAGCTGTACTACCAGCCGGTGGTGTCGACCGCGAGCGAGAAGATCACCGGGTTCGAGGCGCTGCTGCGCTGGCAGCACCCGCAGAAGGGCTGGATCCCGCCGGACAAGTTCGTCGAGACCGCCGAGGACAGCGGGCTGATCACGCAGATCGGCGAGTGGGCCCTGCGCACCGCGTGCCACGCGCTGTCGCGCTGGCCGGAGGACGTGCGCGTGGCGGTCAACGTCTCGCCGCTGCAGTTCGCCAACCCGCAGCTGCCGGCGATCGTCACCAGCGCGATCGCCCAGGCCGGGATCCACCCCTCGCGGCTCGAGCTCGAGATCACCGAGAGCGTGTTCCTCAACGACGACGCCGACACCGACGCGATGTTCGCCGCGCTCAAGCGCGTCGGCGTGCGCCTCGCGCTCGACGATTTCGGCACCGGCTATTCGTCGCTCGGCTATCTGAAGAAGGCGCCGTTCGACAAGATCAAGATCGACCAGAGCTTCGTCCGCGGGGCGACCCAGCCGGGCAGCCGCAACGGGGCGATCATCGCCGCCATCACCAGCCTGGCGCAGACGCTCGGGATGGACACTACCGCCGAGGGGGTCGAGACGCTCGACGAGCTCGACCTCGTGCGGCAGCACGGCTGCAGCCACGTCCAGGGCTACATCTACGAGCGCCCGCTGAGCACCGCGGCGGCGAACGTGCGGCTGCAGTCCGGGTTGACCGCGGTCGCCAGCGGCCCGCGCGCGTCGCGCTCGGCGCGCAAGACGATGCTGCGCAAGTTCGTGCTCGAGCACGACGGCCAGCATTACAGCGGCACGGTGCGCAACATCTCGGTCACCGGGGCGCTGATCGACGGGCTGTGGAACATCCCGGTCGGGGCGACCTTCCGCATCCACCTGTCGGACGCGCAGGTGGTGATGGGCACGACCCGGTGGTGCGACGACGGCCGCATCGGGCTCGAGTTCGAGACCCCGCTGCCGCCCGACGCGGCGGTCGGCGGGGCTGCGGTGCGCGCGGTGTCGATCGACCCGGCCGCGCCGCGCCTGGTGCGCGAGGCCGGGTGAGGCGCACGGGCGGGCAATCCTTATCGGTTTGGTAAGCGAGTTCGCCTAGATCGGCGGGCAACTCTGGAAGGCCCCCGGCGGCGGGCGGACGAGGAGCGCGAGGCAGGATGGACCTGAGCGGCATGTTGCGGAATCTGGGCGCGATCGGCGCCGGGTCTTCGCGCGCGCCCGGCAACGGCGTGGCCCGCATCGACGACGCCCAGCGGCTGGCGATGCTCGAGGCGTTCGAGGAAGACGAGATCGGCTGGTTCTGGGCGACCGACGCCGACAACCGGCTGATCTACCTGTCGGCCTCGGCCGAGCGTCGGTTCGGCGACGGCCGCCAGGTGCTCGGCGAGCCGCTGGCGACGCTGGTCGAGGCGGTCGGCAGCGAAGGCGAGGAGCGCACCGAGCGGCCGCTGTCGTTCCTGCTCAGCGCGCGCAACCGCTTCGCCGACCTGACCGTGCGCGTCGACACCGTCGACGGCGAGATGTTCTGGTCGTTGACCGGCAAGCCGTCGTTCGACGCCAACGAGCGCTTCCAGGGCTACCGCGGGAGCGCCAAGGACATCTCGGCCCACGTCGAGCGGCAGCGCGACGCCTCGCGGCTGGCGCAGTTCGATTCGCTGACCGGGCTCGCCAACCGCCACCGGATGGCGACGCGGCTGGCGGCCAACCTGACCGCGTTCCGCTCGGCCAAGCGCAGCTGCGCGCTGCTGATGCTCGACCTCGACCGCTTCAAGCAGGTCAACGACACGCTCGGTCACCCGGCCGGCGACGACCTGCTCAAGCAGGTCGCGCAGCGGCTGCAGCGGATCGTCTCGGCCCCGGCCGAGATCGGCCGCCTCGGCGGCGACGAGTTCCAGATCGTCATCCCCGACCTCGACGACCGCGGGCAGCTCGGCGAGCTCGCCCAGCGGATCATCCAGATGCTGTCGCAGCCGTACTCGATCGACGGCATGCGGGCGATCATCGGCACCAGCATCGGCGTCGCCATCGCGCCCTACGACGGGATCGAGTCCGACGAGCTGGTCAAGGCCGCCGACCTCGCGCTCTACGCCGCCAAGGGCGGAGGCCGCGGGCAGTACCGGTTCTATTCGAACGACCTCAAGGACTCGGCGCACGAGCGGCGCGAGATCGAGGAAGACCTGCGCGACGCGCTCGCCCGAGGCGAGCTCGAGATGCACTACCAGCCGGTCGTGCGCACGAGCGACAACATCGTCACCGGGTTCGAGGCGCTGATGCGCTGGCACCACCCCGAGCGCGGGCCGATCAGCCCGTCAGTGTTCATCCCGATCGCCGAGGAGACCAACCTGATCGGCCCGCTCGGCGAGTGGGCGCTGCGCCAGGCCTGCGCCGACGCCGCCGCCTGGCCGGGCAGCCTCACGGTCTCGGTCAACGTCTCGGCCCACCAGTTCTCGTCGGACAGCCTGCCGAGCGTGGTGACCAAGGCGCTCGCCGCCTCGGGGCTCAAGCCCGAGCGGCTCGAGCTCGAGATCACCGAGAGCGTGTTCATGGGCGACGCGCACGCGGTCGAGCAGATGTTCAAGCGGCTGAAGAAGCTCGGCGTGAAGCTCGCGCTCGACGATTTCGGCACCGGCTATTCGTCGCTCGGCTACTTGCGCAAGGCGCCGTTCGACAAGATCAAGATCGACCAGAGCTTCGTCCGCGGGTGCACCGAGAAGGACAACACCAACGCGGCGATCATCACCGCCATCGTCAGCCTTGCCCGCGCGCTCGACATGGAGACCACCGCCGAGGGGGTCGAGGCGATGGACGAGCTGGCGCTGATCCGCTCGCTCGCGGCGACCAACGTCCAGGGGTTCATCTACTCGCGCGCGGTGCCGCAGGCGCAAGTGCTCGAGAAGCTCAACTCCGACGATCTCGCCTACAAGCCGCACGGCCCGGCCAAGCACCGCGCCGAGCGCCGCACGCTGTTCCGCCGCATCGGGGTGATCCACGAGGACTACCGCTACGACGCGGTGCTGCGCAACCTGTCGCGCACCGGGGCGATGATCGAGGGCCTGCTCGACGTGCCGGTCGGCACCGACCTGGTGCTCGACCTCGGCGAGGGCCAGCTGGTCGTCGCCAGCGTCCGCCGCAGCCACCAGGCGACGCAGGGGGTCGAGTTCGAGACCCAACTGATCAGCGACGGCGCGGACGGCCTGTGCACCCGCCACCGCGTCTCGCCCTACGCGCTCGCCGCCGCCGGCATGCCGCTGCAGGCGCTGCCGCCCGGGCACTACGCGACCCCGCAGCTGCTCGGCACCGCCGGCCCCGCCTCGCTCCCGCGCTTCCGCCAGGTCGAGACCGGCCCCGGCTCGAGCCGCGCCGCCTGACGGGCGGGGCACAGGCTCCCCCTTAAGCGAGGTTGGGGAGGGAGCG
>JAEZES010000212.1 GCA_023432995.1 Pseudomonadota bacterium
GCGCCGAGGACCGTGAACGGCGGGACGACCTGCAGCAGGTGACCGGCGAAGGCGCGCCACGGCCGCGGATCGACGACTGGGGCGGTCTGCTCGAACGCGCCGCGGACCGGTTCGCGCAGCGACAGCACCCACAAGGCGAGCAGCAGGCCCGGCGCCCCAACGGCAATGAACGCCGCCTGCCAGCCGGCAAGCCCGAGCGGCGCCCCGGTCGGCCAGGCAGCGGTCCAGCCCTGCACGACGAGCCCGCCGATCAGCAGCGACAGTCCGCTGCCGACGAACAAGCCCGACGAATAGACCGCCAGCGCGGTCGCCCGCAGGCGCTGGGGAAACCAGTCAGCGATCAGCGAGTAGGCACACGGGTTGGCCGTGGCCTCGCCGATGCCGACCCCGACGCGCGCCGCGGCCAGCGCGGTGCCGTTGCGGGCGAGACCGGACAGCGTGGTCATCAGCGACCACAGGGCCAGCCCCGCGGCGAGCAGGCGCGTGCGGTTCCAGCCGTCGGCCAGCCGCCCGAGCGGAATGCCGAACAGCGCATAGAAGATCGCGAACGCGGTGCCGTAGAGGAAGCCGAGCTCGGCGTCGGTCAGGCCCAGGTCGGCCTTGATGTCGTTGGCGAGGATCGAGAGGATCTGGCGGTCGACGAAGTTGAGCAGATAGACGAGGAACAGCACGCCGAGCGCGTACCAGCCGTAGCCGGGCACCCGCCGGTCCTCGCCGGGTTGCAGCGCCGGGTCCACTAGGCGGCGTAGTCCGTCGGGTCGGGCACCCCGGCCTCGGCAAAGCCGGCGCGACGCAGGCGGCAGCTGTCGCACAGGCCGCAGGCGCGCCCACCCGGGGCAGGGTCGTAGCACGACCAGCTCATCGCCGGGTCGAGCCCGAGGCGGAAGGCTTCCTGCGCGATCCGGGCCTTGCTCCAGTGCTGCAGCGGCGCGTGGATCGCGAACGGCCGGCCCTCGACCCCATCCCTCGTCGCCAGCCGCGCGGTCTCGGTGAAGCTGGCGATGAATTCGGGACGGCAGTCGGGGTAGCCCGAGTAGTCGAGCGCGTTGACGCCGATGAAGATGTCGCGCGCGCCGAGCGCCTCGGCCCAGCCGAGCGTGAGCGAGAGAAAGATCAGGTTCCGCGCCGGCACGTAAGTGACGGGTATCCCTTCGGCAAGGCCGCTCTTGGGAACCGCCAGGTCATCGGTCAGGGCCGAGCCCCCGAATTGGCGCAGGTCGAGCGGCAGGACGACATGCCGCGTCGCGCCGAGCGCCCCGGCGATGGTCCGCGCCGCGTCGATCTCGCGGCGATGCCGCTGACCGTAGTCGATCGTCAGCGCGTTGAGTGCGAAGCCGCGCTCGCGCGCGAGGCCCGCGGCGACCATCGAATCGAGACCGCCCGAGAGCAGCACGACAGCTTCAGGTTGGGCGCCAGCCATTGCGCCGGGCTAGGCAGCCGCGCCGCGCTCGGCAAGCCCCGGCGCTTCAGCAGCTGCCCGCGTGACGAGCCTCGGCGCTGAACGAGAACGGCGTTCCGCCCTCGATCCCCTGGCTCTGGATCTGGACCAGCCCGGCCCCTTCGCGGCGGATCGAGGTGCGACCGTAGCCGTTGCCGCGGCAGGTATACTGTACGATCACCTCGTTGGCGCCATCCTGCACGACGAACCGGCTGCAGCCGCTCTGGCGATGGCGCAGCTGGATGAACTCGCGGCCGTCGCGCACGCAGATCCGCCGCTGCGTGCCGTCGTCGCGGATGCGCAGGTTCCAGGCCCCCTTGGTCAGGGTATCGAGCATCGCCAGCTCGGGCGCCTGCGCCTCGAGCGGCGCAGCCGCCAGCGTCACGGCCGCGAGCACGGCCCCGGCCTGCCACAAGTCACGCGGTTCGAATCCCGTTCGCATGGCTCTGCTCCGTTCGATCAGGCGCTCCGGTATCACAAACGCTTTCAGCGGCCAACCGCCCCGTACATACGACGAATCGTTAAGAATGGTCGTTAGTCCTGAATGGCGAACTCGCGCGAGCAGAACGCGCAATCGACCAGAATGATGCCGTTCTCGTCGCGCATGTCGCGGCGGTCTTCCTTGGGAAAGCGCGCAAGCACTTCCTCGAAGTGGACGATCGAGCAGCGGCACCCGCGCGCCAGCGGCACCGAAGCCTGGACGCGCACCTCCGGTTCTTCGTGAAACAGCCGCCAGATCAGACTCTCGAGCGGAAGGGCGCCGTCGATCAGTTCCTCGCGCTGGACCGAATGGGCGAGAACCGCGACATGTTCCCACTCGGGGTGGTCCATCCGCACATGGAGCCGCTCGCGTCCTTCCTCGCCCTCGGCCAGATGCTGGATCAGCAGGCCTCCGGCGACGAACGGCCTGGTGTCGAGCGCGACCGCGCTGCGGATGAGCGTCGGCACTTGCTCGCTTCGCGCGAAATAGGCCTCGACCGCTTCGGTCAGCGAGCCGCCTTCGAGCGGGACCACGCCCTGGTAGCGACGGTTGCCGGCGGCGAGTTCGAACGTGATCGCCAGATGACCCTCGCCGAACAGCTCGGGCAGCGACGGCGCGCCGGCCAGCTCGGCCAGGAGCGCCGGATCGTGCTTGACGTAGCCGCGCAGCTCGCCGTCACGGTAGTCGCAGACGAGCAGCTCGACCACGCCGTTCCGGGTTTGCGCCTGCATCGTCAGCTGACTGCCCTCGCGTTTGAGCAGTCCGCCCATCAGCGCGGTCAGGACCAGCGCCTCGGCAAGCAGGTGCTGGATCGGTGCGGGATACTCGTGAGCGGCAAGAATTCGCTCAAGCACAGGGCCGAGCCTGACGATGCGGCCGCGCGCGTGGCAGCCGGGAATCGTGAAGCTGACCAGACGGTCGCCATCCGCGACAGGGCCTGCCGTGCGATCGTTCATGGCGCCGATATGGGGTCGAGCTGGCCGAAGTTAAGCTACGACAGCCGTCCGAAGCACCACAGCAGGATCGATTTCTGCGCGTGGATGCGGTTTTCGGCCTCGTCGAACACCACCGACTGACGACCTTCGAACACCTCGGCACTGACTTCCTCGCCGACGTGCGCGGGCAGGCAGTGAAGGAAACGGGCGTCGGGTTTGGCCGCCGCCATCAGCGGCCCGTTGACCTGGAACGGGGCCATCGCGGCGAGCTTGTTGTGGGCGTGCTGCTGGCCCATCGACACCCAGGTGTCGGTCACGACGATATCGGCCTCGCGGGCGGCCTCGAGCGGGTCCCGAGTCACCGTGATCCGCGCACCCTGCGCGCGCGCCTGGGCGACGATGCCCTCGTCCGGTTCGTAGCCCTGCGGCGTGCCGACGCGGACGTTGAACTTCATCAGCCCGGCCGCCTCGACGATCGAATGCAGCACGTTGTTGCCGTCGCCCAGCCACGCGACCTCGAGCCCCGGCAGCGGCTTGCCCTGCTCGACGATGGTCAGCAGGTCGGCGACGATCTGGCACGGGTGCGACCGGTCGGTGAGCCCGTTGATCACCGGGACGGTGGCGTGGCGGGCCATGTCCTCGATCTTCGCGTGATCGTCGGTCCGCACCATGATCGCGTCGGCCATGCGGCTCAGCACGCGAGCGGTATCGGCGACCGTTTCGCCGCGCCCGAGCTGGCTGGTCGCAGAGTCGAGCACCAGCGGCGTGCCGCCGAGCTGGCGGATGGCGATATCGAAGCTGACGCGCGTACGGGTCGAGTTCTTCTCGAACACCATCGCCAGGACGTGGCCGTCGAGCGGCCTGTCGGGATCTGGCCGCCCTTTCGGCCAGCCGCGGCGCGCGGCCTTGCGATCGAGCGCGTCGCCGATCATCGCCGCGAGCGCATCGCCGCCGGCGTCGGACAGGTCGAGGAAGTGGCGCAATGCCATCAGGCTGCCTCGGGCGGGCTGAAGTCGGCGGCGCCCGCGGACAGCTTGTCGAAGAATTCGTCGATCTCGGGCTCGCCGATCACCAGCGGCGGCAGCACCCGCACGGTGCTGTCGCCGGCGGCGACCGTCAGCAGCTGATGCCTGTCGCGCAGGTGCTGCATGAACGCGCGCGGCTCGACCTTCATCTTCAGTCCGAGCATCAGGCCCTTGCCGCGAACTTCCTCGAACAGCTCCGGATAATTGCCGATGAACTGCTCGAGCCGCGTCCGCAGCCGTTCGCCCTTCGCGCGCACGTCGGCAAGGAACTCGTCGTTGGCCACGGCGTCGAGCACCGCATTGCCGGCCGCCATGGCCAGCGGATTGCCGCCGTAAGTCGAGCCGTGCGTGCCGAAGGTCATCCCCCGCGCGGCCTTTTCGGTGGCGAGGCAGGCGCCGAGCGGAAAGCCTCCGCCGATGCCCTTGGCGGTAGCCAGGATGTCGGGCACCACTCCATACTGTTCGTAGACGTAGAACGTGCCGGTCCGCGCGACGCCGGTCTGCACCTCGTCGAACACCAGCATCAGGTCGTGCTCGTCGGCCAGCGCGCGCAGCCCCTCGAGGAACGCCTGCGAGGCCACTCGAATCCCGCCTTCGCCCTGGATCGGCTCGACCAGGAAGCCGGCCGTGTGGGGACCGACGGCCGCGCGTGCCGCGTCGAGATCGTCGAACTCGACATAGGTGAAGCCCGGCAGCAGCGGCAGGAAGCCCTTGTGCATCTTCTCCTGGCTCGAGGCGCTGATCGTCGCCATCGTCCGGCCGTGGAAGGCGTTGTTGAAGGTGATCAGCTCGAATTGCTCAGGGTTGCCCGCCGACTGATGGTAGGCGCGCGCGGTCTTGATCGCACATTCGACGGCCTCGGCGCCCGAGTTGGTGAAGAACACCGTGTCGGCGAAAGTCAGATCAACCAGCCGCTGGGCGAGGCGCTCGCCCTGCGGGCTGCCATAGAGATTGGAGACGTGCATCAGCGTCGCGGCCTGCTGTTGGATCGCGCCGATCAGGCCGGGGTGCGAATGCCCGAGCAGGTTGACCGCGATGCCCGCGGCAAAATCGAGGTACCGCGTGCCGTCCTCCGAGATCAGGTGGCAGTGTTCGCCGCGCACCGGGCGAACCTCGCACCTGGGGTAAACGGGCATGAGCGGCGTAATCGACATGGCGGTATTCCTATGGAAAGCGCTTGGCGCAACGACGAATGGCGGCCCCCGGATGGAACCGGGAGGCCGCTCGTGGCATCCGTTTATGGTCTTGGCTGAACCCGGTCAAACCGGGCACGGCTCGGACGATGATCCGTCGCAGGTCAGCTCTGAACGGGCACAAGGTTGACCGCGGAGAACTTGCCTCGTCGGTCGACCTCGAGGTCGAACTCGAATCGGTCGCCTTCATTGATTCCCGGCAAACCCGAGCGTTCGACCGCGCTGATGTGCACGAACGCGTCTTCCTTGCCGTCATCGCGAGTGATGAAGCCGAAGCCCTTCATCGAGTTGAAGAACTTGACCGTGCCGGTCGCCTTGTCGCCGGTCAGCTGGCGCTGAGGCCCGGCAGGCTTCTGCTGGACCGGGATAACGTCGCCGACGATCTGGAGGTCAGCTGCCGAAATCTTGCCGCCGCGATCGACCAGGTTGAAGGCGAGCTCCTGACCCTCGGCCAGCCCTTCGAGCCCGGCGCGCTCGACCTGGCTGATGTGGACGAACACGTCCTCACCCCCCTCATCGCGCTGGATGAAGCCGAAGCCCTTCTGCGCATTGAAGAATTTGACCTTGCCCTGACCGGTTCCGACAACCTGGGCCGGCATGCCGCCGCCGCGAGGGCCCGAGCCGCCGCGATCGCCGCCGAAGCCGCCCCCGCGCGGTCCGCCACCGAAACCGCCGCCACGCGGGCCGTCCGACCGCTCGCCGAAACGGTCGCCACCGCCGCGCCAGTCATCTCCCCCGAACCGGGGCGGGCCTCCCTCCGCAAACGGATCGAAGCCTTCCTCCCCGAAACCATCCCGCTTGTCGCGCCCCCGGCCGCGACGACCTCTGTCGTAACCCATGAACCGAACTTACCTTCGTCTCGCCCTCTGGTGACGTCCGGCGACGCGGGCGAGCCCGCCAGACGGAAGCGTGGAGTCCCCCCGCTCCATTCAGACGGCGACGTATAGCCTACAAAAAACCATTGTGCGAACGATTTAAGGTTGCAGCGCTTAGAAGCCCCTGACTTGGCGCCGGCACTTGCCTTGTCTGGGGGTATCGGCGAAGAGCCGGCTATGGACATCTTGGCGCTGCTTTCGGACCCGGCGGCCTGGGCGGCCCTGTTGACGCTGGTCGTGCTCGAGGTCGTGCTCGGGATCGACAATCTGATCTTCATCGCCATTCTCTCGAGCCGGCTGCCGGAGCACCAGCAGCAGCGGGCGCGCCGGATCGGGCTGATTCTCGCCCTGATCATGCGCATCGCGTTGCTTCTGCTGATCGGCTGGATCGTCACGCTGCAAACTCCGCTGTTTGACCTCGGCCTCGCGGGTGCCGAAGGCGCTCACGGCGGCCCGACATTCGAAACGGCGTTTTCGGGCCGCGACCTGATCCTGTTGGCCGGCGGCCTGTTCCTGTTGTGGAAGGCGACCAAGGAGATCCATCACAATATCGATCCCGAAGGCGACTCCGGCGAGCTGCTCGACAAGACCAGGGGCACGGTCACGCTCACCTTCGGTAGCGCGATCGTCCAGATTATCGCGCTCGACATGGTCTTTTCGGTCGACTCGATCCTGACGGCCGTCGGCATGACCGACGATGTGCCGATCATGGTGGCGGCGGTGGTCATCACCGTTACCATCATGCTCCTGGCGGCCGACCCGCTCGCCGAGTTCATCAACCGCAACCCGACGCTGGTGATGCTGGCGCTGGCGTTCCTGGTCATGATCGGGCTGGTGCTGATCGCCGACGGCTTCGGGTTCCATGTCCCCAAAGGCTACATCTACGCGGCGATGGCCTTCTCAGTCGCGGTCGAGGTGCTGAACATGATCAAACGCAACCGGCGCGCCCGCGCCGCCGCCGCCAACGACAGCGCATCGTGAGCGACTTTCGACAGGTTTCGGCCAGCTTCTGGGCCAGTCCGCAGATCGGGACCGACGACGTCGCCGAGGCCGGAACTCGGGGGATCGCGCTGATTGTCAACAACCGTCCCGAGGGGGAGGCCGAGGACCAGGTGCCCGGGGAATCGATCGAGACGGCCGCCCGCGCGGCGGGGATCGACTACGTGGCGATCCCGGTGAGCCATGCCGGCTTCAGTCCCGAGCAAGTCGAGGCCATGGCCGCGGCGCTCGCGCAGGCGCGGGGGCCAGTGCTCGCCTACTGCCGATCGGGCACGCGCTCGACCCTGCTCTGGGCGCTGGCTCAGGCGCAGGACGGCCGCGATCCCGACGCGATCGCGGCTGACGCGGCGCGAGCCGGCTACGACGTCACGCCGATCCGCCCGCTCCTCGACAGGCTTGCCGCGCGCTGACGCGACCGACGGCGCCGCCGGGGCGCGACTCCGTCGAACAGCAAAGGGGCCGGAAAGCTTGGGCTTTGCGGCCCCGGCGAGTCTCGCGGGGCGCGTG
>JAEZES010000222.1 GCA_023432995.1 Pseudomonadota bacterium
CCGCCGAGCTGGTCGGCGTCGACGATGGTGACGGCGCGGCGGTAGTAGCGCGTGACGTCATGGCCGATGCCGATGGCCACCAGCTGCACCGGACTCTGCTTCTCGATCCACTCGATGACCTTACGCAGGTGCGTCTCGAGATAGCCGGCCGAGTTCACGCTCAGCGTCGAATCGTCGACCGGCGCGCCGTCGGAGATGACCATCAGGATGCGGCGGTCCTCGGGCCGGGCGAGCAGGCGGTTGTGCGCCCAGATCAGCGCCTCGCCGTCGATGTTCTCCTTGAGCAGCCCCTCGCGCATCATCAGCCCGAGGCTCTTGCGCGCGCGGCGCATCGGCTCGTCGGCCTTCTTGTAGATGATGTGCCGCAGGTCGTTGAGCCGGCCCGGGTTGGCCGGCTTGCCGCCGGCGAGCCACTTCTCGCGGCTCTGCCCGCCCTTCCAGGCGCGCGTGGTGAAGCCGAGGATCTCGACCTTGACCCCGCAGCGCTCGAGCGTGCGCGCGAGGATGTCGGCGCTGATCGCGGCGATCGAGATCGGCCGCCCGCGCATCGAGCCCGAATTGTCGATCAGCAGCGTGACGACGGTGTCCTTGAACTCCTGGTCGCGCTCGACCTTGTAGCTCAGCGAGTGCCTGGGACTGACGACGACCCGAGCCAGCCGGGCGGCGTCGAGCAGGCCTTCCTCCTGGTCGAAGTCCCACGAGCGGTTCTGCTGCGCCATCAGCCGCCGCTGCAGCCGGTTGGCGAGCCGCGTGACCACGCCCTGGAGCCCGGTCAGCTGGCTGTCGAGATAGGCGCGCAGGCGGTCGAGCTCCTCGAAGTCGCATAGCTCGGTGGCCTCGACGACTTCGTCGAACTCCTCGGTGAAGACCTTGTAGTCGAACGTCTCGGGCAGGTCGGTCCACGGGCGGTTGGGGCGCACGGGCATCGTGCCCTCTTCGCCCTCCTCGCCGGGCTCACCCTCGCTCATCTCGGTCTCGGATTCGACCTCCTCGGTGGTCTCCTCGTCGCCCTCGCCCTCGCCGCTGTCGCCGGTGACTTGCTCCTGGCGCAGCTCGTTGCTGCCGTCGTCGTCCTCGTCCTCGCCCTTCTCGTCCTCGCCGCCGGGCTCGTCCTCGTCACCGTCGTCGTCGCCGCTCTCGTCGACGGGCTCGGCCTCGACCAGCTCGAGATGGCGCAGCATGTCGATCGCCAGCGACTGGAACGCCTTCTGGTCGTCGAGCGTCAACGCGAGCCGCTCGAAGTCGTCGCCGGTGCGGCTCTCGACGAACTGGCGCACCATCTCGACCGCCTCGCGCGCGGCTGGTGGCGCCGGCTGCCCGGTCAGCTGCTCGCGCAGCAGCAGCGCCAGAGCGCTGTGCAGCGGAACTTCAGCCGCGCCCGTCGCGCGCACGATCGGGTCCGCCGCGGTGCGCTGCTCGGTCGCGGCGGCGAGATTGTCGCGCATCCCGGCGTAGTTGTTCTCGCCGAGGGCCTCGTACCGCACGCGCTCGATCGCATCGTAGCACGCCCGCGCCTCCGGTTCGGCCGGCAACCCGCGCCGGTGCAGCGCCTCGTCGTGGTGCCGCAGGCGCAAGGCTAAGCTGTCGGCGAAGCCGCGCGCCTCGCGCGCCTGGTCGCGCGGCAGGGTGCGTCCGGGCATCGGCACACGCAGGGACTTGCCCTGCATCGTCGGCGCCTCCGAGGTCCAGGCGACCTCGACTTCGGGATCGTGCCCGATGGCCCGGGCGGCGCCGGTAAGCGCGGTCCGGAACCGGTCGAGAGGGGATTCGTCGGCCATGCGGCGCGCCTGCTAGCAAGAAAGCGGCGCGGCGCGAAGCGCTGCGTCCAGCGGGGCTAAAACGCCGACTCCGATCCGAACACGCCGATCAGCACGGGATCGCGGGTCGCGTAAGGATCGGCGCGGATGGCCGCTTCCTCGCGGGCGATCTCGTTCCAGATCGCGTCGTCGACCTGGCGCGCGAAGGTCGTCGCCATGCCGCCGAGATCGACGCCGGTTAGCCCGGCGATGAGCTGGCCGATCAGCGGATCCTGCGCGACTCGCAGCGCCTCGCCGACGCCGGGCACCATCGCGTCGATCAGCGCGGCGCCCATCTCCTGGCGCAGGAAAGCCGATGCCGCGGTCGGCCCGCCGCGGATCAGGTCGATCGCGTTGGCGTAGCCGATGGTCCGCACGACATCGGCCACGATCGGTGCGGCGCGATAGGAGGCGTCGATCGCCATGTCGGCCACGACGCCTTCGAGCCGGCTCTTGAACAGCGCCGAGGTGAGGATGTTGGCCAGCACCGAGCCCCGGTTGCCGAAGAAGCGGTCGAGGCCGACCTGCTGCACCTGCTGGTCCCAGTAGCCGCCGGGGGCGGTCAGGCGCACGAACGCACGCTCGCTCGACAGCACCAGCAGCCGGCGGATCGCCTCGGTGAAGCTGATCGTGCCGGTCGTGGCGCACCCGGGCAGCGCCAGCACGGCCGCGCCGGCGAGCGAGCCGGCGATGAAAGTCCGGCGGGAGTGTATCGGTTTCGGGGGCATCGTCCTGTGCTTTCTCCTGTCGGGCGCTTGCCCCGTTACCAGGCGCCCGCCCATATAGGCGGCTTCGCATGAACCGCGCCCGACTGATCATCTTCAACGCCGCGCTCGGTCCGCTCGACTACCGCGTTCCGGAGGGGATGGAGGTCGGGCCGGGCTCGGTCGTGGTCGCCCCGCTCGGACCCCGCCAGATCGTCGGAATCGTCTGGGAGGCCGAACGGCTTCCGGCGACCGAGGTTCCGGACGCCAAGCTGCGCCCGCTGCTGGCCGTGCTGCCCGTGCCGCCCCTGCGGGCCGAGCTCAGGCGGCTGATCGAGTGGACCGCGGACTACTATTGCGCCTCGCTCGCCTCGGTCGCGCGCATGGTGCTGGCGAGCGGCGGCGCGCTGCGTGGCCCGGCGACGACGATCGAATACCGTCTCACCGACGGCCTGCCCGAGCGCATGACGCCACAGCGTCTTGCGGCAATCGAGGCGCTCGAGGGCGAGCAGGCGACGATTCGCGAGCTCGCCGGGATCGCCGGGGTCAGCGAGGGCGTGCTGCGCGGACTGGTCAACCAGGGTGTGCTCGAGCCGGTCGAAGTCGATTGCGACCGGCCATATCCGTCGGCGGAGGCGGATTTCGCGACGCCGGCCCTTGCCGGGCACCAGCAGGCGGCGGCCGACAGGCTGGTGGCGTCGGTGCGCCAGGGCGGCTTCGCGCCGTTCCTGCTCGACGGCGTGACGGGCTCGGGCAAGACCGAGACGTACTTCGAGGCGATTGCGGAATGTCTCAGGAAGGGCAAGCAAACGCTTGTCCTGCTTCCGGAAATCGCACTCACCGAAGCGTTCCTGCGCCGCTTCGAAGAGCGTTTCGGCGCGGCCCCAGTCGCATGGCATTCCTCGCTCAAGTCGACCCAACGGCGCCGGGCCTGGCGCGCCATCGCCGCGGGCACGGCGCAAGTTGTCGTCGGCGCGCGATCGGCGCTGTTCCTGCCCTACGCCAAGCTCGGCCTGATCGTGGTCGACGAAGCGCACGAGATCAGCTTCAAGCAGGACGACGGCGTCCGCTACAACGCCCGCGACGTCGCGGTGATGCGCGCCCGCTTCGAGGGCATTCCCGTCGTGCTTTCGTCCGCCACGCCCGCGCTCGAGAGCCTGCAGATGGCCGAGAGCGGGATCTACGAGAAGCTGGTCCTGCCGTCGCGCTTCGGCGGCGCCGAGCTGCCGCAGATCCACACCGTCAATCTCACCGAGGAGCGCCCCGCGCGCGGCCGCTGGCTCGCTCCTCGCCTGCTCGATGCCCTGCACGACCGACTGGCCAAGGGCGAGCAGTCGCTGCTGTTCCTGAACCGCCGCGGCTACGCCCCGCTGACGCTGTGCCGCTCATGCGGCTTCCGCTTCCAGTGCCCCAACTGCAGCGCCTGGCTGGTCGAGCATCGCCTCAGCCGGCGGCTCGCCTGCCACCACTGCGGGCACGAGACGGCGCCGCCCGACCGCTGCCCCGAATGCGGCGAGCCCGACTGCCTGGTTGCCTGCGGACCTGGGGTCGAGCGCATCGCGCACGAGGTCGAGGAACTGCTGCCGGGCGTGCGGCTGGCGGTCGCCACGTCGGATACGCTCAATTCGCCCGACAGGGCGGCCGAGTTCGTCACCCAGGTCGAGCAGGGCCAGATTGACGTGATCGTCGGCACGCAGCTCGTCACCAAGGGCTTCCATTTCCCCGAGCTGACGCTGGTCGGGGTGGTCGACGCCGATCTCGGCCTCGAGGGCGGCGACTTGCGCGCGGCCGAACGAACCTACCAGCAGGTGGCGCAGGTCGCCGGGCGGGCCGGGCGCGGCGAGAAGCCCGGCGAAGTGCTGATCCAGACGCGCCATCCCGAGGCCCCGGTCATCGCCGCGCTCGCCGCAGGTGACCGCGACGCGTTCTATGCGGCCGAGACCGAGGCGCGCCGCCATGCCGGAGCGCCGCCGTTCGGGCGCTGGGCGGCGATCATCATATCGTCGGAGGACGAAGCCGAGGCGCGCGAGGCGGCGCAACGCATCGGCGCGGCCCGGCCGCATCTCGACGACGTGATGATTCTCGGCCCGGCCCCGGCCCCGCTGTCGCTGCTGCGCGGCCGCTACCGCTACCGCCTGCTGCTCAACGCGCGCCGCAGCGCCGAGGTGCAGAAGGTGATCCGCGACTGGCTCGGCGCGCTGCAGTTCGCGCAAGGCGTGCGGGTTGCCGTCGATATCGACCCTTACAGCTTCGTGTAGAGGGCCTTGGCCTCTTCGGTCAGCCGCTCCATCGCCCAGCGCCACGGGCGCGGCCCCCAGCTGATCCGCGCCACACCGGCCTGCGCGAGATCGGGGATCGCCAGCGCATCGCCCTTGATCACGTTCACCGGGAGCGGCGACGCGGCGCAGATCTCGGCAACCAGCCCGACGTCGCCGACGCCGGGAATGAAGAAGCTGTGCGCGCCCGCCTCGGCATAGGCGTGCGCCCGCTCTAGCGCCTCGCCGAGCAGCGAACGATCGTTGGGATTCTCACCAGCGATCAGCTTGCGCAGGAACAGGTCGGTGCGGGCGTTGACCCACAGCCCGCTCTCGACCACCGCCGCCACGCGCCGCGCCTGCTCGGCGATCGGGTGCAGTCCCGGCCCGCCGATCTCCTGGTCCTCGAAGTTGCAGCCGATCACGCCGGTCTCGGCAAGGTAGCGCGCGTGCTCGCCGACCCGCGCCGCATCGACCGCGAACCCGCCCTCGAAGTCGGCCGTGACCGGCAGCTCGACCGCCTGCGCAATCCTCCTCGTGACGTCGAGGAACAGGTTGAACGGCATTCCTTCCCCGTCGGGGTAGCCGTTGGCCTCGGCGACGCCGTGGCTGCCGGTGGCGATCGCCTTCGCGCCGCCCGCGGCGACTGCCCTGGCGCTGCCGACGTCCCAGATGTTGTACAGCAGCACCGGCTCGCCGGGCACGTGCAGCGCGGCAAAGGCCTCGCGTTTCGCGGTCATGATCCGTTCTCCACCAGGACGAGGGACAGTCCCTATTTTCTTAATGCGGACAGTCCCTATTTTCTTTCGCGTTCGAGCAGCTTGCGCTTGATCTCGAGCCCGTAGGCGTAGCCGCCGAGCGAGCCGTCCGATCTGACAACGCGGTGGCACGGAATCAGCACCGGGACATGGTTGGCGCCGTTGGCCGATCCGGCCGCGCGCACTGCACGCGGGTTGCCGGCCGCCGCCGCAATCTCGGCGTAGGACCGGGTTTCGCCCGGCGGGATGCGCCGCAGCTCCTGCCACACGCGCTCCTGGAACGCGGTGCCGCGCACGTCGACCGGGATGTCTCGCCCGCTCGCCGGGTCATCGACCGCGGCGATCACGCGCTGGAGCAGGCCTTCGAATTCCGGCCCGCCCGCGACCAGGTCGGCGTTGGGGAACAGCCGCTCGAGCTCCTCGCGCCCGCGCCCGAACGACAGCCGGCAGACGCCCTTTTCGGTCGCCGCGACGAGCATCGGCCCGAGCGAACTGTCGACCACCGCCCAGCGGATCGTCGTGCCGGCGCCACCGCGGACCCATGCAGAGGGGGCCATGCCCAGCTTTCCTTCCATCGCTTCGTAGAACCGGCTCGGGCTTTCGAACCCGGCATCGTAGATCGCGTCGGTCACGCGTTCGTTCGCCGCCAGCGCCTCGCGCGCGCGCTCGGCGCGCAGCGCGCGTGAATAGGCGGCCGGCGACAGCCCGGTGGCGCGCGTGAACACGCGCTGGAAATGCGGCGGCGAGTAGCCGGCGCGCGCGGCGAGGTCGGCCAGCGCCAGCGGCTCCTCGGTCTGCTTGATCGCCGCGATCGCCGTCAGCACGGCGCGTTCGTCGCGCGAGACGTCGTCGGGCAGGCAGCGCTTGCACGGGCGCAAGCCGGCCGCGCGAGCCGCTGCGCCGTCGGCGAAGAAGCGCACGTTGCTGCGCGCCGGATGCCGCGCGGCGCAACTCGGCCGGCAATAGATCCCGGTCGAGAGCACGCCGGTCACGAAGCGCCCGTCGAACGCCCGGTCGCGGCGCAGCACCGCCTCCCAGGCTTCGTCATCGATGATCGCGGGGGCGCTCATTGTCCGTCTCGCTCGATCCGCGCGGCAAAACAGCCGGCCGCGGCGTTGTGCGCGTTGATATAGGCGATGGCCGGGTTGGCAAGGAGGGCGCGGATCGCCGCGTCGGCTTCCCCCTCCGCCGCCAGCCTCGCCTCGGCCAGTTCGCCATCGGCAGCGAACCCGCGCAAGCTCAGCGTCCGGCCGGTGAAGCATGGCGGGCAGCAGTCCTCGTAAGCCGCCTGCACGGCATTCTCGCGCATGAAGATCGCGAACGATGAACGGTAGGGGCCCGGGACGTCGTGGTGGACGTGATGGACCAGCATCAGGGCCTCGCCGCTCCGCGCGTCGTCGAGCGACACGCGGCACGGAAAGCCCCGATCGGCGGTGGCCGTGATGCGGCGCGCGCGCCGGGCGGCGAGATCCTCGCTGTTCATGTGCCACAGCGGCGCGAACAACGCCGGGTCGAGCCCGGCGATACGGTAAGTCATGGCTTCGTCTCCTCGAAACGGGCCCTGTGGTATCGGTCGTGCGGCGGCGATGCGTCCCGCCGCTTGCGCTCAAAGCCGATCGTCGCGAGAAGGCACCGCATGATCCGCTCGCTTTCCCGGCACCTGCACCTCCTTGTCCGGTTCCTGCCGGCGATGGCGCTGGCGCTCGCGGCCACCGCCGCGCGGGCCGATCCGGCCGACATCAACGCCGCCTCGCGCGGCGTCGTTCGAGTGGTGATCGTCGAGATCGACGGCGACCAGATCGTTCCTGTCTCGCACGGCACGGGCTTCGCCGTCGGGGCGGAGACGATCGTCACCAACGCCCATGTCGTGGCTGACGCCCGAGCCGACAGCGAGCTCGCCATCGGCATTGTCCCGCCCGAGGGCGGCAACGCAGTCTACGGCCGGCTGGTCTCCGTCAGTCCGCGCAACGACCTCGCGCTCCTCTCTACCACGGCGCCAATGCGCTTGCCGCCGCTGACGATCGCCACCAACGCGCCGTCGGACATCGGCTCGGTTACCGCGGTCGGTTACCCGATGAACGTCGACCGGGCCCAGGGCCTCTCGATCGGCGACATTTTCCGCGCCCAGCCGCCGGTGAAGAGTACCGGCGCGCTCGCCGGACGCCGGCCGACGCGCGATTTCGACTCCCTGCTGCACACCGCCGCGATCGCCCGCGGCAACAGCGGTGGCCCGCTGCTCGACGATTGCGGCCGGGTGATAGGGGTCAACAGCTTCGGCGCCGAGAGCAGCGGCGCCGAGGCAGAGTTCTATTTCGCCGTCTCGGCGCGCGAACTGCTGACCTTCCTCCGTGCCAACAACGTCACGCCGCAAGTCAACGGCATGCCCTGCCGCAGCCTCGCCGACCTCGATGCCGAGGAACGCGCGCGCGCGGAGCGCGAGCAGATGGTCGCCCAGGCGCGAGCCGAGGCCAATGAACGCGCCCTCGCCCGTCGCCGCGACGAGGAGCGCCGCAACGTCGAGTTCGCGCTGATTGCCGAGCGCGAGAACGGCCTCGCGCTGGCCCTGCTGCTGCTGATCGTGGCGCTCGGCGCGGGCGGCGCGGCGTTCGTGCTGCACGAGCGAGGCGATCAGCAACGGCTGAAGTTCGTCGCCGCCGCCGGCGTCCTCGCACTGGGCGGCGCGGTGCTCGCCTGGGCGCTGCGGCCCGGGTTCGACGAAGTCGACGGCCGGCTCGAGGAACTCCTGCACGCGGAAATGGAAGCCAATGACCGCGGGCCGGTCACGGCCTCGACCAGCGGCGCACTGGTCTGCGTGCTCGATCCCGAGCGAAGCCGCGTGACCGGTACCGCCTCGGCCGACCTGCCGCTCGACTGGCAGGCTGACGGCTGCGTCAACGGCCGCACGCAGTATGGCCTGGCGGAAGGGATCTGGCGCCGAGTGTTCGTGCCCGACGAGGAAGAAGTGGTCTCGGTCAACACTTTCGACCCGGCGACGCGCGAGTACCGGGTCGAACGTTACCTGCTTGGGCGGGACGCCATGGAGCGGGCGCGCGCCGCCCGCGGCGGCTTCACCGCGCCCGCCTGCGGCGCCGGGCGCGACGCCGCGCTCGAGCTCGGCACCCAGCAGGATACCATCCTCGCGTTGCTCCCCGAGCGACCCAACGAGCGGATCATGTACCGCTGCCGGACGGTCGGGCGCTGAGGTCTCATCCGCCGTCGCGCCCCCGAGCCGGGGCGATTTGCGGCTCGCCGGAACCCCCTGTTCGGGCCCCGCTTGCATCCCCGCCAACCCGATGCTAGGCGCGCGCCTGCCCTGCCGGGGTGCTGACGCAGCGCCCCTCGTCGGCAGACCACAATTCCGTTCACCAGGGGACCCTGTCGCGTGGAGCTTTCCGCAAGTATCAAGGCCAGCCTGTCAGGCCGTTACGCTGCCGCCCTGTTCGAGCTGGCGAGCGAATCCGGCAACGTGACGGCGGTCGAGACGGATCTCGAGACGCTGGACCGGGTCCTCGCCGAATCGGCCGAGCTGCGCGCGCTGATCCGCAATCCCGAGGTCAGCCGCAAGGCGCTCGGGCAGGTCTTCGCCGGCCTTGGCGACAGCCTGGCGCTCGACGGGCTGACCCGTAACTTCCTCGGCGTGCTGGCGGAGAACCGGCGCGTCGGCGAACTGCCGGCGGTGATCCGCGCGTTTCGTGCCATTGCCGCAGCGCAGCGCGGCGAAGTCACCGCGGAAGTCGCATCGGCTCATCCTCTCAGCGAAGATCAAATCGCCACGCTCGAGCAGAAGCTCCGCGCCCGCGAAGGCCGCACGGTCAAGCTCAAGACGAGCGTCGACCCCGAGCTGCTCGGCGGCCTCGTCGTCACCATCGGTTCGCAGCGGATCGACAACTCGATCCGCACGCGTCTCAATTCCCTCGCGCAAGCGATGAAAGGCTAACAATG
Source organism: Pseudomonadota bacterium (assembly GCA_023432995.1). Classification (GTDB taxonomy): domain Bacteria; phylum Pseudomonadota; class Alphaproteobacteria; order Sphingomonadales; family Sphingomonadaceae; genus Croceibacterium_A. The sequence continues at coordinate 9,456 of JAEZES010000222.1, forward strand.
GAAATCCGCGCCGCAGAAATCTCCAAGGTCATCCGCGACCAGATCGCCAATTTCGGCACCGAGGCGCAAGTCTCGGAAGTCGGTTCGGTGCTGTCGGTCGGCGACGGCATCGCGCGCGTGCACGGCCTCGACAAGGTCCAGGCCGGCGAGATGGTCGAGTTCGGCAATGGCGTGCAGGGCATGGCGCTCAACCTCGAGGCCGACAACGTCGGCGTCGTGATCTTCGGCTCGGACGCCGAGATCAGGGAAGGCGACAGCGTCAAGCGCACCGGCACCATCGTCGACGTTCCGGTCGGCAAGGGCCTGCTCGGCCGCGTGGTCGACGCGCTTGGCAACCCGATCGACGGCAAGGGCCCGATCGAGGCGGCCGAGCGCCGCCGCGTCGAAGTCAAGGCGCCGGGCATCATCCCGCGCAAGTCGGTGCACGAGCCGGTCCAGACCGGGCTCAAGGCGCTCGACGCGCTCGTGCCGATCGGCCGCGGCCAGCGCGAGCTGATCATCGGCGACCGCCAGACCGGCAAGACCGCGGTGGCGATCGACACCTTCATCAACCAGAAGCAGATCAACGCCGGCAACGACGAGAGCAAGAAGCTCTACTGTATCTACGTCGCGGTCGGCCAGAAGCGCTCGACCGTCGCGCAAATCGTCCGCCAGCTCGAAGAGAACGGCGCGATGGACTACTCGATCGTCGTCGCCGCGACCGCCTCGGAGCCGGCGCCGCTGCAGTACCTCGCGCCCTACACCGGCTGCGCGATGGGCGAGTACTTCCGCGACAACGGCATGCACGCGGTGATCGTCTACGACGACCTCTCGAAGCAGGCCGTCGCGTACCGCCAGATGTCACTGCTGCTGCGCCGTCCGCCGGGCCGCGAAGCCTATCCGGGCGACGTGTTCTACCTGCACAGCCGCCTGCTCGAGCGCGCGGCCAAGATGAACGACGAGAACGGTGCCGGCTCGCTGACCGCACTGCCGGTCATCGAGACCCAGGCGGGCGACGTGTCGGCCTATATCCCGACCAACGTGATCTCGATCACCGACGGGCAGATCTTCCTCGAGACGGGCCTGTTCTATCAGGGCATCCGTCCCGCGATTAACGTTGGTCTGTCGGTGTCGCGTGTGGGCGGCGCCGCGCAGACCAAGGCGATGAAGAAGGTCGCCGGCTCGATCAAGCTCGAGCTCGCGCAGTATCGCGAGATGGCCGCGTTCGCGCAGTTCGGCTCGGACCTCGACGCGGCGACGCAGAAGCTGCTCAACCGCGGCGCGCGCCTGACCGAGCTGCTCAAGCAGGCGCAGTTCAACCCGATGCCGTTCGAGGAGCAGGTCGTGTCGATTTTCGCCGGCACCGGCGGCTACCTCGATGCGATCCCGGTCGACCGGGTCACCGAGTACGAGGCGGCGATGCTGAGCTTCATGCGCGACAAGCACGCCGACGTGCTCGCCGCCATTCGCGACAGCGGCAACTTCGATGACGACGTGAAGAACCGCACGGTCGCCGCGCTCGACGCCTTCGCCAAGCAGTTTGCCTAACGCAAAAATAGGGACAGTCCCTATTTTCGCGTTCGACGTTCGTATCGTTTTGGAGGGAGCGGCAAAAACAGGGACTGTCCCTATTTTTGCCCCCCGCGGTGGAAAATAGATGGCCTCGCTCAAGGAACTCAAGGCCCGGATCAACTCGGTCAAGTCGACCCAGAAGATCACCAAGGCCAAGCAGATGGTCGCCGCGGCGAAACTGCGCAAGGCGCAGGCCGCGGCGGAGTCCGCGCGCCCCTATTCCGAGCGGCTGGCAGCGGTCGTCGCCAGCCTCGCGGGCAAGGCCAGCGCCAAAGACCTGCTGCCCAAGCTGCTGGTCGGCACCGGCGGCAACCAGCGGCACCTGCTGGTCGTCGCCAACTCGGACAAGGGCCTCGCCGGCGCGTTCAACTCGAACATCGTCCGGGCCGCGCTGGCCAAGGCCGCCGAGCTCAAGGCCGAAGGCAAGACCGTCCAGTTCTACCTGATCGGCCGCAAGGGACGCGCGCCGATCCGCCGCGCCTGGCCCGATGCGATCGTCGCCCAGTTCGACACGACCGAGGTCCGCGAGCCCGGGTTCAACGAAGCGGCGAAAGTCGCCGACGAGCTGACCGCGCTGTTCGAGGCCGGCAAGTTCGACGTCGCGCACCTGTTCTACTCGAAGTTCAAGTCGGCGCTGCTGCAGGTTCCGACCAGCCTGCAGATCATCCCGATCGCCGGCCCGCCCGAAGGCGTGCAGGACGCCGCCGCGGTCGAGTACGAGCCCGGCGAAGAGGAAATCCTCGCCGAGCTGATGCCGCGCTACCTGCGGACGCTGGTGCTGCGCGCGCTGCTCGAGAATTCCGCCTCGGAACAGGGCGCATCGATGACCGCGATGGACAACGCGACGCGCAACGCCGGCGAGCTGATCAACAAGCTGACCATCCAGTACAACCGCAGCCGCCAGGCCGCGATCACCACCGAACTCATCGAAATCATCGCGGGCGCCGAAGCGCTCTAAGCCCGTTCAAGCCAAGGAAACCACAATGGCCACCGCCCCCGTGCTCAACAAGACCACCGAAGGCACCGTCGCCCAGGTCATCGGCGCCGTCGTCGACGTGACCTTCGAGAGCGAGCTGCCGCCGATCCTGACCGCGCTCGAGACCGACAACAACGGCAACCGCCTGGTGCTCGAGGTCGCCCAGCACCTCGGCGAGAACACCGTGCGCACCATCGCGATGGACGCGACCGAAGGCCTGACCCGCGGCCAGACCGTGACCAACACCGGTGCGCAGATCTCGGTGCCGGTCGGCCCGAAGACGCTCGGCCGCATCGTCAACGTGATTGGCGAGCCGATCGACGAGCAGGGCCCGGTGGCATCGGACATGACCGCGCCGATCCACGCCGAGGCCCCGCCGTTCGTCGACCAGTCGACCGAGGCCTCGATCCTCGTCACCGGCATCAAGGTCATCGACCTGCTCGCGCCCTACGCCAAGGGCGGCAAGATCGGCCTGTTCGGCGGCGCTGGCGTCGGCAAGACCGTGCTGATCCAGGAGCTGATCAACAACATCGCCAAGGGCCACGGCGGCGTCTCGGTGTTCGCCGGCGTCGGCGAGCGCACCCGCGAAGGCAACGATCTCTACCACGAGTTCCTCGACGCCGGGGTTATCGCCAAGGACGCCAACGGCAATCCGACTCCCGACGGGTCGAAGGTGGCGCTGGTATTCGGCCAGATGAACGAGCCCCCGGGCGCCCGCGCCCGCGTCGCGCTCTCGGGCCTGACGATGGCCGAGTACTTCCGCGACCAGGAAGGCCAGGACGTGCTGTTCTTCGTCGACAACATCTTCCGCTTCACCCAGGCGGGCTCGGAAGTGTCGGCGCTGCTCGGCCGCATCCCCTCGGCGGTGGGCTACCAGCCGACCCTCGCGACCGACATGGGCAACCTGCAGGAACGCATCACCTCGACCACCAAGGGATCGATCACCTCGGTGCAGGCGATCTACGTGCCCGCGGACGACCTTACCGACCCGGCGCCGGCGACCTCGTTCGCCCACCTCGACGCGACCACCACACTGAGCCGCGCGATCTCCGAGCTCGGCATCTACCCGGCGGTGGACCCGCTCGACTCGACCAGCCGCGTGCTGACCCCGGCCGTCGTCGGCCAGGAGCACTACGAGACCGCGCGCAAGGTCCAGGAGACGCTGCAGCGCTACAAGTCGCTGCAGGACATCATCGCCATCCTCGGGATGGACGAGCTGTCGGAAGAGGACAAGCTGGTCGTCGCCCGCGCGCGCAAGATCCAGCGCTTCCTCAGCCAGCCGTTCCACGTCGCCGAGGTGTTCACCAACATCCCCGGCAAGTTCGTCCAGGTCGAGGACACGGTGAAGTCGTTCAAGGCCGTCGTCGAAGGCGAGTACGACCACCTGCCGGAGCAGGCGTTCTACATGGTCGGCGGGATCGAGGAAGCGGTCGAGAAGGCCAAGAAGCTGGCCGAAGAGGCCTGATCGATGCCGCTGCAGTTCGAACTCGTGACCCCCTCGCAGCTCGTCCGCTCGGAGACCGTCCACATGGTGGTGGTCCCCGGCACCGAGGGCGACTTCGGCGTGCTCGAGGGCCATGCGCCGGTGATGTCGACGATCCGCGACGGCGCCATGCTGGTGTTCAAGAGCGAAGGCGCCGCGCCCGAGACGATCGAGGTGCGCGGCGGCTTTGCCGAAGTCAGTGCCAAGGGCCTGACCGTGCTCGCCGAGTACGCCGAAGGCTGAGCGCGCGCGCTGACCGTTCCCGAAGGGCGCCGCTCAGGCGCCCTTTTTTTTCGTTCTGCCGCCGAGGTTGCCACGGCAGGAGGGGTGTTATAGCCTGCCAAGCCACGTCAAGTCACGTGACGGGGGAGAAGAACTTGACGCTTCGCCTTGGTCTTTGCACGGCCCTCGTGACAGCCGCCCTGTCGAGCGCGGCCACTCTCGCGCAAACGCCGCCCCAGCAATCCGACCCCAACATCGTTGTTCGTGGGCAGCTGGACCCGCCGACCGACAGCGAGATCGCGGCCCAGGCGCGCAACATCTCGATCATCGGCAGTCCTCGCGACAACCCGCTTCCGCGAATCGAGGACCGGCTCTGCCCCGGAGTTCTCGGCATGGAGGAGGACAGCGCCGCGTTCATCGTGCAGCGTATCCGGGCCAACGCCGAGCGGTTCAAGATCCGGCTGCACAAGGACGACGGGACCTGCGAGCCCAACCTGATCGTCGCCTTCGTCGAAGATCCGCAGGGGCAGATGTCCGAGCTCGCCCGCCGGCAGGGCTACATGCTGGCCGGGCTCTCGGTCGACTCGCGCGGCGAGCTGCTCGACTCGTCCGCGGCGGCGCGCGTCTGGACCAATACGGTCATGCGGACAAACACCGGGGCGCCCGCACCCCAGCGGTCCTCGAAGGACACCGCCCCCGAACGGGTCCTGAGCTTCGATCCGGATAGCGGTGTGGCCGCGACCATGGGAATGCCGCCCGAAGCGAGGGGCTCGGCGTCACATTCGCGGATCTACTTTCCGCTGCGCGAGGACATCTACTCGGTGCTGGTCATCTTCGACCGCGAGCAGGTGCGCGACAAGACGCTGCTCCAGTTGGCCGACTACGCTACCATGCGAGGTTTCGCCTTCACCCGCGAAACGCGCGGAGAGCCCGAAGCCCCGACGATCCTCAGCCTGTTCGATGGCGACGGTCCCAAGCCGGACCAGCTGACCCCGTTCGACCTCGGCTACCTCGGCAGCCTTTACGACGGCATTCCGAACATGCCGGCCGAGAGCAAGCTCCGCAACGTGCGGCGGCACATGAACCGACAGGCCGATCGCTCCGAGTGATCGCGGCCGGTCGAGCCCGATCTGGACTCAACGCTCGGTTCAAATGTTGCCCGCTCGAACGCGCGGTACGAAGCGTCGAAGTCCGAGGTCAGGTCTGCTCCGGGACCTCACGGAACGGGGCCCACAGGATCCCCGGTTCGTCCTTGGGCTTGATGAGCGGCTCGCACGCGGTTCGCTGGCCGGGCTCGAGCTTGCGAAGCTCCTCGCGGCGATTGAGTCGTCCGAAATAGGGATGCGGCCTGCGCACACGGCACTCCCTCGTACGTATTATCGCGACCTGCGTGCGCAAATATCGCTTCACGGGTTGTGGCCCGCTTGACCAACGTGCCTAAGGTCGTCTTGCCTCGTCAGGTAAATTGCCCGTTGACCACGCCGACAGGTCCGCGCGGGAGGACGCCACAGTCCGGCCTGGCCAGCTAGCCCCCGAGCGGTGTGTAGCTCCAGCTGACGGCCCGGCTGCCGTCGATCAGCGCGATTTCGGCGTGGAGCCCGTTTCCGTCGCGCCAGTAGCGGATGCGCTGCGGAAAATCGTGCGCCGGGTTGGCGAACTCGATCGATCGCTCGTCTTGCCGGACCATCGCGAACTCCACCGGCGGCCCGCCGTTGGGCATGGGAATGTAAGCCAGCGAGCCGTCGGGCTTGCGCAGGATGCGGATCGATTCCCAGGTGCGCAGCGTCTCGCCCCTGCCCTCGCGCGAGGCGCCGATCATCACCCCGCCGCGCGCGTGGGTCCAGAATTCCTCGGTCCAGCGATCGCCGTCGGTCACCGCCCAGGCGCCCGCCATCCACGACGGGAATGCGGCCTGTGGCTGTGCCGCCAGCGGAGCCGCGGCCAGCGCCGCGGCCCAACCCAGGGTTGCGAATCTCATAGCCATCTCCGCGCGAACCCGAGGCCACGATGCCACGGCGGCAGCGGCGCGCCTACCCGCGTGCGCGCGCGGCGTGCGCGGCGGCATCGGCGACCCGGCCGCGCCACCACAGGAAC
>JAEZES010000268.1 GCA_023432995.1 Pseudomonadota bacterium
AGCCTGAGCCAGTCGGCGGTCGCCCGCCGCGCCGCGTCGCCGCACCGAACCGCCTCGTCGTTGCCGAGCCAGAACGCGCGCACCAGCGGAGCGTTGAGCGCGAGCGTGGCGTCGTCGATCGCGGCAACCTTGCACAGGCGATAGGCGCGCTGCTTGGACGGCGCCAGGGGATCGGACACCGGCATCGGCGGCCGGCCGCCACAGGCCTTCGAAGCGGCGCCGGTCAGCCGGGCCAGCATCGCGTCGGCCCCCTCGGTCGTGGCGAGGTCGAGGTCGCCGTATTCGACCCTGACCTGCTTGATCACGAGCGAAGGGGCGGTCTGGGCAAGGGCCGGAGTGGCGGCCGCGGCCGCGAGCAGGCTGCTCGCCAGCAGGAACGTCTTCATTGCAATACTCCCTATCCGTTGCACGGCCGGCTCGGTCGCCGGACCGCTGAATGGCATGGACACGGACGATCGGAGTGGGGGCGGCCCGTCCGAGGCCGCCACAGGGCGCCTCGCGGCGAGCCAGATCTCCGCTTCGTCCGACGCGGCGCCTGCCTGGCACCGGCGCACCGGCTCTGGATCGGCGTCGTGTGAGCGGAAGTGGTAGCGCCCGTGGTTTTACCGTGGTCCCGGGCGTGGAAACTCGACCGGCTGCCGGGAAGCTCGGGGTCGGAACCGGGCGCGCTCGTGGCTGCGGCAAAGCAAGAGGGCCCTGCTTGCGGAGGGCCCTCTGGCTTTGACGCACCCGACAGGATTCGAGCCTGTGACCTCTGCCTTCGGAGGGAGTTTATGGATGATCCGGGACAAGCTGTAACACTGAATGCCTTGAATTAACGAGCTTTCCTATCTGGCCCCCGCGACGCCCAGTAGCAGGAACAGGATTGAAAGCGGCTGGTCGTCGAGATCGGGAAAGGGCAATGACCTAGAGTGCTATCGCCGGAATGGCTTGCCAAGCGACGCCGACCAGCGAGATCGCCGCCCCGAATGCCCCGAGGCGGACGATCCAGTCGTCGAGCGGGTCGGGCCGGCGCCCCGCGCCGAGCGTCTTCCACAGGATCATCGCGTCGGCGGCGATTGCCGGGATCGTGACCGCGAGCACCAGTCCGTGCGCCTCGGGCCGCCCCGGCAACACGCTGGCGATCGCGTAGAGCGCGAAGAAGTGGGCCGCCCAGACTGCGAGCCCGCCCAGCAGGATCGCCCACGCGCGCACGTCACCAGCCTCCGGGCACGAGCCGGGTAAGCAGCGCCGAAGCTGCGCCCTGGGCTGCGGCGTAGATCAGGAACAGCGAGATTACGTCGAACGTGACGCTGCGCGGGCGCACGATCAGGTCGCGGCTGGTCCGCATCGCCAGGTAGATCACCATCAGCACCGAGACCGCCGCCAGCGCGCCCTGCTGCGCGAGGAACGCCATGATCAGGGCCGCCTGGGCGCTGAGCTCGGGATCGAGGCCTGCGTCCCGCCACGCCGCGAGGTCGAGGCCCCAGGCTAGCGCGATCGCCACGCCGGCGAGCAGGACTTGCGTCGCCGGGCTCCAGTGCGTGCTTCCTTCGCGGCGCAAGAGCCAGCGGCCGAGCAAGGTCAGTCCTGCTGCGACGGCGTAGAGCGCGGCGAGCGGCAGCGCCCAGCCTTCGCCGCCGTAGTCGGACCAGTACTGCGGATGCACGCCGAGGACGAACAGGAAGCCGAACACGGTCATCAGGAACACCATGGCCACCACGGCCAGCAGCATGACGGTCGCCCACCAGCCGTGCGTGCCCGAGCCGGTGGCGTAAGTCGGGAGGCGAATCCCGCCGCCGATGTCGACCTCGGCTTCGGCCACCGGGCGGTCGGTCTCCCACAGCCAGCGCATGATCGCCGGCACGGCCAATATCCCGCTGATCACCGCCGGAGTGTAGGCCTGGATCGTCAGCAGCAGGAAGAACCCGGCAGTGAACAGCGCGCCGAGGAGCGGCCAGGCCGAGGGCCCTGGCATGATCTGCAGGTACTGCGGTTCGGCCCTCAGCGGGCTGGTGATGATCGTCTCGCGCAGGCCGGTCGCGGTGCCGGGCAGCAGGTAGCGGCCCTCCTCGACGTCGCGCGCGAGGCCGGGCTGGTCCCACAGCGGTTCGCGGCTGCGCACCACCGGAATGCTGCGCGTCGAATAGAGCCCGGTCGGCAACCACTCGAGCGTGCCGCCGCCGTAGACGTTGCCGGCGTTGCCCTCGGCGCTGAAGCGGAAGTTGCGCGCGAGGTCGAACACGAACAGCGCCACGCCGGCGCCGAGCATGAACGCGCCCGCGGTCGAGATCAGGTTGGTCGGTTCGAGCCCCATCCCTGGCAGGTAGGTGTAGACCCGCCGCGGCATGCCCATGAACCCGGTCAGGTGCATCGGCAGGAAGGTCACCTGCATGCCGATGAACATCAGCCAGAACACCCACTTGCCGAGCCGCTCGGACAGCGCCCGCCGGCTCATCATCGGCGTCCAGTAGTAGAGCCCGGCGAACACCGGGAACACCGCGCCGCCGATCAGCACGTAGTGCAGATGGGCGACGATGAAGTGGGTGTCGTGCACCTGCCAGTCGAACGGCACCATCGCCACCATCACGCCGGTCAGGCCGCCGATTACGAAGGTCACCAGCCCGCCGATCACGAACAGCGTCGGGGTGTTGTAGCGCGGCTTGCCGACCGCCAGCGTCGCGATCCAGGCAAACACCTGCACCCCCGCCGGCAGGCTCACCGCCATGCTGGCGGCGGCGAAGAAGCCGATCGACAGCGTCGGCATGCCGGTGGTGAACATGTGGTGTGCCCACACCCCGAAGCTGATGAACGCCGTTGCCAGCAGCGCGAGGACGACAAGCTGGTAGCCGACCAGCGGGGTGCGCGAGAGCGCAGAGACCATCATCGAGGTCAGGCCCGCCGCCGGAAGGAAGATGATGTAGACCTCCGGGTGGCCGAAGAACCAGAACAGGTGCTGCCACAGCATCGGGTCGCCCCCTCGCGTGGCGTCGAAGAACGGCCAGTTGAACGCCCGCTCGAGCTCGAGCAGCAGCGTCGCCAGGATCACCGCCGGAAAGGCGATCAGGATCATCCCGGCGAACACCAGCATCGCCCACGCGAACAGCGGCATGCGCGCGAGCGTCATTCCCGGCGCACGGGTCTTGAGCACCCCGACGAGGATCTCGATCGCCCCGGCGATCGCCGAGATCTCGATGAAGCCGATGCCGAGCAGCCAGAAGTCGGCGTTGATCCCGGGTGAGTAGGTCGTGCCGGTCAGTGGCGGATACATGAACCAGCCGCCGTCGGGCGCGAGCCCGAAGAACAGCGACATGAAGAAGCACGTGCCGCCGACGAAATAGGCCCAGAACGCATAGGCCGAGAGCCGCGGGAAGGGCAGGTCGCGCGCGGCCAGCATCTGCGGCAGCAGCAGCACCCCGAGCGCTTCCATCATCGGCACCGCGAACAGGAACATCATCAGCGTGCCGTGCATGGTGAAGAACTGGTTGTAGGTCTCCTGCGGCAGCACCCCCTGCAGCGGCAGCGCCAGCTGCACGCGCATGACCAGCGCGAGGATCCCCGCCAGCACGAAAAACAGGAACGCCGCGCCGACGTAGAACACGCCGATGTAGTTGTTGTTGACCGCGGTCAGCAGACCCCAGCCCCTTGGCGCGCGCCACGTCTGCTCGAGCTTCGCCAGCTCGTCGTCCGGGCGTGGCTCGTCGGTTGGGAAGCGGTCGAGCAGGGCCGGATCGAAGCCCGTCTCGGACTTCACCGCTGCTGCTCCAGGTAGCTCGTGATCGCCTGCAGCTCGTCCGCCGAAAGGACGGTGTAGGGCGGCATGCGGTTGTTCGGCTTGATCGCCTGGCTGTTGCCGATCCAGCCCATCAGCGTGCCGCGATTGTTGGGCAAGATGCCGGCGCCGAGCGTCCGGCGGCTGCCGACGTGAGTCAGGTCCGGTCCGGCGAGGCCGTTGGCTTCGGTGCCGGCGATCCGGTGGCAGGCCGCGCACCCGGCCGAGGCGAACAGCTCGGCGCCGCGCGGATCGGCCGCCGGCGGGGGCGCGCTTTCGCGGGCCAGCCTTTCAGCCATCAGCCGGTCGAACTCCTCGCGCTCGTGGGCCACCACCACGAACCCCATCAGCGCGTGCGGCCCGCCGCAGTACTCGGCGCACTGCCCGCCGAACTGGCCGGGCTCGTCGGCCTGGATCCGCATCAGGTTGCGCCGCCCGGGGATCATGTCGAGCTTGCCTGACAGGCGCGGCACCCAGAAGCTGTGGATCACGTCGGCGGATTCGAGCTCGAGCACGACCGGCTCGCCCACCGGGATGTGCAGCTCGTTGGCGTCGTGGATGACCGGCCGCCCGTCGCCGCCGAGATAGGCCACGCGCCACCACCACATCTCGCCGGTGACCCGCACCCGCATCTCGTCGCCGCGGATGCGGTCGGACAGGCTCGCGGTCAGCGACAGGCCGTAGATCAGCAGCCCGGTCAGCACCACCAGCGGGAACACGATCCCGCCGAGCCAGACGATCCTCGTGCCGCCGACCCGCTTCCGCGCCCGCTCGCCGCCGAACAGCGCCAGCCACAGCGCCGCCAGCACCACCAGCAGCACCGCCGCCGCCATCGCCAGCAGCACCCACGACAGCACCGTGACCGGCCAGGCATAGGGCCCGGCGGGGTCGAGGATCGGCGGAGGCCAGCCCTCGAGCACGTCAGTTTCCCCGGGCCAGCAGGAAGGCGGCGACGTCCATCGCCTCGGCCTCGCTCAGCGGCATCGCCGGCATCGCGGTTTCCGGGACCAGCGAGGGCGCGTCGCGGACGAAGGCGGCGAGGACGTCGGGCCGCGCCGGCAGGCGTCCCGCGATCAGACCGCGCCGGTCGACCCCCGCGAGCAGCGGCGCAGTGCGGCCGCGTGGCCAGTCGATGCCCTCGATCGTGTGGCATGCCGCGCAGCCGACCCGCTCGATCGCCCGCTTGCCGCGCTCGACGCTCGCCGCGGACGCCGAGGTCCCGCTCGCCGGAGGCGGCTGGCACGCGGCCGCCGCGAGCGCGAGCGGGACGATGAGATCGAGGCGTGGCAAGCGTTCTCCCCCGTCTGGTCGCCGGGGGCGCCCCCAGCGGCACCCACCACCCCATGCGCCGGTTACCTCCGGCAGATGGCGCGAACGCTCACTCTCGCACCCGCCCTCGGCCTGCTCGCGGTTGCGGGCTGCGTGCCGGGTTCGATGGAATCGGCCGACCGCTTCGCCGCGACCGGCGAGCTGATCGCGCTGAGCGGCGCGGGCGCCGGCGCGGAGAATGCCTGCGTCGCCTGCCACGGCC
>JAEZES010000284.1 GCA_023432995.1 Pseudomonadota bacterium
TCGCCGAGCCCGGGCGGCTCGGGGATCCGGCCGCGGTCGGCGCGGCGCTGGCCGAAGAGGCGCGGGCGCGCAAGGCGGCGGGCAAGCGGCTGCATCTCGGCGTGGTCCATCGCTACTCGAGCCACAACTACATGCTGCGCTACTGGCTCGCGGCCTCGGGCATCCGGCCGGACGAGGACGTCGAGATCGTCACCGTCGCGCCGCCGTTCGTGGCCGACGCGATGGAGACCGGCGAGATCGACGGCGCCTGCGTCGGCGAGCCGTGGAACAGCGCCGCGGTGGCGCGCGGGGTCGGCGTGATCGTGCTGGCCACGGCGCAGATCTGGCGCCGCGGAGTCGAGAAGGTGCTGGCGTTCCGCGCGCCGGTGCTCGAGGCGCGCCGTCCGGCCGCCGAGGCGCTGATCCGGGCGATGCGCAAGGCCGGCGCGCACTTCGTCGACCCGGCCAACTGGGAGGCCAACGCCGCGATCCTCGCGCGGCGCGAGTACATCGACGCCGATCCCTCGCTGATCCTCAACGCGATCTCCGACCGGCTGGTCCTGCTGCAGGGCGCGCCGCCGGTCGCCTATCCCGACTTCATGTTCCAGCACCGCGAGGCGGCCAACTTCCCGTGGGTCAGCCAGGCCGAGTGGCTCTACACCCAGCTGGTCCGCTGGGACCATCTCGCCTATTCGCCCGAAGATGCCGCAGCCGCGGCGCGCGTGTTCCGGCCCGACGTTTACCGCAGTGCCCTCGCCGGGACCGGGGACCTGCTGCCCGGGGCCAGTTCCAAGGTCGAGGGCAGCCTCGCGCGGCCGACCGCGGTGACTGCGCAGCAGGGCTCGATGATCCTGGCCAACAACACCTTTTTCGACGGCCGGTCGTTCGATCCCGACGACATCGAAGGGTACATCGAATCGTTCGGTTGAGCCCTCTTCTTGCTGCACCGCAAAAAGTATCTTTACGCGGGTGCAGCAAATCGGTTACGAATCGGCGCAGCGGAAGCCGCCCCCAACGTCGCGGGGCGAACAGGCTTCCGCGGTTCGTATTAGTCCAGCGTGGCAACGAAGCCGCCCGATTGGGTCCTCCGGGACCAGGTCGAGGCGGCTTTTTCGCGTTGTCCGCTCGCGAAGGGGAATGCGCCGATGACAACGACCGCGAGTTCACCTGAGGCCGACCGACCGTCGGGCAAGGCCTTCTGGCAGTGCGGGCACAGTCCCACCCTGCTGGCGGCGTTCCTCTATTTCGACGTCTCGTTCATGGTCTGGGTCATGCTCGGCCCGCTTGCGCCGATCATCTCCGCCGAGCTCGGCCTCGACCCGGCCGAGAAGGGCCTGATGGTCGCGGTGCCGACGCTCGCCGGGGCGGTCCTGCGGCTGGTCAACGGCGTGCTGGTCGACCGGATCGGCCAGAAGACCACCGGCACGCTCAACCAGCTGATCGTGATCGCCGGGCTGCTCGTCGGCTGGTGGTTCGGAATCGACAGCTTTGCCGGGACGATCGCGATCGGCGTGATCCTCGGCTTCGCCGGCGCGAGCTTCGCGGTCGCGTTGCCGCTCGCCAGCCGGTGGTACCCGGCCGAGCACCAGGGCAAGGCGATGGGCCTCGCCGGGATGGGCAATTCGGGCACCGTGCTCGCGGCGCTGTTCGCGCCGATCCTCGCCAAGTGGTTCGGCTGGAACGCGGTCATGGGGCTCGCGGTGATCCCGCTCGTCGTGGTGCTGGCGATCTACCTCGTGATCGCCAAGGACAGTCCCGACCAGCCGGCGCCGAAGCCGCTCTCGGCTTATGCCGAGGTGCTCAAGGTCGACGACGCCTGGTGGTTCATGCTGTTCTACGGCGTTACTTTCGGCGGCTTCGTCGGCCTGTCGAACTCGCTGTCGATCTGGTTCGTCGACAGCTTCGCGCTGAGCCCGGTCGTGGCCGGCTACTACACCGCCGCGTGCGTCTTCACCGGGTCGCTGGTGCGCCCGCTCGGCGGCGCGCTGGCCGACCGGTTCGGCGGCACGCTAACGCTGACGCTGGTCTACATCGTCGCCGCGCTGGTGCTGGCGATGATCGCCACCGGACCCGCGACGCTGCCGCTGGCGCTGACCCTGTTCGTCGTCGTGATGGGCTCGCTCGGGATCGGCAACGGCGCGGTGTTCCAGCTCGTGCCGCAGCGCTTCCGCCAGGAGATCGGCGTAATGACCGGCCTGGTCGGCTTCGCCGGCGGCTTCGGCGGGTTCTACCTCGCTTCGTCGCTCGGCTTTGCCCAGAAGTACACCGGCAGCTCCTCGGCAGGCTTCCTGATCTTCGCCGGCCTGGCGCTGGTGGCGCTCGCCGGACTGACCTTCGTCAAGGGTCGCTGGCGTTCGAGCTGGGTCGAGGCGAGCCGGGCGCGCATCTGACGCCGCGAGCGGGGGCGGCCGCGCCCGCCCCCGCGCCCCCGTCCGCTCCGGAGAGGATGCCCGAATGGCGCACCAAGAGACGCCCAAGGGGAAAGACATGAGGACAGCCCGTTTCGCGGCCGGCGGCCTTGCCGCCGTCGCCGCGCTCGCCGCCACCGCGGCGCCCGGACAGGATTTCGGCGCGCCAGTGCCGATCGGCGAAGGCGTGACGCTCGACCCGATCTTCGCCGCGCGCCTGCGCTACGAAACGGTCGATCAGGACACGGCCGCTGCGAGCGCCGACGCTGTGACGGCGCGCGTGCGGGCGGGGCTCGAGCTCAAAGCCTCGGGCTTTACCGTGCTCGGCGAGGTCGAAGGCACGCTAGCGATCGTCGGCGACTACAACGACACGATCCCCGGCAACGGGGCCGAGCCGTTCCCGACCGTTCCCGACCCCGAGAATGTCGAGCTCAACCGGCTGCAGGTCGGCTACATGCGGAACGGCACCGGGGCGACGATCGGCCGCCAGCGGATCGTGCTCGACAACGCGCGGTTCGTCGGCAACGTCGGCTGGCGGCAGAACGAGCAGACCTACGACGCGGCGCGCGGGCAGGCGAAGCTCGGCCCGATCGCGCTCGATGCGACCTACGCGATCTCGCAGCGCACGGTGTTCGGGGCCGACAGCCCGAACGAGCATTTCGACGGCGACTTCGTGTTCCTGGCCGGCGGGGTCGACACCAGGCCGGTCGACGCCAAGGCCTTCGCCTACCTGATCGACTACGACACACGGGTCGCGTTTTCGAGCCAGACTTACGGCGGGCTGGTGAGCGGCGAGCTGCCGCTGGCCGGGATCGGCAAGCTGACCGGCAGCGCGAGCTACGCGCGGCAGGCCGATCACGGCGCCAACCCGGTCGACTACGAGGCCGACTACTTCAATGCCCAGCTCGGCTTTGCGCTGTCCGGCGTCACGCTCGCCGCCGGCTACGAGGAGCTCGGCAGCGACCGTGGCGTCGCTGCGTTCCAGACGCCGCTGGCGACGCTGCACGCGTTCAACGGCTGGGCGGACATGTTCCTGACCACGCCGCCGACGGGGCTGCGCGACTACTACGCGACGGTCGGGGCGACACTCGGCGTGCCGTTCCTGCACGGGCTCAAGGCGGACCTGACCTATCACCAGTTCGAGGCCGACTTCGGCGGGCTCGATTACGGCAGCGAGTGGGACGCCTCGCTCGGCTTCCGGGTCGGGCCCGTCGCGCTGCTGGCCAAGTACGCGAACTACGACGCCGAGGCCTTCGCGGCCGACACCGAGAAGTTCTGGCTCCAGGCCGAAGTGGCCTTCTGACGGGAGAATCGTTCCGATGTCCTATCTCGCACCCAGTGAATTCGTGACCAAGATGGTCGACGCCGGCGAGGCGAAGATCTTCATGTCGACCAAGGACACGCTGATCCGCGCCTACATGGCCGGCGCCACGCTGGCGCTCGCCGCGGCCTTCGCGGTGACGATCAACGTCCAGACCGGGCAGCCGCTCGCCGGGGCGATCCTGTTCCCGGTCGGGTTCGTGATGCTCTACCTGTTCGGTTTCGACCTGCTGACCGGGGTGTTCGTGCTCGCCCCGCTGGCGGTGTTCGACAAGCGCCCCGGGTGCACCTGGGGCGGGGTGCTGCGCAACTGGGGGCTGGTGTTCACCGGCAACTTCGCCGGCGCGCTGACCACCGCGGTGATGATGGCGATCTACTTCACTTACGGCTTCTCGACCGAACCGAGCGAGGTCGGCAAGACGCTGGCCGGGATCGGCGTCGGCCGAACGCTCGGCTATGCCGAGTACGGCGCCGCCGGTTGGATGACGATCTTCGTGCGCGGCATGCTGTGCAACTGGATGGTTTCGGCCGGGGTCGTCGGGGCGATGATCTCGACCCAGGTCAGCGGCAAGGTCATCGCGATGTGGATGCCGATCATGCTGTTCTTCTACATGGTCTTCGAGCACTCGATCGTGAACATGTTCCTGTTCCCGACCGCGCTGATGATGGGCGGCGAGTTCACGGTGATCGACTACTTCTGGTGGAACGAGATCCCGACCGTGCTCGGCAACCTCGTCGGCGGGCTGACCTTCACCGGTCTGACGCTCTACGCCACGCACGTGCGGACCAGCCCGAGCCGCAAGGCGGCCGAGACCGCGCTGCAGCGCGTGGCGTGACCGTGTCGGCGGCGAGGGCGGTTCGCGACGGACCGGACCGCCCTCCCCGTCCGGCCGGCCGGCTGGAGATCGCCCTCGGGCAGTATTCGACCGCCGGGGCGAAGTCCGAGAACCAGGACTTCCACGGCGCCCTCGTTCCCGAGGGCGCCGATCGGCCGACCAAAGGGATCGCCGTCGCGCTGGCCGACGGGATCAGCACCAGCCGGCTCGGCGCGACCGCGGCCGAGACCGCGGTCAAGAGCTTCCTGACCGACTACTACTGCACCTCGCCCGCGTGGTCGGTGCGCACTTCCGCCGAGCGCGTGATCGCCGCGACCAACTCGTGGATGCACGCGCAGAACGCGCGGCACCGCCCGCGCGAGGAAGGCGAGAACCGCGAGCGCGGGGCGCTGATCTGCGCGTTCAGCGCGCTGGTGCTGAAATCGCGCATGGCGCACCTGTTCCACGTCGGCGACGCGCGGATCGCGTTGATCGCCAAGGGCCGTATCGAGCCGCTGACCGAGCCGCACCGCGTCGAGCTCGGGGGCGGCGAGAGCTACCTCGGGCGCGCACTAGGGGCGAACCGCGCGGTCGAGGTCGACTGCCGGCAGGTGCCGCTGCAACCGGGCGACCTGTTCATGCTCTCGACCGACGGGGTCCACGAGTTCGTTTCGGCGGCCGGGACGCTGGCGCTGACCGAGGAGGCGACCGACCTCGACGAGGCCGCGCGGGCGATCTGCGAGGCCGCGGCGGCGAACGGCAGCGGCGACAACCTGACGGTGCAGCTGGTCCGCATCGAGGCGCTGCCGGCGGGCGACGCGGGGGAACTGCTCGGCGCCGGGCTGGCGCTGCCTCCCGCGCCGCGGCTCGCGGCCGGCGACCGCCTCGACGGCTACGCGATTCTGCGCGAGATTCACGCCGGCAGCCGCAGCCATGTCTACCTCGCGCGCGACGAGGCCGACGGGCGGCGCGTGGCGATCAAGGTGCCTTCGACCGACCACGCGGCCGACGAGGGCGAGCTGACGGCGCTGCTGCTCGAGGACTGGGCGATGCGCCGGGTGTCGCACCAGAACCTGCTCGGCGCGGCGCCCGACCGCCCGCGCAGCTGCATCTACGCGGTCTCGCCCTTCGTCGAGGGGCAGACGCTCGAGCAATGGATGGCCGACAACCCGCGCCCCGGATTGGCGCAAGTGCGCGACGTCATCGGCCAGCTCGCCGCGGGGCTGCTGGCGCTGCACCGGCGCGAGATGCTCCACCGCGACCTGAGGCCACGCAACGTGCTCATCGACGGCGACGGGACCGTGCGGATCATCGATTTCGGCTCGGTCGAGGTCGCCGGCCTCGCCGAGCTGGCGCCGGGGCTCGCGAAGCAGGCGATCTTCGCCGGCACCGTGCAATACGCCGCACCCGAGCTGTTCCTCGGCGAGCCCGCGAGCCCGCGCAGCGACCTGTTTTCGCTCGGGGTGATCGCCTACCAGATGCTGACCGGCGCGCTGCCTTACGGACGCGGGGTGGCCGGAGCGAGCACCGCTGCGGCCCAGCGCAAGCTGCGCTACCGCCCGGCGAGCGAGCTCAATCCCGAAGTGCCGGGCTGGGTCGACGCGGCGCTGGCGCGGGCGCTCTCGATCGACCCGGCCCGGCGCTACCAGGAGCTGAGCGAGTTCACTTACGACCTCGCGCATCCCAACCCGGCGCTGGTGCCCGCGCCGAGGCCGCTGCTCGAGCGCGGCACTGCGCAGCAGTGGCGAATCGTCGCGCTGATGCTCGCCGTGGCGCTGGTGCTGGCGGTGCTCCGCTGGCCCGAATTCGGGTTGCTCGGATCGTCGTAGCACCCGGTTCATCTTTGCTGCACTGCAAAAAAGTCTTGCCGGGAACGGCCAAAATCGGTTACATCGCAGGCTGAAGCGGAACGGCTCGCCCAAAGGCGGGCGACGACAGCCGGACCGCGGATTCACAGGACATAGCGTGGCAATGGCGCCGCCGGTTGGCCCTTCGGGGATCACCTGGCGGCTTTTTTGCGTGCGCGTTGAGAAGGCACGGGACGAGTGAACGCACCGACGAGCTTCAACAAGGCGAACCCGCTTCGCGAGACACTGCGCGAGAAACTGGTCGTGATCGGCAACGGCATGGCCGGGTGCCGCGCGGTCGAGGAAATCCTCGCGCGCGATCCCGAGCGCTATTCGATCACGATCTTCGGCGCCGAGCCGCGGGTCAACTACAACCGCATCATGCTCTCGCCGGTGCTGGCCGGCGAGAAGAGCTTCGACGAGATCGTCCTCAATACCGTCGAGTGGTACGCCGACAACGGTATCGAGCTGGTCGCAGGCGATCCCGTCGATCATATCGACCGCGAGCGTTCGGTGGTGATCGGCCGCTCCGGCCGGGTCGAGCCGTATGACAAGCTGCTGATCGCGACCGGCTCCGACCCGTTCATTATCCCCGTCCCCGGCCGCGACCTTCCGGGCGTGGTCACCTTCCGCGACCTCGACGACGTCGAGAAGATGCTCGCGGCGGCCGGCGAAGGCGGCAACGCGGTGGTGATCGGCGGCGGCCTGCTCGGGCTCGAGGCCGCGCATGGGCTCAGCCTTCGCGGCATGGCCGTGACCGTCGTCCACCTGATGCCGACGCTGATGGAGCGCCAGCTCGACGAGGCCGCCGGCTGGCTGCTCAAGACCGAACTCGAGCGCCGCGGGCAGACGATCCTGACCGGCGCCGACACCGAGGCGATCCTCGGCCGCGACGGGCACGTCTGCGGCGTGCGGCTGAAGGACGGGCGCGAGATCCCGGCCGACATCGTGGTCATGGCCGTCGGCATCCGGCCATCGACGAGGCTTGCCAAGACCGCCGGCCTCGAGTGCGACCGCGGCATCCTGGTCGACGACCACATGGTCACCTCGGACCCGAGCGTGCTCGCGGTCGGCGAATGCGTGCAGCACCGCGGACAGTGCTACGGCCTCGTCGCCCCGCTGTGGGAGATGTGCCGCGCGCTGGCCGACCACCTGGTCGCCGCGCCGAGCGGCTACACCGGCTCGGTCACCTCGACCAAGCTCAAGGTCTCGGGGATCGACGTGTTCTCGGCCGGCGACTTCACCGGCGGCGACGGGCACGAGGACATCGTCATGCGCGACGCCGCGCGCGGGGTGTACAAGCGCGTGGTGCTCAAGGACGACCGGGTCGTCGGCGCGGTGCTCTACGGCGATACCGCCGACGGCAGCTGGTACTTCGACCTGCTCAGGAAGCAGGAGGACATCTCGGAGCTCCGCGACGGGCTGATCTTCGGCCAGGCCTTCGCCTTAGGGGGAGGCGCCTTCGCGGACCCTAACGCCGCCGTTGCAGCGCTTTCCGACGACGCAGAAATCTGCGGCTGCAACGGCGTGTCCAAGGGCAAGGTCGTCGCCACGATCGCAGCCGGGGCGTCCAGCCTCGACGCGGTCCGGTCTCAGTGCAAGGCCAGCGCGAGCTGCGGCTCGTGCACCGGGCTGGTCGAGAGCCTGCTCGCGCTGACGCTCGGCGACGAGGTCCAGGTCGGCGCGAAATCGCTCTGCAAGTGCACCAGCTTCACCCACGACGACGCGCGCCGGCTGATCGTCGAGAAGGAATTGAAGGCGATCCCGCAGGTCATGCAGGAGCTGCACTGGACCACCCCCGACGGCTGCGCCGCGTGCCGCCCGGCGCTCAACTACTACCTGCTGTGTGCCTGGCCGGGCGAGTACGCGGACGACCAGAAGAGCCGCTTTGTCAACGAGCGGCTCCACGCCAACATCCAGAAGGACGGCACCTACTCGGTGGTCCCGCGGATGTGGGGCGGGATCACCAATCCCCGCGAGCTGCGCGCGATCGCCGACGTGGTCGAGAAGTACAACGCGCCGATGGTCAAGGTCACCGGCGGCCAGCGGCTCGACATCTTCGGGATCAGGAAGGAGGACCTGCCCGCGGTGTGGGCCGACCTCAACGCCGCGGGGATGGTCTCGGGCCATGCCTACGGCAAGGCGCTGCGCACGGTGAAGACCTGCGTCGGCTCCGAGTGGTGCCGCTTCGGCACCCAGGACTCGACCGGTCTCGGGGTCAGGATCGAGCAGATGACCTGGGGCTCGTGGATGCCGCACAAGTTCAAGATCGCGGTGAGCGGCTGCCCGAGGAACTGCGCCGAGGCGACGATCAAGGACTTCGGCGTGGTCTGCGTCGATTCGGGCTACGAGCTCCACGTCGGCGGCAACGGCGGGATCAAGGTCCGCGCGACCGACCTCTTGTGCAAGGTCGCCACCGAGGAGGAGGCGCTCGAGCACTGCGCGGCGTTCATCCAGCTCTATCGCGAGGACGCGCACTACCTCGAGCGCACCGCGCCGTGGATCGAGCGCAAGGGCATCGAATGGGTCAAGGCGCAGCTGTTCGCCGATCCCGAGGCGGTCAAGCGGCTCGCCGCGCGGTTCCGCCACTCGCAGACGTTCATGCAGGACGATCCCTGGGCGCAGCGCGCGGCCGGCGACCGCCGCGACCTGCACCGCCACCTCGCCACCGTCCGCCCCGCGCCGGAGTATGTGTGATGAGCCTGCAGGCGAAGTGGCTCGACATCGGCCCGATCAGCCAGATCGAACCCGGCATGGCGGCGACGCTTCCGGTCGAAGGCGGCGAGGAAATCGCCGTGTTCCACACGATGCGCGGCGAGATCTACGCGCTGGTCAACAAGTGCCCGCACAAGCAGGGCCCGCTAAGCCAGGGGATCGTCCACGGCGACAGCGTCACCTGCCCGCTGCACAACTGGAAGATCTCGCTGCGGAGCGGCCAGGCGCTCGGCGACGACGACGGGTGCGTGCCGACGATCCCGGTCAAGGTCGATGCCGGGCGCATCTACCTGCTGCGCGAGGCGGTGGTGCCGCCGGCGCCGGCCGCGCGGGCGGAGGCGGCGTGATCGTCGCCTGCGAGATCCTCCCCCCTCGGGGGAGGTGGCAGCGCGTAGCG
>JAEZES010000017.1 GCA_023432995.1 Pseudomonadota bacterium
CGCCTGACCTGATCGAACTGATTTCGGGCACGTCTTCCCCCGGATCGAAACTTTCGACCCGGTTTCAGCAACAAGCGTGCCAAATGGCCCGGCTAGCGCGAAAGCTCGCGTACGGCCGGGGCGCGGCCGGCTTCGTAGACCGTCCAGTTCCCGGTCAGCGCCGAGAGGCGCGCCTGCACATTGGCAGCGAGCAGGTTGCGCAGCTTGCGGTTGATCTCGTTCATCCGCTTCACGGCGTCGAGGAGGCCTCGGCATTCCTCATCGAGCTCGGCAGCGCGGTCGAGACCGTCGCAGATCCGCTGCTTGCCATCGGCGCAGGTCACGATCCGCTCGAGATCGAGAGCGGCAAGCGCCTGCCGTTCGCCTTCGAGCAAGGCAAGCATTTGCCGCAGGCTGTCGCGCAGCGGCGCGGAGCCGCCGCTCACTTGACCCTCGTCAGCAGGCCGGCCGCGATCATCGCGTCGGCAACCCGCATCGGGATCAGCGGATAGCGACCTTCTTCGATCGCCCGGCGGATCTCCGCGACCCGCTCGGCGTCGATCGGCGGCGACGCGCCGGCCGTCGTTACCGAGAGCGCGGGGCTGTCGGCCTCGGCGGTCTCGACGGGCCGCCGCTGGGCCTCGCTGTTACGCACGGGAGTCGCGGCGGGCGATACGCGCGCTGCGACCCCGTTAGGTCCTGAGATCTCGATGGGCTTCATCGTGCCGCTCCGGTCATTACCTGCAGAGAGAACGGCGCGCGGTCGGGGAATTTAAGCCCGGCCTTCGATCGGCCGGGCAAATCTTGCCGCCTTACGGCAATTCGATGCCGACGAGACCGGGTCGCAGGACCCGCGCCCGCAGCGTTTCGCCGCGCCGGTCGGCGCCGCGGACGCGGATCCACTCGCCGACCGAACCGGCCTCGAGCGCCTCGCCCTGCCGCGAGAGCGTGAACCCCGCGCCGCGGACGGTGATCGTCACCAGGTCGCCGCGGGTGACGGCATCGGCGGCGGCCTGCCGGCTGCCGCTCGCCGCCAGCGGGACGAACAGGCGCCAGCCGCCCTGTTCCGGACAGCGAACCAGCACGGTGTCGCGGGTCCGGCCATACCATTCGAGTGCAAGCTCCGACGGGCAACGCGCCAGGCGAAGGCGCCGGTCGACCGGGGCTCGAGCGCCACCGGGAGCGCCGATCTCGGCGCCGGTGAACGCGGCGACCGCGCGGTCGATCTCGCCCGCATCGGCAAAGCCGGCGGCAGTTCCCGGTACCGCTGCTCCAAGCAGCAGAGCCGCGGCCAGGGCCAGTTTCGTCTTCATCGCCCGAATCCTTCTGGATGTCAGTCCTGCGACGAGCTTTGCAAGGGTTGTGCCACAGTCGCGGGCCGGTCGAACGCCAGCGTGGCCAGCCGGTCTTCGCGCGGGCCGGGTTCGAGCACGATCCGCGCGGAGACGCCCGCCTCGCCCGCTTCCGTAGCGAGGGCGAGGGCTTCGGCTGCCGCCGCGGACGCATTGCCGGCGCGATAGCGGGCGACGATCGTCAGATGCTGGCGCCGATCCGGCGCCTGCTCGGTGAGCCACTGGCCGAGAGGGGGCGCGTCGTCGCCGGCCCGGTATACGGCCAGCGCCTCGCCTTGCGCCGGGGCGGCCGACGGAGCCTCCTCCGCTGGCTGGTCCCGCCCATTCTTGTGCGCCTGGACTCCCGCTGCCGTCACCATGAACAGGATCAGCGCGAGGTCGGCCATCGTCGTTTGCCAGCCCACCGAGCCACGAGAAATCATGCGACGCTCCGCGGCGGCTCGCAGTCCCGGCGGCACGACGCCTCGATAGCGCCCGACAGCCAGGCCAGCAGGCCCTCGCGGGCGCGGTCTTCGGCCTCGGCTCGGCGCGAGACGATCGCCGCGAGCGGCGTAAACAGGAAATTCGCCGCGAGCAGCCCATAGAGCGTGGTCGCCACGGCCATCCCGATCGCTCCGGCGAAGTCCCCGGTCGAGGCGAGGGTCGCGGGAAGCCCGCCGAGCGCAACGAGGGTTCCGACGAGCCCGAACACCGGGGCCAGTTCGGCCGCATTGACGAGAACCACGACCGCCCGGCGCGAGGCTTCGATCCGGCGGGCGCGATGGTCCTCGTGACTCTCGTGCAGCGCCTCGATCGAGCGGGTCCGCAGCAATGCGTCTGTCATCTCGTCGAACTCGCCGTCCCCGAAGTGGTGCGGAGCGGCCCGCAGCAGGCCATCCTCCTCGATCTCCTGCACCTGGACCGCCAGCTCGGCGCGCGCGTGGACCACGTCGAACCGCGGCGAAAACAGCTGCACCAGCGCGTGCACCGCGAGCCGCGTGTCGGCCCAGCCGCAGCGGAGCAGGGTCGCCAGCACGGTGCCCCCCAGCACGAGCGCCAGGGACGGCAGGTCGAGCAACGGGATCGCAGTCATGCCTTTTTCTCCTCTCCCGCAAGAACGGCGAAATTTCCGCGGTTTCAGCCGACGGCGCAACTTTGCCGCCTGTCGGCAAACCCTTGCCGGTTGGGGCGAATTTGCCCGTCGGCCGGGCACCGGCGAGCGAATTGGCACGGTCCTTGCGAAACACCCGTCGGAACAGGAGGCCACGATGAGCGAGACCCTATTCGGCATCCACGGCGCGGCGCTCGAGGTACGATCGCAACGTCTCGGCATGCTCGGTTCGAACATCGCCAATGCGGCGACGCCCGGGTACAAGGCGCGCGACGTCGATTTCGCCAGCGCGCTCGAGGCGCGGCTCGGCGGCGCGGATGCCGATGCCGCCGCGGAAGCCGCCGTGCAGTATCGCGTGCCGGTCATGCCGAGCCTCGACGGCAACACGGTCGAGATGTCGGTCGAGCAGACTGCCTTTGCCGAAACCGCGGTCGCCTATTCGGCCACGCTGGGCTTTCTCCGCGGGCGGATCGAGACGGTCACGCGCGCGCTCAAGGGCGAATGACGATGGCCGGGCCGATGACCCTGTTCGACGTCGCCCAGCGGGCCATGTCGGCGCAGCTGGTGCGGATGAACGCCGCCGCCTCCAACCTCGCCAACGCCGGCAGCGTCGCCGCCAGCGAAGGCGAGGCCTACCGCCCGCTGCGCGCGGTCTTCGCCGAACAGCTCGACCAGGCCAGCGGCCTCAGCTCGGTTCGCGTCGACGGCGTCTACCGCGCCGATGTTGCGCCGACCAAGCTCCACGATCCCGACCACCCGCTGGCCGACGAGAACGGCGACGTGTGGACCGCCCCGGTCGATGAGAACGCCGAGATGGTCGAGATGCTCGAAGCCTCGCGCCAGTACCGCAACGTGGTCGAGGCGCTGTCCACCGCCAAGCAGCTGATGCTCGAAACGATGAGGATGAAATGACGGTCAACCCAGTCTTTGGCGCCGCGCCCACCAAGGCGGCTCCCAGCACCACCGGGCGCGACTTCTCGTCGCTCGGCCAGGCCGACTTCGTGCGCCTGCTGACGGTGCAGATGCAGCAGCAGGACCCGTTCGATCCGGTCGATAACAAGGAGATGCTGGCGCAGATGGCGCAGTTCTCCTCGCTCGCCGGCATCAACGACGTGAATTCCACCCTTCAGCAGATTTCGGCGAAGCTCGATGCGCTCGCCGCGGCCAAGCCGGCCGAGTGACGAACAGGAGTAGTTCCCGATGTCTTTCTATACTTCGCTCAACGGGCTCAAGAACGCGCAGACCGACCTCGGCGTGATTGCGCACAACATCGCCAACGTCGAGACCAACGGCTTCAAGAAGGGTCGCACCGAGTTCGCCGACATCGTCGTCGCCTCGGCCTCGTCGAACCCGCGGATGACGCAGGGCCTCGGCGCGCGCGTCGAAGCGATCTCGCAGAACTTCTCGCTCGGACCGATCGAGCAGACCGGGTCGGCGCTCGACGTCGCGATCGGCGGCGACGGCTTCTTCACGATGCGCGCGCCGGATGGCTCGACGCTGTACACGCGCAACGGCTCATTCGCGATCGACGGCAACGGCTTCATCCACGACGGGTCCGATAACCGGCTGCAGGTGTTCCCGACCGATGCGACCGGCACGGTGACCAGCATGACACCCGGCGATGCGCAGATCCCGCCGACCAACGGGGGTGCCGAGTTCGCCGGCATCTCGGTGGGCGACAACGGCCTGGTCGTCGCGACCTATGCCGACGGCAGCCAGCTCAACGTCGGCACCATCTCGCTTGCCAGCTTCATCGCCCCGACCGGGCTCAAGCAGCTCGGATCGTCGAACTGGGAATCCACCGGACTG
This sequence comes from Pseudomonadota bacterium, assembly GCA_023432995.1. Lineage (GTDB taxonomy): Bacteria > Pseudomonadota > Alphaproteobacteria > Sphingomonadales > Sphingomonadaceae > Croceibacterium_A. The sequence goes on from JAEZES010000017.1 coordinate 4,231, forward strand.
TCCGGCCCCGCGACCTACGGCATCCCCAACCAGGGCGCCTACGGTGCGCTGATGTCGGGTGCGCTCGAGCGCTCGAACGTCGACATCGCCGAGGAGCTGGTCGGCCTGATTACCGCTCAGCGCAATTTCCAGGCCAACGCCAAGGCGATCGACACCGCAACCCAGGCCTCGCAGGCCATCATGAACCTGCGGACCTGATCGCCGGGCGAACGGAGCTTCCTCGATGGACCGGCTGATCTACACCGCCCTGTCGGGCATGCAGGCGTCGATGAACCGCCAGCGCGTGATCGCCAGCAACATGGCGAACGCGCAAACGGTCGGCTTCCGGGCCGAGGAATTCGACCAGCGACCGGTGACGATTACCGGCGACGGGCTCGAGGCCCGCGCGATGCAGCAAGGCGGCGTGCGCTCGGCCGACATGTCGCCCGGCGAAGTGATCGAGACCGGCCGCGGGCTCGACGTCTCGATCGACGGCGACGCGCTGATTGCCGTGCAGGCACCCGACGGCAGCGAAGCGTATACCCGGCGCGGCGACCTGTCGCTGTCGACCTCGGGCGTGCTGGTCAACGGCGAGGGATACCCGGTGATCGGCGACGGCGGACCGATCACGCTGCCCGCGAACGGCGTGCCCGTGATCGCGCCGGACGGCACGATCTCGGTGGCCGATCCCGCCGCGCCCGACCAGCCGCCGCAGGAAGTCGGGCGAATCAAGCTCGCCGGTTGGCAAGGCAGCCCGATCGCCAAGGGACTCGACGGATTGTTCCGTGTCGAGGGCGGCGGCGTGCTGCCGCGAGACGAGCAGGCGAGCCTCCGCACCGGCAGCCTCGAGCAATCCAACGTCAACACCACCGAGGTGCTGGTCGAGATGATCGACGCACAGCGCCTCTTTGCCCTGCGCAGCAAGGTCATCGGAACCGCCCGCGACATCGACGAAAGCGGTGCGCAGCTGATGCGGCTGGGCTGAGAAAAGGAGCACACCAATGCCAGTTTCGGCTCTCCAGGTCGCCCGTACCGGGCTTGAGGCGCAGGATGCGCGGATGCGCGTCATCGCCAACAACCTCGCCAACGTCGGCACCACCGGGTTCAAGAAGGACCGGGCCAATTTCGCCACCCTCGCCTACCAGGACGCCCGCGTCGCCGGGCAGCGCTCATCGGGCGAGACGGCCTACGCCACGGGGCTCAATCTCGGCACCGGTGTGGCGGTCCAGTCGACCAGCCAGATCGTCACCCAGGGCGCGATGCAGACGACCAACAACGGTCTCGATCTCGCGCTCGACGGCGATGGCTACTTCCAGGTCGAAATGCCCGGCGGCCAGCTCGGCTACACCCGGGCCGGCAACTTCGCGCTGTCGCCCGAAGGCCAGATCGTCACCCAGCAGGGCTACACCGTGCAGCCGGCGATCACCGTCCCCGAGGGCGCCAGCTCGATCACGGTCTCGCCCGACGGGATCGTCACCGCGATGCTGGCCGGCGAGAGCGAACCGGCCGAACTCGGACAGATCCAGATCGCCAGCTTCACCAATCCGGCGGGGCTGCAGGCGATCGGCGACAACTTCCTCGTCGAGACCGCAGCGAGCGGCGCGGCCCAGCTCGGTCCAGGCGGCGAGCTCGGTCGGGGCAACATCCGGCAGGGCATGCTCGAAGCCTCGAACGTCAACATCGTCGAGGAGCTCGTCAGCATGATCGAGTGCCAGCGCGCCTATGAAATCAGTTCGAAGATGATCTCGTCGGTCGACGAGATGCTGCGCAACGCCAACCAGACCCTGTGAGACCCATGATGATCGGAAAAGTCACGGCATCCGCCGCGCTCGCGCTTGCGCTTGCCGCCTGCACGAGCGAACGCCCGGCCGGCTTCGCCGCCACGCTCCCGCCGCCGCCGGCCGCCAACCAGGCCCCGGCCGACGGGGCCATCTTCAGCGCCGCCAGCGGGTATGCCCCGCTGCACTACGGCCAGCGCGCACACCGCGTCGGCGACCTGGTGACGGTCGTGCTGGTCGAACGGACCACGACCTCGAAATCGGCCGACTCAACGCAGCAGCGCGACGGCGGCATCGCTCTCCGGCCGCCGACCGTCGGCCCGTTCGCCTTCGACCCCAATGTCCTTAATTCCGGCGGCTCGTCGTCGTTCAATGGAGGCGGGGACGCGTCGCAGACGAGTTCGCTGAGAGGCGACCTCACCGTCACGATCGCGGAAGTGCGGCCCAACGGAACGGCCCTGGTCAGAGGTGAAAAGCTCATGCAGTTCAGCCAGGGAGAGGAGTGGGTCCAGCTCGCGGGCATCATCCGCCTGGCCGACATCGACGTCGACAACCGCATTGCCTCGCCGCGGGTCGCCGACGCGCGGATCACTTACGCGGGCAACGGCGCGATCCAGCGCGCCAGCCGCGAAGGCTGGCTGTCGCGCTTCTTCAACACCGTGACGCCGTTCTGAGGTGCGCGCGATGATCCGCCAGATCCTGCTGACGCTCGGCGCCGTCCTCGCCCTCACCGCCTCTCCCGCCGCGGCCGAGCGGGTGCGAGACCTCGGCACGTTCCAGTCGGTCCGCTCGAACCAGCTGACCGGCTACGGCATCGTCGTCGGCCTCGACGGCAGCGGCGACGACAACTTCGCCTACCTGACCCAGGCCATGCGCGGCGTCTCCGGCCGCTTCGGGCTGCAACTGCCGCCCGGGGTCAACCCGGCGCTGAAGAACGCCGCGGCCGTGATGATCACCGCCGAGCTGCCCGCCTTCGCCAAGCCGGGCCAGCGGATCGACGTCACCGTCTCGGCGATCGGCAAGGCCAAAAGCCTGCGCGGCGGGGCGCTGATCATGACCCCGCTGTACGGCGCCGACGGCGAGATCTACGCCATGGCGCAAGGCAGTCTTGCGGTCGGCGGCCTCGGCGTCTCGGGCCGCGACGGCTCGCGGCTGACGGTCAACGTCCCCACGGTCGGCCGCATTCCTGACGGCGCCAGCGTCGAACGCATGGTGGCGACCGGGTTCGACCAGTCCGAGGTGCTGCGCTGGAACCTGGCCCAGGCCGACTTCCTCAACGCCTCGCGCGTGCGCGACGCGATCAACGCGGAATTCCCCGGGACCGCCTCGATCGAGGACGGAGTGACCCTGGCGCTGCGCCTACCGCTCGCCCCCGACACCCGCGCCAGCATGATGGCGGCGATTGAGATGATCGAGATCGATCCCGCCGAGAGCGCAGCCCGGGTCATCGTCAACAGCCGAACCGGCACCGTGGTGATCTCGAGCGCCGTTCGGCTGGCCCCGGCGGCGATCAGCCACGGCAGCCTCGTCGTGCGGATCAGCGAGGATCCCTTGGTGGTCCAGCCCGAGCCGTTCAGCCGCGGACAGACCGCAGTCGAGGAAGACAGTGCGATCGATGTCGAGCAGGGAGGCGGCAATCACGTCTCGCTGTTCGAGCCCGGGGCCTCGCTGGCCGAGGTGGTCGATGCCCTGAACATGCTCGGCGCGAGCCCGGCCGACCTCGTGGCGATCCTCGAGGCGCTCAAGCAGGCCGGTTCGCTCAAGGCTGAGATGGTGGTCATATGATCGCGCCCATCACACCCGGCACGCCAGCTGTTGCGTCCGGCGCGCCGCCGGCCAGCGAACGCGAGCGCCTCGGCGCCGCCGCCCAGCAGTTCGAAGCGATCCTGGTCCGCCAGCTGCTCGCCGCCGCCCGGAGCACCGACTTCGGCGGCGACGAGCTGTTTGGCGGCGAGGGCGAAGCCACGTTTCGCGAGATGCGCGACGCCGAGTTCGCCCGCATCGCCAGCGAAACCGGGGCGATCGGCCTGGCCGCGCAGATCGAGGCCCAGCTCGCCCGCCACCTGCGGACGGAGGGCTGACGCATGGCCTCTGATCTCCTCTCGATCGGCGCCAGCGGCGCGCGGGCCGCACGCAGCGCGCTCGACGTCACCGCGCAGAACATCGCCAACGCCTCGTCCGATGGCTACGTCCGCCGCAGCGTGCGGCTGGAGGAAGTGTCAGCCGCGGGCGGCCAGTTGCGCATCGGCGACATTTCGCTTTCGGGCGTGCGCATCGCCGGCATCGCTCGCAACGCCGACATGTTTCGCCAGGCCGAAGTGCGCCGGACGAACGCCGACGCGAGCCGCGCCACCGCCGAGCTGACCGGCTTGCAGAACATCGAAAGCGCCATCGAGCAGGCGGGCATCTTCCCGGCGATCGTCGAATTCGAGGGATCGCTCCGCCAGCTCGAATCCGATCCTGTCGACCCGTCGCTGCGCGCGGCGGTCGTGGCCTCGGCCGAGACGCTGGCGAGCAAGTTCAACATCGTCGCGCAAAGCCTCGATTCGGTTGCCCAGGGGGCCCAGTTCGAGGCCGGGGCGGCGGTCAACGAGGCGAACGTGCTGGCGACCGAGCTTGCCCGGATCAACGTCCGGCTGGCCCGCGCGGGGGCCGGAAGCAGCGACCGCGCCAGCCTGCTCGACCAGCGCGACCTGATGCTCGAACGCCTGAGCGGCATCGCCGACATCCACACCACCTTCGCTACCGACGGCGGCGTCACGGTTCGCGTCGCCGGCAGCAGCGGGCCGGTGCTGGTCGCCGGCGGCAACACTTCGCCCGTCGGTATGACCGTGGCGGGGGACGGTACCCTGGCGTTCGACGTCGGCGGGACCGCGGTCTCGCTCAGCGGGGGATCGCTCGCGGGCCGCGCGCTCGTGCTCGTCGACGTCGTCGCCGCGCGTACCCGGCTCGACACCCTCGCATCCGACATCGCCACGCTGGTCAACGATTCGCAGGCCGCCGGTGCGGCGCTCGACGGCTCGGCGGGCCAGCCAATGTTCACCGGAACCACAGCTGGCACGCTCCGGATGGCGTTCACCGACGGAACCTTGATCGCCACGGCTCCGCTCGGTTCCCCCGCGGGAAGCCGCGACGCGTCGCGGCTGATCGCGCTGCGCTCGGCGTTCGAAACCGACGGCGCCGCCGAACAGATGAATAACATCCTGTTCGACGTCTCCAGCCGCGTCGCCAGCCACGAGATCACCACCGAGGCACTGGACGCGATCGCCTCCTCGGCGCGCATCTCGCTCGAACAACAGGCCGGAGTCGACCTCGATACCGAAGCGGCCAACCTGGTCCGCTACCAGCAGGCGTTCCAGGCCTCGGCCCGGGCGATGCAGGCCGCGTCCGACATCTTCGACACGCTGATCGGGATTGGATGAGCCGATGATCGACCTCAGCACCGGAGCGTTCTTCGAGCGGGCCACACGGCAGATCGGCACCCTGCGCGAACGCGCCAACGAATTGCAGCGGCAGATCGGGAGCGGCGAGCGGCTGTCGCGGTCGTCGGACGACCCGGTCGCGGCGGCGCGCCTGCGCACGCTCGCGCGGCGCGAGCGGCTGTCCGAGGTCGACCAGCGCAATGCCGACCGGGCGATGGGCGACCTGCAGCTGACCGACAAGGCGCTCGGCTCGCTCGCTGCGCTCGCCGCCCGTGCCAAGGAGCTGTCGATGCAGGCGGCCAACGGCACGCTCGGCGCCAAACAGCGCGAACTGCTCAAGGCCGAAATCGACGGGCTGCGCGAGAGCATGCTGCTGGTCGCCAACAGCCGCAATGGGGCGGGACAGGCGCTGTTCGGCGGCCAGGCCCCCGGCCTCGCCTACGACGACACGGGCGCCGGCGTCGTCTACGTCGGCACGGCCACCGCCGAGAGCGTCGGCATCGGCGACGGCCAGTCGGTGACCCGCGCGATGACCGGCCCCGAGGTGTTCAGCTTCGACCAGGGCGGCACCCCGACGGACATGTTCGCGGTGCTCGGCGCGCTGTCGCTCGCGCTGCAGGATCCCCTCGCCGATCACCCCGCAGCGGGGCTGGCGGCGTTGGCCGGCATCGATGCGGGCCTCGACAAGGTCGCCACCGCGCAGACGATCATCGGCTCGCGGATGGGCTGGATCGAGATCATCGACCAGCGGCGCGTGATGACCGGCGAGCTGGTCGCCGACGAAAGGGCCGATATCGGCGGCGCCGATCTGGCGACGACGATGACCCGGCTGCAGGAAGTGATGACCGTTCTCGAAGCCAGCCAGGCGAGTTTCATCCGCCTCGCCAGCCTTTCCTTGTTCGACCAGCTCCGCTGACGCGGGCCTAGGGGGTACCTAGTAAGATGTATGCGGCAATCGGGATCGTCCTCCTGCTGGTCATGGTGTTCGGCGGCTTTGTCCTGACGGGCGGCGCCCTCGAACCCGTGCTGCATGCGATCCCGCACGAGATGCTGATCATCGGCGGCGCCTCGCTCGCCGCGCTGGTGACCGGCAATTCGCTGCACCAGCTCAAGGCGATCGGCGGCGGCTTCAAGAAGGTGTTCAAGGGTCCGAAGCACAGCAAGCAGGACCACATCGACGCGATCGCGCTGACGACCAAGCTGATGCGGCTGCTGCGCGCCGAGGGCCCGGTGGCGCTCGAAAGCCACGTGCAGGAACCGGAGAACTCGCCGATCTTCGTCGAGTACCCGAACCTGCTCGCGAACAAGCCGCTGATCGAATTGATCTGCGATCCGCTGACCCTGCTGGTGGTCTCCTCTGGCTCACTCGAAACCCACGCCGTCGAAGATGTGATGGACAACGCGTTGCGGACCCACTTCCACGAACAGCGCGAGCCGCAGCATGCGCTGCAGAGCCTGGCCGACGCCCTTCCCGCGCTCGGAATCGTCGCCGCGGTGCTCGGCGTGGTCAAGACCATGGGCTCGATCGACGAACCGCCGGCCGTGCTCGGCGCGATGATCGGCTCGGCGCTGGTCGGGACTTTTCTCGGGGTGCTGCTAGCCTACGGAATCGTCGGCCCGATGGCCTCGCGCCTGAAACAGGTGCTCGAGCAGGACGAGCAGATCTTTCATGCCGTCAAGCAGGTCATCATCGCCAGTCTGCATGGCCACCCGCAGCCGCTGGTGGTCGAGAGCGCACGCTCGGGCTTGGGCGATTCCGTCCGGCCGCGCCTGACCGAGCTGCTCGATAGCCTGCGGGGCCGCTGACATGGCGAGCGCCCCTGCGGGCCGCAACGAGCCCGCGCCGATCATCGTCAAGAAGGTCATCGTTCAGGGAGGCGACGGCCATCACGGCGGAGCCTGGAAGGTGGCTTACGCCGATTTCGTCACGGCGATGATGGCGTTCTTCCTGCTGCTGTGGCTGCTCGGCTCGACTACCGAAGCCCAGCGCAAGGGGCTCGCCGACTACTTCACGCCGACGCTGGTCAAGCTCAAGGAACAGAGCGCCGGATCCAACGGGCTGCTCGGCGGCGCCTCGCTGACCGACCCCGACAACTACCCGCATCGCGCGGCACAGACCGGCAGCCAGGCGATCACCGTGCCGCGGGATGCGAGCGGCGGCGCCAGGGAAGGCGCGTCGCAGATCAAGCGCATGCGCGAGCGGCTCGAACAGCGGGTCGCCCGCGACGCGCGGCTGCGCCAGCTGATGCGCCAGGTGCGGATGGTCGATACGACCGAGGGCACGCGCATCGACCTCGTCGACGACGCCGATTTCTCGATGTTCGCCCTCGGCACGACCGTGCTCACACCGGACGCGCGCAAGTTGCTCGGCGCGATCGCCACGACGGTGGCTCCGGAAAGCGAGCTGATCACGATCCGCGGGCACACCGACGCGTTGCCGTGGAAAAGCGGCGTCAAGGCCAACAACTGGTCGCTCTCGGCCGGGCGCGCCGAGGCGACGCGCCAGGCGCTCCTGCGCGAGGGGATCGGCGAACGGCGGTTCCGCCGCATCGAAGGCGTGGCCGATCGCGAGCTGCTGATCGAGGCCAACCCGCAGGATCCGCGGAACCGTCGGATGTCGATCCTGCTGTCCCGCTGACGCCTGCGCCGCCCCAACGCGGTCAGATCCGCAAGCCAGCTCCGCATAACTTAGGTTAGGACCAAGAAATCAAGGCCATACGAAGAACCACGTAGTTTGGCCTTTCCTTCGGCTAATCGAATGTCTGCCATGTCTGCCCGATGCAACGGGCGAGAGGACATGTCGAAACCGGTCGACCACTCGATCGAACTTGAGGCGCTCAGGGCGGAACTCGCGATCTACCGCGACGCCGTCGAAAGCATGCACCAAGGCTTGTGCATGTATGACTCCGAGGGTCGGATCATCCTGGTTAACCGGCGCTACGCGGAGCAGCTCCGGCTGCCGCCGGAGTCCGTCCATCCCGGGCTGACGGCGGCTGAGGTGCTGCAGATGTGCATCGACGCCGGCCACTATCCCGGGCAGTCGGCCGAGGAAGTCTACGCCCAGGTCCGGGCCAAGATCTCCGCGGGATCGAGGCTCGGCAAGATGGTGCGGGGCGACCGCACCTACGCGATGCGGCGATGCCCGGCGCCCGGCGGAAACCTGCTGACGACGTGCGAGGACATCACCGCCCAGGTCAAGGCCGAGACGGCGCTGCGCGAGGGCGAGGCCCGGCTCAAGGCGATCCTCGATGCGATGCCCGACTGCGTGAAGATCTTCGACGAGTCGGGCCAGCTCATCCAGATCAACCCGCAAGGCCTGGAGCTGCTGCAGGCGCCGGATTTCGAGAGCCTGCTGACGACCCCCGGCTATGTCGCCGTGCCGCCCGAATACCTCGAGGCCTGTCTCGACGTGCACCGGCGCGTCATGAACGGCGAAAGCGTGGTGTGGACCTACGAGGTGGTCGGCCTGAAGGGGCGCCGGCGCCATGTCGAGGCCCACGCCGTCCCGTTCCGTATGCCCGACGGCGCCAAGGTGCACTTGTGCATCTCGCGCGACGTCGAGGAGCGGCTGCAGGCGCACGAGGCCGTGCGGCGCAGCGAGGAGCGCCTGCGGCTGGTCCAGGAGGCGACAGAGCTGGCCGATTTCGAGGCCGGACAGGACAGCACCATACGGATTTCGGATCGCTTCGTGGCCCAGGCCGGCTTGCCACCCGGAACGCGCGAGCTGTGCCACGAGGAGTGGATGCAGGTGGTCCATCCCGAGGACCGCGAAGCGCTGCAGCGCCACATCAACGAGGCGCTCGACCACGAAGACGTGTTCGAGAGCGAGTTTCGCATCGTCCGCCAGGATGACGGCGCGGTGCGCTGGATCTCGAGCCGGACGAAGATGGAGCGCGATGCATCCGGCCAGGCGATCCGCAGCATCGGGGCCCATGTCGACATCACCGAACGCAAGCTCGCCGAAGAGGCGCTTCGCGAGAGTGAAGAGCGCTTCCGGCTCGCTGCCGAAGCCGCGGGGCTTGGGGTGTGGGACTACGACCTGACCAACGACCGCCGCGAATGGTCGGGCCGGCTACGCGAAATCTTCGGCCTCGGGCCCGACGTCGAGCCGGGCCTGGCAGTGGCCGAAGCGTGCATGCACCCGGCCGATCGCGCGCGGGTCATGCGTATCCTGCGCCATGCCCGGGCCAACGACGTCGCCCGGTTCGAAGTCTCGTTCCGGATCCACCGCGCGAACGACGGCGCCGAGCGCTGGGTCGCGCTGAACGGTTGGCGCACCTACAAGACCGGCAGCGACTTCCGCCGCGTCATCATGACCGCGCGCGATGTGACCGAGGAAAAGACCGCCGAGGAACGCGTCCGCTGGACCGCGAGCCACGACCCGCTGACCGCGCTGGCCAATCGCAGCCTGTTTCACGACAAGCTCGGCGAGGCGATCCGCGGCGCGGCGGCAGACGGCGGCGCGGTCGGACTGATCGTGCTTGACCTCGACCATTTCAAGCAGATCAACGACACGCTCGGGCACGATGCGGGCGACATGCTGTTGCGCCTGTTCGCCGACCGCCTGCGCGCCGTCGTGCGGGCGCAGGACACCGTGGCCCGGTTCGGCGGCGACGAGTTCGCCATCGTCATGCCCGACATCCACACCGAGCAGAGCGTGATCCAGGTCTCGCGATCGATCCAGGACCGCCTGCGCGAGCCGTTCGTGCACGAGGGGCGCCTGCTCGACTGCCGCGTGAGCATGGGCGCCAGCGTGTTTCCGATGCACGGCCGCACCTCGGAAGAGCTGCTCAAGAACGCCGACGTGGCGCTCTACGCCTCGAAGGCGAGCGGTCGCGGCGTGGTCAGCTTGTTCGAGCCGCACATGCGCGACGACGTGCGCCGGCGAACCTCGATGGTCCAGCTGGCCCGCGACGCCGTTCGTGACGACCGCATCGTTCCCTACTACCAGCCCAAGCTCGACCTCGGCACGCGTTCGATCGTCGGCTTCGAGGCGCTGCTCCGCTGGCGAACCCCGAGGGGCCGCATCGGCATGCCGGCCGCGATCGAGGCGGCGTTCGAGGATCTCGAGGTTGCGGCCGCAATCAGCGACCGGATGATCGACCGGGTGATTGCCGACATGCGCGGCTGGCTCGATCGCGGCGTCGAATTCCACAACATCGCGATCAACGCCTCCGCCGCGGAGTTCCGGCGCGACAATTTCGCCGAGCGGCTGCTCGAGCAGCTGCACCGGGCGCAGGTTCCGACGCGGTGCATCCAGGTCGAAGTCACCGAGACGGTGTTCCTCGGCCGCGGTGCCGAATACGTCCATCGCGCGCTGGCGCTGCTCAACCGCCGAGGCATCGACATCGCGCTCGACGACTTCGGCACCGGCTATGCCTCGCTGCGTCACCTCAAGCAGTTTCCGGTCGACTTCATCAAGGTCGACCAGAGCTTCGTGGGCGACATGGCCGACGATCCCGGCGACGAGGCGATCGTCAATGCGGTCATCAACCTCGGGCGCAGCCTTGGCATCAAGGTCGTCGCCGAAGGCATCGAGAGCGAAGACCAGGCGCGCCGGCTGCTCGAAATGGAGTGCGACTTCGGCCAGGGCTTCCTGTTCTCGAAGGCCGTCCCTGCCATCCGCGTCCCGGCGCTCGTCGAACGCTGGTCCGCCAAGCGCAAGGTCCTGCGGACGGGCGGCGGCCTGCGGCTGGTCTCCAGCCGCGAGTAGGCCGGCCCCTCCCCAGCCCGCCCGGCGTCTCGACGGGATCGGCGCAAGTTTTCTCAACCGCGCCCGCGATGGGCCCGAGCCGGACCGCCTGGGGCGGGCCGAGCCGTTTGCGCTTGCCTCCAGCATCCAGCGCCGTCCGTCCGGAAC
>JAEZES010000041.1 GCA_023432995.1 Pseudomonadota bacterium
CTCCGCGTCTCCGCGCCTCCGCGTGAAAACCCCGTTCTTCTCTGCGCCCCCTGCGGTCTCTGCGCGACAATCAACCCAGCAGCTCCGCCGCGCGGGCACAGTCCTCGGCCATCTGCGTCTTCAGCGCCTCGAGGCTGTCGAACTTAGCCTCGGGCCGCAGGTAGTGGTGCAGCGCCACCTCGATCTCTCGCCCGTAGAGGTCGCCCGAAAAGTCGAAGAAGTACGGTTCGAGCCATTCGCGCGCCGGCTCGAACTGCGGACGGATGCCGAGGCTGGCGGCGCCCTTCAGCGTCTCGCCCGTGTCGAGCACCCGGGCGGTCACCGCGTAGATGCCGTAGCGCGGGCGCAGGTAGGGGCCCATGTCGAGGTTGGCGGTCGGGTAGCCGATCTCGCGGCCGCGCTTGTCGCCGTGCTGCACGGTTTCGCGCACCGCGAACGGGCGGGTCATCAGGCGGGTGGCGACCTCGCATTCGCCGGCCTTGAGCGCGTCGCGGATGCGGCTCGAGGAGACCGGCAGCCCGCCTTCGGCGACCGGGCCTACGGTGCGCGCGGCGATCCCGTGGCGGGCGCCTTCGCTGGCCAGCAGGGCGACGTCGCCGGTGCGCCCGCGGCCGAAGGTGAAGTCCTCGCCGGTCACCACGCCCGCCACGCCGAGATGCGCGCCGAGGAGGCCGGCGACGAAATCTTCGGCGCCGGTTTCGGCCAGTTGGTCGTCGAACTCGAACACCAGCATCGCGTCGGCCCCGGCCGCGGCGAACAGCTCCTCGCGCTGGGCGAGCGTGGTCAGCCGGAACGGCGGCACGTGCGGGGCGAAATGGCGCACCGGGTGCGGGTCGAAAGTCGCCACCACCGCCGGGCGCCGTTCGGCGCGCGCCCACTCGACCGCCTCGCGCACCACCGCCTGGTGGCCGAGATGAAACCCGTCGAAGTTGCCCAGCGCGATGACCGCGCCGCGCAGGCCTTCGGGCAGCGGCTCGCGGTGCGACAGGCGCATCAGCCGGCACGCTCCAGCGTGACGAAGCTGTGGGCCGGCCAGCGTCCGTCGGCCGGGCGTTCCTCGCGCGCGGTCTCGACCCATTCCGGACCCGGATAGGGCATCGTCACGTCGCCCACGGTGTCCTCGTGCACTTCGGTCAGCTCGATCCGCGTCGCCAGCGGCATGAACAGCGCATAGATTTCGGCTCCGCCGACGACGCTGATGTCGCCGTCGCCGGCGACCGCCAGCGCCTCCCCGACCGAGTGCACCACCTCCGCCCCCGGCGCCGACCACGCGCGATTGCGCGTCAGCACGATGTGGCGCCGGCCCTTGAGCGGTTCGGGAAAGCTCTCGAAGGTCTTGCGGCCCATGATCATCGGCGTGCCCATCGTGTGGGCGACGAAGCGCCTGAGGTCTTCCCTGATGCGCCAGGGGACCTGGCCGTCGCGCGCGATTACGCCGTTGTCGGCCCGGGCGATGACGAAGACGATGTCGCGCTCGGCCATCAGCTCACCCGCGTCACGTGGCCCATCTTGCGGCCCTGCCGGGCCTCGGTCTTGCCATAGAAATGCAGGTGAACCGCCGGGTCGCGCAGCAGCGCGACGGCGCTCGCCGCGTCGTCGCCGATCAGGTTGGCCATCTCGACCCGGGCGAAGCGCGTCGCCGTGTCGCCGAGCGGCAGGCCGCAGATCGCCCGCACATGGTTCTCGAACTGGCTCGTCAGTGCCCCCTCGATCGTCCAGTGCCCCGAGTTGTGCACGCGCGGGGCCATCTCGTTGAACACCGGACCGTCGGGGGTGGCGAAGAACTCGAACGTCAGCACGCCGACGTAGCCGAGGGCCTCGGCCGCCTTGCGCGCCAGCTCGCGCGCCGGCTCGATCTGGTCGGCGACGACGTCCGGCGCCGGCAGGCTCGAGCGCGCGAGGATGCCGCCCTCGTGCACGTTCTGCGGGGAATCCCAGTAGCGCACCTCGCCGTCGCGTCCGCGCACGAGGATCACCGAGAACTCGGCGGCGAAGCGGACGAGGCTCTCGTAGACCATCCCGTCGGTGGGCACGCGCACGCCCTCGGCCTCGCTCGCCGCGGCGATGCGCCACTGGCCCTTGCCGTCGTAGCCCTCGCGCCGGGTCTTGAGGATGCCCGGGGTGCCGACGCGCTCGATCGCCCCGCGCAGGTCGCCATCGACGTCGACCGCGGCGTAGGGCGCGGGCCGGCCGCCGAGCTCCTCGACGAAGCGCTTCTCGCGCAGCCGGTCCTGCGCCACTTCGAGCGCGCGCGTGCCGGGCACGAGCCGGCCCTCGGGAATCGCCGCGAGCGGCGCCACCGGGACGTTCTCGTACTCGTAGGTGACTACCGCGCAGTTCTGCGCGAACGCCGACAGCGCTGCCCGGTCGTGCCAGTCGGCGCAAGTGAACCGGGCGCTGACTTCGGCCGCCACGCTGTCCTTCTCGGGCGAATAGATGTGGCAGCGATAGCCGAGCTGCGCCGCGGCCATGGCCAGCATCCGGCCGAGCTGGCCGCCGCCGAGGATGCCGATCGTCGCACCGGGAGTGATCATTCGTCGAGCGGCGTCTCGGCCACCGCGGCGGTCTGCGCCGCGCGGAACGCACGCAAGCGCTCGGCCAGCGCGGGATCGGACGTGGCGAGGATCGCCGCGGCGAGCAGCCCGGCGTTGGTCGCCCCGGGCTCGCCGATCGCCAGCGTGCCGACCGGGATCCCGGCCGGCATCTGCACGATCGAGAGCAGCGAATCGTGCCCCTTGAGCGCCTTCGATTCGACCGGCACGCCGAGCACCGGCAGGTGCGTCATCGCCGCGACCATGCCCGGGAGGTGTGCCGCGCCGCCGGCGCCGGCGATGATCACCTTGAAGCCTTCCTCGGCCGCCCCCTTGGCGAACGCCGCCAGGCGATCGGGGGTGCGGTGCGCGGAGACGATCCGCGCCTCGTGCGCGACACCGAGCTTGTCGAGCGCTTCGGCCGCGCGGCGCATCGTCGGCCAGTCGGACTGGCTCCCCATGACGATCGCCACCGGTGCAGTCATCAGCGGTCCTTCAGGTAGTGGCGCTCGCCCGGGCGCATGTCCGTGTCGAACTCGTAGACGATCGGCTCGCCGGTGGGAATCTCGAGCCCGGTGATGTCCGCATCCGAAATGCCCGAGAGGTGCTTGACCAGCGCGCGCAGCGAGTTGCCGTGCGCCGAGACGATGACCGTTTCGCCCGCCGCCAGCCGGGGCACGATCGCCGCCTCCCAGTAGGGCAGCACGCGCTCGATCGTCAGCTTGAGGCTCTCGGTCGCCGGCACGGCGATGCCGGCGTAGCGCGGGTCGGCCGAGAGGTCGTAGGGCCCGCCGGCGTCCATCGGCGGCGGCGGCACGTCGAAGCTGCGGCGCCAGATCTTGACCTGCTCGTCGCCGTGCCTGGCCGCGGTTTCGGCCTTGTTGAGTCCGGTGAGGCCGCCGTAGTGCCGCTCGTTGAGCCGCCAGTCCTTGGTCTCGGGGATCCACAGCCGCCCGCAGGCTTCGAGCGCGAGGTGCAGCGTGCGGATCGCGCGGGTCTGCAGCGAGGTGAAGGCGCAGGTCGGCAGCAGGCCGGTCTTCGCCAGCAGCTCGCCCGCGGCGCGCGCCTCGGCTTCGCCCTGTTCGGTCAGGTCGACGTCCCACCAGCCGGTGAAGCGGTTCTCGAGGTTCCACTGGCTCTGGCCGTGGCGCACGAGGATGAGCGTAGGCAAGGAAAGGGGCTCCTGCAGCTTGGGAGCCCCGCCCGTTAGCCGCGCTCCGGCGCTTTGGGAAGGCCGTCGTCCCCCTGCTCCGCGGCCCGCTCGCGCTCGCGCGCCTGCGCCTTGCGGCGACGCAGGTTCTCGCGCAGCCGCGCGGCGAGGCGCTCTTCGCGGGTCATCGGGGGCTTGGCTTCATTCATCGGCAACGCCTTGCCGCTATAGGCCCGGCAGCTCAAGCTCCGCTTGACATCGAGGCGCCGCGTGCCAATAGCGCGCGCCTCTCCGGCGCTGCTGTAGCTCAGTGGTAGAGCGCACCCTTGGTAAGGGTGAGGTCGGGAGTTCAATCCTCCCCAGCAGCACCATTCCCGAGGGCGCACGCCAATCCTTGCCATCGGCCGGTGTATTGTCCATGTAGCGCACCATGGACGCGCCGGATCACGAGGGGGACGCGCTGACGCCGCTCCACCCGAACTACGTCAAGGTCGTGCGTCTCGCGACGCTCGGCTGGGCGCTGCCGTTCGTGATCGGTGCGCTGGTGCTCGAGTCGTCCGACGCGCTGCCGCGCGGCGCGTTCCTGCTCCCGGTGCTCCTGGTGGTGCTGTTCCTGATCGTGCGCGTCCCGCTGCGCCGGTACCAGGCGCGCGGCTACCAGCTCGGCGCCGACCGGCTGCGCGTGGTGCGCGGGCTGCTGTTCCGCTCGGACACCGTCGTGCCGTTCGGGCGGGTGCAGCACATCGACGTCCATCAGGGCCCGATCGAGCGCGCCTACGGCCTCGCCACGCTGGTCCTGCACACCGCGGGCACGCACAACGCCTCGGTCGCGCTGCCCGGGCTCGGCCATGCCGACGCCGTGGCGATGCGCGAGGACATCCGCGCGCACGTCCAGCGCGAGACGATGTGAGCGACGAGGTCGCGGCCGCGCCCGAAGAGTGGCGGCGGACCAGCCCGCTGAGTTTCCTCGTTCGTGCGATCACCGGCTTGCGCAACCTCGCCTTCCCGGCCGTGGCGGTGGTGTTCGGCAGCCAGGGCTGGGCCGGCGCCGGGCTGTTCATCGTGCCGGCGCTTCTCGCCATGGTCGGCTTCACCTGGCTGTTCACATGGATCGCCTGGCGGCATTTCCGCTACCGCGTCGGCGAGCACGACATCCGCGTCGAGCACGGCCTGATCAGCCGCTCCGCCCGCGCGGTCCCCTACGAGCGGATCCAGGACGTCAGCCTAGAGCAGAAGCCGGTGCCCCGGCTGTTCGGCATGGCCGAGGTGCGCTTCGAGACCGGCGCCGGCGGCAAGGACGAGCTGCGCATTGCCTACGTGACCGAGGCCGAGGCCGAAGCGCTGCGCGAGACCGTGCGCGCCCGCAAGAGCGGCGAGGCGGCGGCCCCGGGGGGCGTCCCGGCGCCGGTCGAGGAGCCGTCGCGCACGCTGTTCGCGATGGAGCCGCGCCGGCTGGTGACCTTCGGCTTGTTCGAGTTTTCGCTGGTGGCCTTCGCCGTGATCGGCGGCCTCTTGCAGCAGTTCGATTTCCTGCTCCCGTTCGACATCTGGAACTTCGAGGCGTGGCTCGAGCTGCTCGCGGGCCCGGGCCACCGCCTGCAGCAGCTCGGGCTGGCGGCGCAGGTGATCGGCGCGGGGCTGGCCCTGGCCACGCTGGCGATCCTCGGCCTGGTCACCGGGCTCGGCCGCACGGTACTGCGCGACTGGGACTTCCGGCTCGAGGAGACCCCGAAGGGCCTGCGCCGCCGCCGTGGCCTGCTGACCCGCACCGACACAGTCATGCCGATCCACCGCGTGCAGGCGCTGCAGGTAACGACCGGTATCCTGCGCCGCCGCTTCGGCTGGCACGCGCTCAAAGTGGTCAGCTTGGCGACCGACGCCAAGTCGGCCAGCCACGTGGTCGTCCCGTTCGCGCAGATGAGCGAGATCGCCCCGGTGATCCGCGTTGCCGCGTTCGATCTGCCCGACGGCATGACCCACTGGCACCGCCCGAGCCCCCGCTATCGCTTCGACCGGGCGCTGGCCGGCGCCCTTCCCCTGGCCTTCGGCGCCGCCGTGCTGGCCGCGGTGCGGCCGCTGTTCCCGGCGGAGGCGGCCACGCCGTCGCTGGTCGCCGTCTTCGCCATGGCCGGACTCGCCGGGCTGTTCGCGCTTCGCGAGCGGTTCCTCTCGCGTTACGACCGCCACGCGTTCGATGGCGAGCGGATCTATGTCCGGCGCGGCTGGCTCGCGCCGCGGCTCGACATCGCCTCGCGCGTCAAGCTGCAGTCGGTCGAGATCGCGCAGGGCCCGATCGCGCGCCGGCGCGGCTATGCGACGCTCCATTTCGGGGTCGCCGGCGGCACGCTCGAGATCGACGGCATCCCGCTCGAGGACGCGCGCCTGATCCGCGACGGGGTGCTGCACTCGATCGCCCGGGTCGACTTCTCGCGCCTGCCCGGGTGAGGCTTCAGCTGTCGGGTGTGGCCAGCAGGTCGGCCCACTCGGGATGACGGCGGAACTGCGCCGCGACATAGCTGCAGCGCGGCACGATCTTGAAACCCTGCTCGCGTGCGTCGGCGACGAGCGCCTCGACCAGCCGCTGCGCCACCCCCTGCCCGCGCATCGCCGGCGGGACGTAGGTATGGTTGGCGATCCTGAGCGGCCCGAGCGCGCGCCAGGTCAGCTCGGCCGGCTGGTCGGCCCCGGGCAGGGCGGCGCGATAGGCGCCGTGGCTGGTCTCGTCGGTCCGGGTGATGGCGAGTGCGCCGGGCATGGATTCGGGCTCCTTCTTGCACCGAACACCGCGGCGAGCCATGGCGTTCCCCATGCAGTTCCTGTCCGACAACGCGGCGGCGGTCCATCCGCAAGTCTGGCGGGCGCTGCACGAGGCCGATACGGCCGACACACCCTACGACACCGACGCGCTAAGCCGGCGCCTCGACCAAGCCTTCTCCGAGCTGTTCGGGCGCGATGTTGCTGCGCTGTGGGTGGCGACCGGCACCGCGGCCAACTGCCTCGCGCTGGCGACGATGGTTCCGCCGCACGGCGCGGTGCTGTGCCACCGCGAGGCGCACATCGAGAGCGACGAGGGCGGGGCGCCGGGGTTCTACCTTCACGGCGCCAAGCTGGTGCTGGTTGACGGCGAGGGGGCCCGGCTTTCGCCCGAAGCGGGCGGCGCCGCGCTCGCGGCGATCCGCGACGACGTCCACCAGGTCCAGGTCCACGCGCTGTCGCTCACCCAGGCGACCGAGTACGGCCGCTGCTACCGGCCGGCCGAGCTCGCGGCCCTGACCGCGCTGGCGCGCTCGCACGGGCTGCGCGTGCAGATGGACGGCGCGCGGTTCGGCAACGCGGTCGCGTTTCTCGACTGCCCGGCCGCCGAGGCCTGCGGCGACATCGACGCGCTGAGCTTCGGCTGCGTCAAGAACGGGGCGATGAACGCGGAGGCGATCGTGTTCTTCGATCCTGCGCTGGCCGACGTCGCCCGCTACCGCCGCAAGCGCGCCGGCCACCTGCAGTCGAAGGGCCGCTATCTCGCGGCGCAAGTACTGGCGATGCTCGAAGGCGGCTTGTGGCTGGCCAACGCGCGCGCCGCCAACGCTGCCGCGGCGGAAATCGCCGGTGCCGCCGGCGAGCGGCTGCTTCACCCGGTCGAGGCCAACGAGGTGTTCCTGCGCTGCACGGCAGCCGAACGCGAGACGCTGCGCGCGCAGGGCTTCGGCTTCTACGACTGGGGGCCGGACGCGGCGCGCTTCGTCGCCGCGTGGGACACGCGCGAGGAACACGCCCGCGCGCTCGCCCGCGCCGTCGCCGCGCTGTGAGCGAGCTTCCTCCGCCCCATGCGCTGCTGCGGCCGCGCGTCGCGCTGCCGTTCCTGGCGATCTCGCTGATCTGGGGCTCGACCTGGATCGTGATCACCGACCAGATCGATGGCGTCCCCGCCTTGTGGTCGGTCGCCTGGCGCTTCGCCCTGGCGACCGTCGGGATGTTCGCGCTGGTCTTCGCCACCCGTACCCCCTGGTGGATGCCGGCGCGCGCGCACGCGCTCGCGCTCGCGGTCGGGCTGTGCCAGTTCAGCGGCAACTACAATTTCGTCTACCAGGCCGAGCTCCACCTGACCTCGGGCATCGTCGCGGTGATGATCGGGCTGATGCTGGTGCCCAACGCGGTGCTCGGCCGCGTGCTGCTCGGCCAGCCGATCACGCCGCGCTTCATGATCGGCAGCGCGATCGCGATCGGCGGCATTGCCCTGCTGCTGCTCAACGAGGCGCGCGAGGCGCCGCTCGGCGGCGACGTCGGGCTGGGCATCTGGCTCGCGCTCGGCGCGATGATCGCCGCGTCGGTGTCGAACGTGATCCAGGCCGGCGAGACCGGCCGCCGCGTGCCGCTGTTCACGCTGATCGCCTGGGCGATGCTCTACGGCACGATGCTCGATCTCGCGCTCGCGTGGACTTTCGGCGGTCCGCCGGTGCTGCCGTCCGACCCCCGGTACTGGGCCGGTACGACCTACCTGGCGATCCTCGGCTCGGTCGTGACGTTCCCGCTCTACTATCGCCTGATCCGCGAGATCGGCGCGGGGCGGGCGGCCTATCACAACGTGCTGGTGGTGATCGTGGCGATGGCCCTGTCGACACTGCTCGAAGGCTATCGCTGGTCGGCGCTGGCGGTCGCCGGCAGCGCCCTCGCGCTGGTCGGGCTGGTGATCGCCCTCAGGGCGAAGTCGCTCTGAGAATCGCCCGCAGGCCGTCGCGATAGGTCGGGAACCGGGGGCGCCAGCCGAGCACGCGCTTGGCCTTGCCGTTCGCCACCCGCCGCGTCTCGGCATAGAACGCGCGGGCCTGCGGCGAGAGGCCGGCCTCGTCGAGCCCCTGCAGCGGCGGCAGCGGCGCGCCGAGCAGGCGGCAGGCTTCCTCGATCACCGCGTTGTGGCTCGCGGGCAGGTCGTCGGCGAGGTTGTAGGCGCCCGCCGGGGCGTCGAAACCCGCGATCACGCCGGAAGCGATGTCGTCCACGTGGACCCGGCTGAAGACCTGTCCGGGCCGCTCGATGCGGTGGGCGCGGCCCTCGGCCACGCGGTCGAGCGCGCTGCGTCCCGGGCCGTAGATCCCCGGCAGGCGGAACACGCG
>JAEZES010000114.1 GCA_023432995.1 Pseudomonadota bacterium
GACGGGCCCGGGGCCGCCCCGCCCCAGGCGTGGAGAAAGGCCCCGAGCAGCAGCGCGGCGACGACCGGCAGCAGGGCAGTAGCCTTCCGCACGCGCGCTACCCTGCCCGATGGTAGGGATGGCCGGCAAGCAGGCTGGTCGCGCGGAACAGCTGCTCGAGCAGCATCGCGCGGGCGAGCAGGTGCGGCCAGGTGGCCCGGCCGAAGGCGAGCAGCTTATCCGCCCGCTCCCGTTCGCCGCGCGCGTGCCCGTCCGCCGCGCCGAGCACGAAGCGGGTCTCGCGAATGCCGTTGTCGCGCCAGTCGCGCAGCAGCGCGGCCAGCTCTTCCGACGACAGTTGCGCGCCGCGCTCGTCGAGCAGGATCGTGCGCACCGGCGTCTGCGGCTCGGGAATCCGCCCGCCGCTCTCGGGGAGCTCGCTGATCTTGAGCGGCCAGGCGATGCGCTTGGCGTAACGGTCGACCAGCTCGGCTTCGGGCGAGCGGCCGATCTTCCCGCGGGCGATCACGTGAAGCAGCATGGGCGGCTTCTAGCCGTCCACGCGCGGCAAAGGAATCCTAGGCGTGTCCGCCCGCAGCGGCGGGTTCGTCGCCGAAGCCCCACATCCGCTCGAGGTTGTAGAAGCTGCGCACTTCGGGGCGGAACAAGTGGACGACGACGTCTCCGGCGTCGATCAGCACCCAGTCGGCCGCCGGGAGACCCTCGATGCGCGGGGTGCCGTGACCCTCCTTCTTGAGCCGCTCGGCCAACTTGGTCGCCATCGACGCCACCTGGCGGGTCGACCGCCCGGAAGCGATCACCATGTGGTCGGCGATGCTCGACTTGCCTTCGAGCGGGATCGTGACGAGGTCCTGCGCCTGGTCTTCGTCGAGCTGGTCGAGGATCAGCCGGTGGACCGATCCGGCATCGGCTTGGGCGGTGTTGGGCATGTCAGTGATGGAGACGATGGTCGAAAGGCCGGAAGGTTCCGGCCGGACGTGCGCCTGAGTCATCGGAATGGGTCATGCTCCTAGCGGGAATGGTGGGCTCCGTGGGCAGCGCGGACGCAGGCCTCATGCGCCCGCCCCCGTTGCCGGATCGTGAATGAGGGAATGCGTCACCCCGTCCCTGGGCGAAGGCCCGGTGAATCGGCTGGCCCAGTCGGGATCGGCACGGCGAATGTCGGAGGCCGAGCGCGGATCGGGGTCGAAACGCAGTTCAATCAGCGCGGGAGCGCTCCATTCGTCCCGGTTCTTCAAGCGGGCGGCAGCCAACCGGTAACGCCGCAGCCAGGCCATCGCGGGGCTCGCGAGAGCGGCGTCATCATATCCGGGGCGGGCAATCACCGCAATCGGCATTTCCGCGGCAAGCTCGCGCCAGTCCTTCCACAAATGGAACTGGGCGAGATTGTCGGCTCCCATCAGCCAGACGAAGCGGCGGCGCGGGAAGCGGCGCTTGAGCGCGCGCAGGGTGTCGATGGTGTAGCGGGTGCCGAGCTCGCGCTCGATCGCCGTGACCCGGATCGGCGCCCGGCGGGCTAACGCCTGCGCCGAACGGACTCGCGCCGTGAGCGGCGCCATGCCCGCCTTGGGCTTGAGCGGGTTGCCCGGCGAGACCAGCCACCACACTTCATCGAGCCCGAGGGCATCGGCGGCGAACAGGCTGATCGCCCGGTGCGCGCCGTGCGCCGGGTTGAAGCTCCCGCCGAGGAGCCCGGTCAGCTTCACCCAGGGGTCACCGAACCTGGCGGCGCGGGGACACGCGGAAGCCGTGGCGCGTCTCCTGCGAGGCGATCGCCCAGCCCGGGTATTCGGGCTCCGGCTCCCCGAGCGCATCGAGTGTGGCGAGCTCCTCGGAGGTCAGCACGACGTCGCTCGCCGCGAGGTTCTCGGCCAATTGGTCGGGCCGGCGCGCGCCGACGATCACGCTCGAGACGACTGCCTTGTGCAGCAGCCAGGCGAGCGCGATCGCCGAGACCGCGACGCTGCGCGCGCGCGCCATCGGCCGCATCGCCTCGACGAGGTCGAACGCCAGCGCCTTGTCGGTGCGCGGGAAGTCGAGCTTGGCGCGGCGGCCTTCCCCCTCGGCCCTGTTGTCCGCGCCGCGCGCGTACTTGCCCGACAGCAGGCCGCCGGCGAGCGGGCTCCACACCAGCAGGCCGAGGCCTTCACACTGCATCATCGGCCCCAGCTCGCGCTCGAGCTCGCGGTTGGCGGCGGTGTAGAGCGCCTGGACCGAGACGAACTTGTCCCATCCGCGGCGCTCGCAGATGCCGAGCGCCCTGGCGATCTGCCACGCGGCCCAGTTCGACACCCCGACGTAGCGCGCGCGGCCCGAGCGGACGATGTCCTCGAGTGCGCGCAGCGTCTCCTCCATGCCGCAGTTCGGGTCCCAGCCGTGGACCTGGTACAGGTCGACATGGTCGAGCCCGAGCCGCGCGAGGCTGGCGTCGATCTGGTGCAGCAGGTGGTAGCGGTTGGCGCCGGCGTCGTTGGGCCCTTCGCCCATCGGCCCCATGCCCTTGGTCGCGATCACGATCTGGTCGCGCGCCACGCCGAGCGACCGCAGCGCCCCGCCGACGAACTCCTCGCTCTGCCCGGCGGTGTAGAGGTTGGCGGTGTCGATGAAGTTGACCCCGGCCTCGAACGCCTGCCGAACCAGCGCCGTCGAGCCGTCCTGGTCGAGATCGTGCTGGAAGAACCCGCTCGGCTTGTTGCCGAAGGTCATCGCCCCGAGGCACAGCTCGGAGACGACGAGGCCGGTCTGGCCGAGACGATTGTAACGCATGCGGAGTCTCCTTCGAGTGGCTTGCATAGGGGCAAGCGCGGATCGAGTTCAAATCTTCGCTGACTGGTCCTCCGTCCCGAGCGGACGCCGCCGCCGCCGCGGGGGATCGGGCCGTGCTCAAACCCCTCCCTCGTTTACGGCGAGGAGACCACGAGCGATGCGAAGGTGGAGGAGGCTAAGGCCGCGTTTCGCCGTGGCCGCGAACCTGCCACTTGTACGTGGTCAGCCCTTCGAGGGCGACAGGACCGCGGGCGTGAAGCCGGCCGGTGGCGATGCCGATCTCCGCCCCGAGCCCGAACTCGCCACCGTCGGCGAACTGGGTGGAGGCGTTGACCATCACGATCGCGCTGTCGACTTCGGCCAGGAACCTCTCGGCGATCTCGGCATCGCCGGTGACGATCGCATCGGTATGGCCAGACGAGTGCCGCGCGATGTGCTCGAGTGCGGCATCGAGGCCGTCGACCACGCCCACGGAAAGCACGGCGTCGAGGTATTCGGTGTCCCAGTCGTTGGCGCTCGCCGGGTGGATGCGCGGATCGAGCGCTTGCGCGCGGGCGTCGCCGCGGAGCTCGCAGCCGGCGGCGAGCAAGGCGTCGACGACCGCGACCGAGCCCGGAAACGCGGCGTCGAGCAGGAGCGTCTCCATCGCCCCGCAAATGCCCGTGCGGCGCATCTTCGCGTTGAGCGCCAGCTTGACCGCCATCTCGCGGTCGGCGGCGGCGTGAATGTAAGTGTGGCAGATCCCGTCGAGGTGCGCGAGCACCGGCACCCGCGCGTCGTTCTGCACCCGCGCGACCAGCCCCTTGCCGCCGCGCGGGACGATCATGTCGATCAGCCCCGCCGCGCGCAGCATCGCGCCGACCGCCTCGCGGTCCTGCGTCGGCACGAGCTGGACCGCCGCGGCGGGAACGCCGGCTGCCTCCAGGCCGGCCGCCAGCGCGGCATGGATCGCGAGGTTCGAATGGACCGCCTCGCTGCCGCCACGCAGCAGCACCGCATTGCCGCTGCGTAGACACAGCGCGGCCGCGTCGGCGGTGACATTGGGGCGGCTCTCGTAGATGATCCCGATCAGCCCGATCGGAATTCGCACCCGGGCGAGTTCCAGCCCGCTCGGCGCGACGCTGCGGTCGATCACCTGGCCGACCTGGTCGGGCAGCCGGGCGACCTGCTCGACCGCCGCGGCGATGCCCTCGAGCCGCTGCTCGTCGAGCTTGAGGCGGTCGAGCATCGCCTTGGACAGCCCGTTCGCCTCGCCCGCAGCGAGGTCCTTGGCGTTGGCCTCGAGAATCTGTCCGGCACGGGCACGCAGCTCGGCCGCTGCCGCCTGCAACGCCGCGGCCTTGCCCGCGTCGTCGAGTCGGGCCAGCTGCCGCTGGGCCGCGCGGCCCGCACGCGCCAGCTCGGCGATGAGCGTGTCGTGGTCCGGGTGGCGCTGCGGCTGGGTCGACATGCGGCGGCCTTATCACCACGGCGGGAGGCTGTCAGCAGATTCGGCCGCCCGATTCGGGCGCCAAATGGCCGGGTTCCCGCGAGTCCACGAGCCGTTCGCACGACTCGTCGCGATTCGGGTTCGGCTCGCCCGAAAGGTTAAATCCGGGATTCGACGCGACGCCGATCGGTCTGTAGCCCAAGCCAAAAGCTTGGGTCGGGACAGACGGGGTCCACTTGAACAAGATAACCGCCGGCACTCTCAGGGAGAGCCTGCGGAACTGGTTTCCGGAGCGCGAATTCTTCATGCGCTCACAGGGCCAGGTCCGCTTCATCACCATCACCTCGCGCATGCAGATCGCTGCAGCCGCTCTGGTCGTCGCCGTAATCGGCGGCTGGAGCCTGTCGATGGGCGTGATGGCGGTGCGCCAGTACCAGTCCGAAGCGGCGCGCTGGTCGTTGCTCGAGCGCGAAGCCGAAGTGGCCGACGCCGAGAGCCGCGTCGCCGCCTACCGCGACGATATCGACGCGGTCGCCGACGATCTCGAACGGCGGCAGAAGTTCCTCGAGGAAATGACCGAGATGCTGCCGGCCGACGCGCTGGCCGGCGAGACCGTCAGCGACAGCAGCGAGGAGGCCGCCAAGACGATCCGCAAGGTCAGCGCGGCGATCCCCGAGGCAGGCACTCTGGCCCGGATCGAGGCCCGCCAGCTGGCGCTGGTCGAGAAGCTGACCCATTTCGCCGACCAGCGCGCGGCGCGCGCGGAGGTGGCGATCCGCAAGCTCGGGCTCGATCCGCGCCGGATGATCGCGGCGACCCGCGCCGGCCAGGGCGGTCCGTTCGTGAGCCTCTCGACCGAGCGCGACGGTTCGCTCGACCCGCGCTTCGCGCGGCTCGGCCTGAGCCTGGCGCGGATGGACGCGCTCGAGCGCGGGCTCGACGGCATTCCCCAGGTCATGCCCGCCGACATGCACATGATCTCCTCGGGCTTCGGCTACCGCGCCGACCCGTTCCACGGCGGCGCGGCGATGCACACCGGGCTCGACTTCCGCGGTCCGCGCGGCTCGCCGATCCATGCCGCCGCGAACGGCAAGGTGACGTTCGTCGGCACCAAGTCCGGCTACGGCAAGGTCGTCGAGATCAGCCACGGCAACGGCTTGCTGACCCGCTACGCGCACATGTCGGCGTGGCGCGCGCGCATCGGGCAGGAGGTCGCCGCGGGCGACGTTATCGGGCTGATCGGCAGCACCGGGCGCTCGACCGGCCCGCACCTCCATTTCGAGGTGCGCATCAACGATCGCGCCGTCAATCCGCGCCCGTTCCTGGAGACCGCACCTCATGTTCTCGAAGAAGCCCGTGCAGACCTCCCCCGCCGCACCGGCGCGCAATCCGGCGCGGACCGTGGCTAGCTCGACCTTTTCGGTGATCGGCGCCGATGTCGCCATCCGCGGCGACATCGAGGCCTCGGCCGATCTGCACGTCGACGGCACGGTGGTCGGCGATCTCGTCTGCGCCGCGCTGGTGCAGGGCGAGTCGAGCCGCATCGAAGGCGCGATCAGCGCCGACACCGCCCGGCTCGCCGGATCGGTCGCCGGGACGATCACCGTGCGCGAGCTGGTGATCCTGAAGAGCGCGCGGATCGAGGGCGACGTCCATTACGAAGCGCTGACGATCGAGCAGGGCGCTCAGGTCGAGGGTAAGTTCGCGCCGGTTGCGGCGAAGGCCAAGACCGCCGCGCCGGCCCCCGCCGTGCTCGAACTCGGCATGGACGACGAGCAGCGCCTGTCGCTGGCCAGCTGAGCCGACGGAAAGCCTTCCTCAGCCCCTCCCTGGCGGGAGGATGACCCGTTGTTCGATCAGGCTTCGCCCGCCGCCTCCGCGGCGCGCTTGGCGCTGAGCCAGGCTTCGGCTTCCGCTTCCTGCGCCGCCTCGACTGCGGCCTTTGCGGCCGCGTCGCGCTCCGCGCGCAGCTCGGCGATCAGGCTCGCGCGATCGTCCTGGCTCTCGCCTCCGGCGTCCTCACCCTGGTCGCTCGGCGCGGCCCGCTTGGCCGCCCGCGCCACCGCCGCGTCGAGCTCGCGCTGCGAGCACAGCCCGAGCGTGACCGGGTCCTTGGCGACGATGTTCTGGATGTTCCAGTGGGTTCGGTCGCGAATCGCGTTGATCGTGTTGCGCGTGGTACCGATCAGCTTGCCGATCTGCGCGTCGGAAATCTCCGGGTGATTGCGGATGATCCAGGCGATGCCGTCGGGCTTGTCCTGCCGCTTCGAGACCGGGGTGTAGCGCGGCCCTTTGGTGCGGCTGACGTCGACCGGGGCGCGGTGCATCTTCAGGCGATAGTTCGGATCGGCCTGGCCGCGCTCGATCTCCTCGTGCGTCAGCTCGCCCGAGTGGACCGGATCGCGGCCGGTGTACTTCGAGCTGGCGAGGTCATCGGCCATCGCCTGGACCTCGAGGATGTGCAGGCCGCAGAACTCGGCGATCTGCTCGAAGCTCAAGGCGGTGTTGTCGACCAGCCACGAGGCCGTCGCATGGGGCATGAGAGGAGTGGGCTGGGCCACGAGATTGTCTCCGCTGGAAATAGATAGGGCCGCCCCATCCGGAGCGGCCACCGCCCTCGCGATGTAGGCCGATCGCCGGCAAACGGCAAGGGCAAGCGCGGCCCGGGACGATGAGGCCGCGGCGGCGCACACTCCGCGCTTGTCCCGCGGGCGTAACTCGTCTGGGCCCGGGTCTCCGGCGTCACGCCACCCACGGCGAGGGCATGTTGTAGGGCACGGTGATGAACACCGCCTCGACCCCGGCGATCTTGCCGCCGACGATCTTGAACAGCTCGAGCAGCGCGAAGCTGTGCGGGAAGTGGAACACCGACTTGGTGCGGGTCACGCCGTCGGTCCAGGTCACGTCGACCACTTTGCCCATGTGGTCGATGAACCCGCCGGCGAGGACCAGGCCCTTTTCCTCGTCGACCAGCGGGAAGCGCCGGCCGCGCAGGCGGTCGTCGTAGATGTACTGCCCGAGGCGGAACTGCTCGGCGCAGCCCATCGCAGCGATCGGGTAGCCTTCGATGGCCGGGTTGTTGGTCGTCTGCAGGCCGTTCTCGATCCGGTCGCAGTCGTCGGTGAACTCGGCATGCAGCGTGCCGTCGTTGAGCTCGAGCGTCTCGAAGTAGCCATTGGCGATCGCGATCATCCGCTCGCGCGGGACGCGCTCGGCCTCGGGGACGTCGGCCAGCATCAGCGGCCGCGGGGCGACGTAAGTCTCGATACTCGGGAACGGGCCGAATTCCATCGAACGACAGACGATCGTCTCGACCTCCGCGATCGCTCCGCCTTCGGCGCGCAGGCGCAGCGCCATGATCGCCGGATGGCCATGCTCCTCGACCACACCGAACCACGCGACCTGCCCGGTCTGGGGATCGGCGGCCTTGAGGTCGTAGCTCCGTCGCCGGGCGCTGATCGTGTTCCACAGGCCGTCGCCCGGCTGCAGGCGGACATTGTTCTCGGTGAACACGGCGCCGTCGGCCCAGGCCAGCCGTGAGGGGTCCTGCGCCTCGAGCGCGTCGAGGTAGGCTTCGGCAAGGGCGTAGAGTTCTGTGCGGATCATGCGATCTCCAGGACGATCTTGCCGACGTGCTCGCCGGCTTCCATTCGTTCGTGCGCGGCGGCCGCTTCGGCCAGCGGGAAGGTGTGGTCCATCGCCGGCCGCAGCGCCCCCGAAGCGACCAGCGGCCAGGCCTTCGCCGCAACCTCCGCGGCCAGCGAGGCCTTGAATTCCGAAGAGCGCGCCCGCAGCGTCGAGCCGGTCAGCGTGTGCCGCCGGACCATGACTCCAGCGATGTTGACCGTCGCCTGGGCGCCGCCGAGCACCGCGATCGTGACCAGCCGGCCATCGTCCGCGAGGCAGTCGAGATTGCGCTGGGTATAGGGCCCGGCGACCATGTCGAGGCACAGGTGCGCGCCGGCGCCGCCGGTGATCTCGCGGACGCGGGCAACGAAGTCTTCGCTCCGGTAGTTGATCGCGTGGTCGGCGCCGAGCGCGCGCGCCGCCGCGCACTTCGCCTCCGAACCGCACGTGACGATAACCGCGAGCCCGAACGCCTTGCCGAGCTTGGTCGCCATCGTGCCGATGCCGCTCGTGCCGCCGTGGACCAGCAGGGTCTCGCCGGCCATGGCCCCGCCGCGCTGAAACACGTTGTGCCACACGGTGAACAGCGTCTCAGCCAGCGCCGCGGCCTCGGCCGGGGACAGGCCCGGCGGGATGGGCAGGCAGTGTGCCGGCT
>JAEZES010000173.1 GCA_023432995.1 Pseudomonadota bacterium
CCGCCGACCCGCTCGACCCGCGCGACCCGCGCGCCGGCTTGCGCCGCGCGGCCGAGCGAGGGCAGGACCAACTCGCCGGGCGCGGGATCGAGCAGCAGGGCGAACAGCCGGCCGCCCTTGGTGGTGAATCGCACGCCGCCCCCGGACTCGTCGCCGAACAGGCGCCACGGCCGCGACCCGTAGATCGCCGCTTCGCCCTCGCGCGCCATCCATCGCCCGAGCCGGTCGAGGATCGCCAGCTCCTCGGCGTCGAGCGTGCCCTCGCCGCGGACCGGGATCGACAGCAGCAGCGTGCCGTTCTTCGACACCACGTCGGCCAGCTGGCGGATCACGCCGACCGCCGAGACGTAGCTCTGCTCGAGAAACCGGGCGCGATGGTAGTGCCAGTCGCCGATGCAGGTGGCCGTCTGCCAGGGCTCGGGCCGGATGGAGTCGGCCACCCGGCGCTCGAGGTTGAGCAGCGTGCCCTGCCCCTCGGTGGCGCCGGCGGTCATCACGCCCGAGAATTCGCCCGTGCGCGCGATCGCGGTGTTGTAGAAGTGCGCCGCGGCGGTCACGCCGACCTGGCCGAACGGCAGGCTGTAGCCGTCCTGGTAGAGCAAGTCGGGCTCGTAGCGTTCGACCAGCTCGAGCTGCCGGCCGAGCCAGCTCACGGCCCAGGCCTCACCGCCGGGCGGGAGCGTCTCGACCCATTGGCCAGAGTTCGCCTCGTGCCAGGCGCGCATGGCTTCGGGGCTGTCGAGCCCGTCGGGCGGCACCATCCAGCGCCCGGTGTAGAGCTGCTGCGGGTCGAGGCCCTCCCAGGCGGTCCCGCGCCCGTCAGCGGCGGTCAGGCGGAAGGCGTCGTAGCGTTCGCCCTTGCGCGGGCCCGCCGTGTCGTAGCCGTAGGCGGTCTGCCACCAGTGCCAGGCATGGCTGGCGTGATTGGATACGCCGAAGCGCAGGCCGGCGGCGCGGACCGCGTCGCGCCATTCGCCGACCACGTCGCGCCGCGGGCCGAGCGCGGTCGCGTTCCAGCGGTGGTGGGTGCTCGGGAACAGGTCGAAGTTGTCGTGGTGGCAGGCCATCGCGACGACGAACCGGGCGCCCGCCGCGCGATAGGCCTGGACGATCGCCGCCGGATCCCACTTCTCGGCGCGCCAGCCGGCGATGACGTCGATGAAGCCGCGGTCGGCGGGATGGCCGTAGCGCCGGCGGTGGACTTCGGCCTGGGGATGGTCCTCGAGGTAGAGATGCCGCCCGTACCAGTCGCCGGCCTCGGGAGCGCACTGCGGGCCCCAGTGAGCCCACAGGCCGAGCTTCGCGTCGCGGTACCAGTCGGGAACGGTGAAATGCTCGAGCAGGCCCTCGCGCGTGGCCGCGACCGGGCCCTCGGCGCGCAGGCCCGTGGCCGCGCGCAAGGCGCCCGGCAGCGCCGCGAGACCGGCCAGGCCGAGAACGTCCCTTCGCCGCATTGCTCTCCCCGCCGCCGACCGAGCGGCTAGGCAAACCATCGCAGCTTTGTCATGGTAGCGCAAACATGGGGAGAGGCTGCGTGCGGATTCGGGGTTTCCTGGCCGCCTTCTGGAGTGCCCTGATCGCGCTTGGCGCGGTCCCGCTCGCGGCGCAGGCCCCGCATTTCGCCGAGGGCGCAATGGGCCCGGCGCTCTTAGTCGACGGGGAGCCATTCCTGGTTCTCGGCGCGCAGGCGCACAACTCGTCGAACTACCCGGCGATGCTCGAGCACGTGTGGCCGGCGGTCGAGCGGATCGGGGCCAATACGCTGCTGATGCCGGTGGCGTGGGAGCAGGTCGAGCCCGAGGAAGGGCGGTTCGACTTCTCGTTCGTCGACACGCTGCTCGAGCAGGCGCGGGCGCGCGACAAGCGGCTCGTGCTGCTGTGGTTCGCGACCTGGAAGAACACCGGGGCGAGCTACGCGCCGCGCTGGGTCAAGACCGACGGCAAGCGCTTTCCGCGCATGCGCTGGCCCGATGGGCGGGCGCATTACGCGCTGAGCCCGCACGGCGAAGAGACGCTGGCGGCCGACGCGCGCGCGTTCGCGCGGCTGATGCGGCACCTGAGGGAGAACGACCCGCAGCACACGGTGATCATGGTCCAGGTCGAGAACGAGGCCGGCAGCTACCAGCTGATGCGCGACCACGCGCCGGAGCCGGCGCGGCTGTTCGAGCAGCCGATCCCGGAACAGCTGGCCCGCGCGCTCGGCGTGGCGCGGCGGCCGTGGGCCGAGGCTTTCGGCGCCCGGGCCGAGCAGTTCTTCATGACCTGGCACCTCGCGCGCTACGTCGACCGGGTGGCCGAGGCGGGCAAGCGCGAGTGGGACCTGCCGCTTTACGTCAACGCCGCGCTCGGCAACGCCTTCACCGACGAGAACGGCGACGTCGGCCCTTCGGGCGGGCCGAACTGGAACGCGCTGCCGGTGTGGCGCGCGGCGGCGCCGCATATCGATGCCTTCGCGCCCGATATCTACACCCGCGATCCGGCGGCGGTGGAGAAGTTCCTCGACCGCTACGCTGACCCGGGGCCGCTGATGGTGCCCGAGATCGGCAACGCGGCCGAGCTCGCGCGGTTCGTCTGGCCCGCGCTCGGCCGCGGGGCGGTGATGTTCACGCCGTTCGGGATCGACGGCACCGGCTACTCGAACTACCCGCTCGGCGCGAAGGCGCTCGACGAGGCGACGCTCGAGGCGTTCGCCGCGCCGTTCCGGCTGCTCGGCCCGGCCGCGCGCGACTGGGCGCGGATCGCCGCCGACCACCCGACGTGGGGCGCCGCGAGGGGCGGTGACCGGGCCGATCGCGAGACCGTGCTCGGCCGCTGGAAGGCCACCGCGCAGTTCGCGCGCTGGCAGTTCGGCGAGGACGACTGGACCTGGCTCGAACGCGACCCGCACCCGCTGGCGGACGAACCGGTCGGCGGCGTGGTGGTCGCGCAACTGGCGCCCGACCGCTTCCTCGTCGCCGGCCGGCACGTGCGCTTCAGGCTCGCGCTCGCCGCGCCGCAAGCCGGCGAGCAGGCGCAGATCCTCTCGGCCGAGGAGGGGCGGTTCGTCGACGGCCGGTGGGTCATGCGGCGGCGCTGGAACGGGGACCAGATCGACTACGGCTTCAACTTCGGCGCCGAGCCGGTCTGGCTGATGATCGAGATGGGGACCTACCGATGAGATATGCCGCCGCCTGCGCCGCGCTCGCGCTGTGGTCGACCTCCGCGCTGGCGGGCGAAGTGCGGCAGGTGCCGCACGGGATGGAAGTCACCACCGACGCCGGCGAGATCGTGCGCGTGCTCGCTTACGCCGACGGGACGTTCCGGGTGACGGTGGCGGAGACCCTGCCAGAGGGGCGGCCCACGGCGATGGTGGTGGCCGAGCCCGACGGGGCGGCCGAGTTCTCGGCGACGGCCGAGGCGGCGACGCTGCGAACGTCGCATTCGGTGGCGACGGTCGCCCTCGACGACGGTCGCCTGACCGTCCACGACGCGTCGGGCAAGCTGCTGCTCGACGAATATGCGCCCGCGCGCCAGCTGACGCCGGTGACGACCGAGGGCCAGCCGTGGCTCGCCACGCGGGTGCAGTTCAACCGCGGGACCGACGAGGGGCTGTTCGGCCTCGGCCAGCACCAGAACCGGCAGATGAACTACAACGGCGAGGACATCGAACTCGCCCAGCACAACATGGCAATCGCGGTGCCGTACCTGCTGTCGACGCGGGGGTACGGCCTGCTGTGGGACAACGCCTCGATCACGCGGGTCGGCGATCCGGAGACCTATGCGAGGCTTTCCGCCGACTGGCAGGCCGACTACTATCTTGGCGACCGGCTGGCGCTGTCGCGGCGGGAGCTGGAGATAGATTATCAGTACATCCGCGACCAGGCGCGCTGGCCGGATGAGGCCAAGGCGCAGACCGTCGCGGCCACCACCGGGCAAAACACCGCCGGCAATGCCGTGCAGACGCAGCGCGTCGTGTGGACCGGGCGTTACACGCCCGATGCCAGCGGCACGCACAAGTTCCGGCTGTACTCGTCGAGCTACGTGAAGGTGTTCGTCGACGGCGAGGAGGTGCTGAGCCGGTGGCGGCAGAACTGGAACCCCTGGTACCACCACTTCGAACTCGATCTGGAGGCTGGCAAGCCGGTCGAGCTGCGGGTCGAGTGGGAGCCGAACCAGGGCTACATCGCGCTCGAGCACGCCGATCCGCTGCCCGACCTCGACCGCCATTCGGTCAGCTTCGCCTCCGAGGCGGGCAAGGCGATCGACTATTACGTCGTCCCCGGCGCGGACATGGACGCGCTCGTCGCCGGCTACCGGCGGCTGACCGGCAAGGCGCCGATGATGCCACGCTGGGCCTACGGGTTCTGGCAGTCGCGGCAGCGGTACGAGACGCAGGAGGCTCTCGTCAGCGTGCTGCGGCAGTACCGCGAGGCGCAGATCCCGATCGATGCGATCGTGCAGGACTGGTTCTACTGGCCCGAGGATCAGTGGGGTTGCCACTGCTTCGACGAGGCGCGTTTCCCCGACCCTGAGGGCATGGTGCAGGCCGTGCACGATCTGAACGCGCGGATCATGATCTCGGTCTGGCCGAAGTTCTATCCGACGACCGCCAACGGGCAGGAGCTGGCGGCGAAGGACTACCTTTACCAGCGCCCGCTGGCGGCCGGGCAGAAGGACTGGGTCGGCCCAGGCTACGCGAACACCTTCTATGATCCCTACACGGCCGAGGCGCGGGCGATCTACTTCCGCCAGATCAACGAGGCGCTCGTCGCCAAAGGCTTCGACGCCTGGTGGATGGACGCGACCGAACCCGACTGGCACTCGAACCTGTCGGTCGAGGAGCGCGCCTTCCAGATGACCTCGCCGGCCACCGGCGTCCCCGGCGCGGCGATCTTCAATTCGTACCCGCTGGTCCACGCCGAAGGCGTCGCCGAGGGCCTGCGTGCGGCGCAGCCCGACCGGCGGCCGTTCATCCTGACCCGCAGCGGCTTCGGCGGCGTGCAGCGCGCTTCGGCCGCGCTATGGTCGGGCGACGTCGCCGCGCGGTGGGACGACCTGCGCGACCAGATCAGCGCCGGCAGCAACCTCTCCATCTCGGGGATTCCCAACTGGACGCACGACATCGGCGGCTTCGCGCTCGAGGAGCGGTTCTCGCGCGAGCAGCCCGAGCATCTGCCAGAGTGGCGCGAACTGTACTTGCGCTGGTTCCAGTTCGGCGCCTTCAGCCCGCTGTTCCGCAGCCACGGCGAGTACCCGTTCCGCGAGACGCCGATCATCGCGCGCGACGATCCGGCGATGCTCGACAGCCTGACCTACTACCACCGGCTGCGCTATCGCCTGCTGCCGTACATCTACACGCTCGCCGCCGGGACCTGGTTCGACGACGGCACGATCATGCGCCCGCTGGTGATGGACTTCGCCGTCGACCGCCGCGCCTGGGACATCGACGACCAGTACATGTTCGGCCCGGCGCTGCTCGTCGCCCCGGTGACCGCGTTCGAATCGCGCGCGCGCGAGGTCTACCTGCCGGCGGGGGCCGAGTGGTACGAGGCCGGCAGCGGCTTGCGGCTGTCGGGCGGTCAGACTTACGCCGCGGCCGCGCCGCGCGAGCGGATGCCGCTGTTCGTGCGCGGCGGGGCGATCGTGCCGATGGGCCGCGATGTCCAGTGGACCGGTGAGGACCCGCAGGGCCCGCTGACGATCCACGTCTTTGCCGGCGCCGACGGCGCATTTGCGCTTTACGAGGACCAGGGCGATGACATGGGCTACGCACGCGGCGAGTTCGCGCGCATTCCGCTGCGCTGGGACGAGCGTAACCGTACACTGACCATCGGAGCGCGCGAGGGCCACTTCCCGGGAATAGCGGCGACGCGGCGGATCGGCATCGTGCTGCACGAAGGCACGAGCGAGGGGGCGGTCTTCGCGCGCGAACCCGAGCGCTCGATCAGCTACGATGGCTCGGCGACCGAGCTGGCATTCTAGCGGCTGGGTGGTGGATGCCCCGCAAGGATTCGAACCTTGATTGACGGAGTCAGAGTCCGCTCTCTTACCGTTAGAGGACGGGGCAATGCGAGGCGGCGCATCTAGATAGGCAGCGCGCGTGCGTCAAGCGCCGTGCGCCAGCCGCAGGGGCCGCGCTTGCTCCGCCGGTGCGCTTTCGCTAGCCTGCGCCCAGGTTCCGCCTCCGGGCGGGTTAGAACGATACGAAAGACGTACCCCAATGGCGGATTGGAATCCGCCGGACGAGCGGCGGAGCACCGTGGGGGCGAGGCACGGCGATGCGCCGATCGAGCCCCGTCCCCTCCGCTCCGGCACCGCCGGCGACAGGCCTGCAAACGGCACCGCCAAGGCGTCGGCCTCACCGACGCCGCCGTGCCAAGTCCCTCGACAAGCCTACGCGGCCATCGACCTCGGCACGAACAACTGTCGCCTGCTGATCGCCCGCCCGGCCGAGGAAAACTTCGTTGTCATCGACGCCTTCAGCCGGGTCGTGCGGCTCGGCGAGGGCCTGGCGCAAACGGGCCGGCTGAGCGACGAGGCGATGGATCGCGCGGTGAGCGCGCTGCGAGTCTGCGCCGAGAAGCTCAAGCGGCGCAACGTCCGCCTCGCGCGCTCGGTCGCAACCGAAGCCTGCCGTCGCGCCAGCAACGGCGCCGCGTTCATCGACCGGGTGCGGCGCGAGACCGGCATCTGGCTCGACGTCATCTCGGCGCAGGAGGAAGCGCGGCTGGCGGTGCTCGGGTGCCACATCCTGCTCGAGGACGGTATCGGGCCGGCCGTGATCTTCGACATCGGCGGCGGCTCGACCGAGCTGGTACTGATCGAGCCCGGTGCGCCCGTTCCGCGCATCGTCGACTGGCAGAGCGTGCCGTGGGGCGTGGTCTCGCTGACCGAGACCGTGTGGAGCGACGCCGGCCATTGCGCGGAGGGCGACACCGCCGCCCGGCTGGCGCGTTACGCGCGCATGCGCCAGCTCGTCAGCGACAGCTTCGCCGAGTTCGCCGAGCGGATCGCCGCTCATGCGACGCCCGACCTGCGGCTGCTCGGCACGAGCGGCACGGTCACCACGCTGGCGAGCGTCCATCTTGACCTGCCGCAATACGACCGCCGCGCCGTCGACGGCCTGATCGTGCCGTCGGCGTCGATGCGCGACATCGCCACGCGGCTGTCGGCGATGTCGCCCGACGAACGCCGCGGGCTGCCGTGCATCGGGAACGAGCGGGCCGACCTCGTTGTCGCCGGCTGCGCGATACTCGAGGCCATCCTCGACATCTGGCCGGCCGATCGGCTCGGCGTCGCCGACCGCGGCATCCGCGAAGGCATCCTGCGCAGCCTGATGGCCGCCGATGCCGAAGGCTTCCAGGCCCAGGCCGCGCTGCGGCGGCTCAAGCAGGCCCGATGAGCGACGGATCGCTTCAGAAGCCCGACCTCCCTTTTCGGGGCGCGTTGTGACCCGGGGCCGCGGCGACCCGGGCCGGCGCGTCAGGACCGCGCGCGGCCGCACCGCATCGTCCACTCGCTGGCTCGAGCGCCAGCTCAACGATCCCTACGTTCGCCAGGCCAAGGCAGAAGGCTACCGCAGCCGTGCCGCTTACAAGCTTGCCGAGCTCGACGAGCGCTTCGGGCTGCTCAAGGGCGTGCGCCGGGTGGTCGATCTCGGGGTCGCGCCCGGCGGCTGGAGCCAGGTCGTGCGCAAGCGCGCTCCGCGCGCGGCGATCGTCGGGATCGACCTGCTCGAAACCGAACCGCTCGAAGGAGTGGTTCTGCTGCAAATGGATTTCATGGACGATTCGGCCCCGGCCGCGCTCGAGGCGGCGCTCGACGGCCCGCCCGACCTCGTGCTGTCGGACATGGCCGCGAACACCGTCGGCCACAAACAGACCGACCACTTGCGCACGATGGGACTGGTCGAAGCCGCAGCGCAGTTCGCGGTCGAGACGCTGGCCGAGGGCGGAGCGTTCGTCGCCAAGGTGCTGGCCGGCGGCACCGACGCCGAACTGCTGGCGCTGCTCAAGCGCCATTTCCGCACGGTCAAGCACGCCAAACCCCCGGCGAGCCGCAAGGGCTCGTCCGAATGGTACGTCATCGCGCAGGGGTTCAAGGGCCGGGCCTGAGCCCGGCGGGAG
>JAEZES010000201.1 GCA_023432995.1 Pseudomonadota bacterium
CGAGGCCGTGGCCGCTCCGCCGCTAGCCGGCGGCGGCCGCGGCCTCGACCTTTTCGAACGCCCGCGTCGCGAGGAATCGCTCGGCATCGAGCGCGGCCATGCAGCCGGTGCCGGCCGCGGTCACGGCCTGGCGATAGACGTGGTCCATCACGTCGCCGCAGGCGAACACGCCCGGGACCGAGGTTTTCGGTGTACCCGGCTCGACCAGCAGGTAGCCGCTTTCGTCCATCGGCAGCTTGCCCGTGAACAGCGCGGTCGCCGGCGAGTGGCCGATGGCGACGAAGGCCCCGTCGCAGGCGAACTCGCTGGCCTCGCCGGTGACGGTGTCGGTCAGCCTGAGGCCGGTCAGGCCGCCGGCGAGCGGGTCGCCGAGGAACGCGTCGACGCGCTTGTTCCACAGGGTGGTGATCTTCGGATTGGCGAACAGCCGGTCCTGCAGGATCTTCTCCGCGCGAAGCTCGTCGCGCCGGTGGATCAGCGTGACGTCGTCGGAATGGTTGGTCAGGTAGAGCGCTTCCTCGACCGCGGTGTTGCCGCCGCCGATCACCGCGACCTTCTTGCCGCGGTAGAAGAACCCGTCGCAGGTCGCGCAGGCCGAAACGCCCTTGCCGCCGAGCGCCTCTTCGCCGGGCACGCCGAGCCACTTGGCCTGCGCGCCGGTGGCGATGACCAGCACATCGCCGACGTACTCGTCGCCGCTGTCGCCCTTGGCGCGGAACGGCGAGCCGCCGGCGATGTCGACGTCGACGATCGTGTCCCACATCATCCGCGTGCCGACGTGCTCGGCCTGCGCCTGCATCTCCTGCATCAGCCACGGGCCCTGGATCACGTCGCGGAAGCCCGGGTAGTTCTCGACATCGGTGGTGATCGTCAGCTGTCCGCCCGGCTGCAGCCCCTGGACCACGATCGGCTCCATCCCCGCGCGCGCGCCGTAGATCGCGGCGCTGAGGCCCGCGGGGCCCGAGCCGATGATGAGCATCTTCGTGGTGTGGGTGGTGGCCATGGTCTCGTCAGAATCCCGTCCTTGTTGGATGCTAGGTAGGGGGTGCGCTTTGCGAGTCAACGCGAACGCGATTGGGCTGTTGAGAA
Organism: Pseudomonadota bacterium; assembly: GCA_023432995.1. Taxonomy (GTDB): domain Bacteria; phylum Pseudomonadota; class Alphaproteobacteria; order Sphingomonadales; family Sphingomonadaceae; genus Croceibacterium_A. The sequence continues at coordinate 1,090 of JAEZES010000201.1, forward strand.
CCCTGAAAGGAGAATTCTCACGCCAAGACGCGAAGACGCGAAGAGGCAGTGCATGCAGCGAAGCCGCTCCTAAAGCCGGACCGCCCCGCATGCCGGAACCGCAATCTCAGGCGGCTTCGCCGCAAGGGCGACCCCTTAGCGTCTTGGCGTGAGAAGAAATCGGCTTCAGCCTTCCCGCAGGAGTTCGGCGGCCTTTTCACCTATCATGATGGTCGCGGCGTTGGTGTTGCCGCCGACGATGCGGGGCATGACGGACGCGTCGGCGATGCGCAGGCCGTCGAGGCCGCGCACGCGCAGCTCGGCGTCGCAGACGGCGTCGGGGCCGGTGCCCATCGCGCACGAGCCGGCGGCGTGCATGGCGGTGCGGACGTTGGCCCGGACCCAGGCGTCCAGTCGCTCGCCGGAGGCCGCATCCTTGCCCGGCATCAGCTCGGCCTTGACCACGTCGGCGAGCGGGGCGGTCTCGAGGATCTCGCGCATTTGCGGGACCACGCGGCGGAAGAACGCGCGGTCGTTCTCGGTCGAGAGCACGTTGGTGAGGATGCGCGGCGGCCGTGCCGGCTCGGCGCTCGCCAGCCTGACCCAGCCGCGGCCTTCGGGGCGGAGCTGGACGCAGGCCATCGCGACGACGTCGGGCTGCGGCGCCTTGATGCCGGGGAACCACGGGCGGGCGAGGATCGAGGTCGGCTGGAACAGGCATTGCGCGTCGGGGCGTTCAAGCTCGGGCCGTGTCTTGACGAAGCCGTTGGCGGTGACCGGCATGTTGGCGATGCGGCCCTTGCCGGTGAGCGCCCATTCGATGACCGAGCGGGTCAGGCGGTCGAACCGCAAGTCGCCGGTCAGCGTGACCTCGCGCTCGGCGCTCCAGACCATCGCGATCGACGGGTGGTCCTGCAGGTTGCGGCCGACGCCGGGCAGATCGTGGACCACTTCGATGCCGAGCTCGCGCAGCTCGTCCGCCGGGCCGATGCCGGAGAGGAGCAGGAGCTGCGGAGTGTTGTACGCGCCGCCCGAGAGGACGATCTCGCGGGCGGCCTCGAGCCGGTGGGCGTGGCCGCCTTGGCGGTAATGCAGGGCGACAGCGCGGCCGTTGTGCACCTCGACTTTCGTCGCCAGCGCACCGGTCACGACGGTGAGGTTCGGCCGCTCCATCGCCGGGAACAGGAACCGCGCGGCGGTGCTGCCGCGCCAGCCGTTGTGGATCGAGATGTCGGGGCTGCCCCAGCCTTCCTGGTCGGGGCCGTGATGGTCGATCTGGGTCTTGTGGCCGAGCCGGTTCACCGCTTCCATGAAGCGCGGGTAGAGCTTGGCGTCGGGGACGTGCTTGGTGATCGACAGCGGGCCGCCCTTGCCGTGGTAGCGGTCCGCGGCGCCCCAGTGGTCCTCGCTCTTGCGGAAGTAGGGCAGCACGTCCTCGTAGCTCCAGCCCTCGAGCCCGAGCTGGCGCCACTCGTCGTAGTCGCGCGCGTGGCCGCGGGCGTAGAGCATGCCGTTGATCAGCGACGAGCCGCCGAGCCCCTTGCCGCGCGGCTGGCGCAGGCGGCGGTTGTCGGCGTGGGGTTCGGGCTCGCCGTCGTAGTTCCAGTTCCACCGCGGGGTGTTCATGACGATCGGGAAGGCGACCGGCATCGCCAGCAGCGGGTGCCGCTCGCGCCGGCCGGCCTCTATCAGCGTCACCGTGACGGTGGTATCCTCGCTGAGCCTCGCGGCGACGACCGCGCCCGCCGAGCCGGCGCCGACGACGATGTAGTCGGTGGTGTTAGACGGTTGTGCCATTCAGCAC
>JAEZES010000215.1 GCA_023432995.1 Pseudomonadota bacterium
GTTCCTCGGCAAGAAGTACGTCGGCACCAAGCGCTTCGGGCTCGACGGCGGCGAATCGATGATCCCCGCGCTCGAGGCGGTGATCAAGTACGGCGGCCAGCTCGGCGTGCGCGAGATCATCTACGGCATGGCCCACCGCGGCCGGCTCAACGTGCTCGCCAACGTCATGGCCAAGCCCTACCGGGTGATTTTCCACGAGTTCTCCGGCGGCACCGCCAACCCCGAGGACGTCGGCGGCTCGGGCGACGTCAAGTACCACCTCGGCACCTCGACGGACCGCGAGTTCGACGGGATCAAGGTGCACATGAGCCTGGTCCCCAACCCGTCGCACCTCGAGGCGGTCGACCCGGTCGTGCTCGGCAAGGCGCGCGCGCAGCAGGCGATCCGCGACGACCTGGTCAAGCACGAGCAGGTGCTGCCGGTGCTGATCCATGGCGACGCCGCGTTCGCCGGCCAGGGCATCGTCTGGGAGTGCTTCGGCTTTTCCGGCGTGCGCGGCTACAACACCGGCGGCTGCCTGCATTTCGTGATCAACAACCAGATCGGCTTCACCACCAGCCCGCAGTTCGCGCGCTCGTCGCCCTACCCGTCGGACGTCGCCAAAGCGGTCCAGGCGCCGATCCTGCACGTCAACGGCGACGATCCCGAGGCGGTGACCTTCGCCTGCAAGCTGGCGATCGAGTACCGTCAGACGTTCGGCCGCGACATCGTCATCGACATGTGGTGCTACCGCCGCTTCGGCCACAACGAGGGCGACGAGCCGAGCTTCACCCAGCCGCTGATGTACGCCAAGATCCGCCAGCATCCGCGGGTCAGCGAGATCTACGCCGAGCGGCTGATCGCCGAGGGGGTGATCGACACGCAGGCGCTGGCGCACATGCGCTACGAGTTCGACGCGCTGCTCGAGGGCGAGTTCGAGGCCGGCAAGAGCTACAAGCCGAACGAGGCCGACTGGTTCGGCGGGCGCTGGAGCGGGCTGCACAAGCCGGCCGACCCGGAGACCGCGCGGCGCAACATCGACACCGCGATCGACCGCAAGCTGTTCGACAGCCTGGGCCGCACGCTGACCACCGTCCCCGACGACCTCAGGATCCACAAGACGCTCGGCCGGGTGATCGACGCCAAGCGGGCAATGTTCGAGAGCGGCGAGGGGTTCGACTGGGCCACCGCCGAGGCGCTCGCGTTCGGCAGCCTCGTCACCGAAGGCTTCGGGGTGCGCCTGTCGGGCCAGGATTCGGGCCGCGGCACCTTCAGCCAGCGCCACGCGATCTGGATCGACCAGGAAACCGAGCGCAAGTACATCCCGCTGTGCGAGCTGCCCCACGGCAAGTTCGAGGTCTACGACAGCCCGCTCAGCGAATACGGCGTGCTCGGCTTCGAGTACGGCTTTGCCTCGGCCGATCCCAAGACGCTGGTGCTGTGGGAAGCGCAGTTCGGCGATTTCGCCAACGGCGCGCAGATCATCATCGATCAGTACATCGCCGCCGGCGAGGCCAAGTGGCTGCGTGCCAACGGGCTCGTGCTGCTGCTGCCGCACGGTTACGAGGGCCAGGGCCCCGAGCACAGCTCGGCCCGGCTCGAGCGGTTCCTGCAGCTGTGCGCCGACGACAACATCCAGGTGTGCAACATCACCAGCCCGGCCAACTACTTCCACGTGCTGCGCCGGCAGATGCTGCGGCCGTTCCGCAAGCCGCTGGTGATCATGACCCCGAAGAGCCTGCTGCGGCACCCGATGGCCAAATCGAGCGCCAGCGAGTTCATCGCCGAGGCGCACTTCAAGCGCATCCTCAGCGACCGCAAGGAGATCGCCGACGACAAGGTCCGCCGGCTCGTGCTGTGCTCGGGCAAGGTCGCCTACGACCTGATGGAAGCGCGCGAGAAGGAGCGGCTCGAGGACGTCTCGATCGTCCGGCTCGAGCAGCTCTACCCGTTCCCTGGCGAACCTCTGGCGCTGCGTCTCCAGCGCATGACCAACCTCGAGGAAGTCGTCTGGTGCCAGGAAGAGCCGCGCAACAACGGCGCCTGGTTCTTCGTCGCCAGCCGCATCGAGATCGCGCTCAACGAGTCCGGGCACAGCGGGATGCGCCCGATCTACGCCGGCCGCAACCCGGCCGCCTCGCCCGCCACCGGCCTCGCCAGCAAGCACGCCGAGCAGCAGCAGGCGCTGGTCGCGGCGGCGCTGGGAGTGGGCCGATGACCCGCCGCTATCCCGGCGAACGCCGGGAGCTCGTCCGGCGAGGCAGGACCTTGCGGCACTCAGTCCGTCATCCCCGCGAACGCGGGGATCGCGTTCTGCGACGGGCAACGGTGCGGCACGCGATCCCGGCTTTCGCCGGGATGACGGGGGATGATGGGGTGGCGAAGTTTGCCGGCTGACGGCGTTGGACTTGTTAGGGTGTTGAACGATGGCGATTGAAGTGAAAGTCCCGACGCTCGGCGAATCCGTGACCGAGGCGACGATCGGCGAATGGCTCAAGCAGCCCGGCGATACCGTGAAGCTCGACGAGCCGATCGCCAGCCTCGAGACCGACAAGGTCGCGGTCGAGGTGCCGGCGCCCGCCGCCGGCGTGCTCGGCGAGCACAAGGTCGCGGTCGGCGCCACGGTCGAGGTCGGCGCGGTGATCGCGACGATCGATGACGCGCAGCAGGCCGGCGAGACGACCCAGGTGGCCGAGCGGGAGCAGGCCCAGCCTGCCCCCGAGCGCGCACCCTCCCCGGCACCGGCCCCCGCGCCGGCCCCCGCGCCGGCCGAGGACGAGGTCGACCACACCACGACGCTGTCGCCCGCGGTGCGCCGCGCGGTGCTCGAGCACGGGGTCGACCCGAGCGCGATCAAGGGCACCGGCAAGGACGGCCGCCTGACCAAGGAGGACGTGCTCGCCGCGGCCAAGGCCAAGAAGAGCGCACCGGCCCCGTCGGTCTCGGCGCCCGCACCGTCCCCCGCCCCGGCGCCGGCCCCGGCGCAGGCGGGCGAGCGGCGCGAGGAGCGGGTCAAGATGACCCGCCTGCGCCAGACCATCGCCCGCCGCCTCAAGAGCGCGCAGGAAGAGGCCGCGCTGCTGACCACCTTCAACGACTGCGACATGACCGCGGTGATCGAGGCGCGCGAGGCCTACAAGGACCTGTTCGCCAAGAAGCACGGCATCAAGCTCGGCTTCATGAGCTTCTTCGCCAAGGCCGCGTGCCTCGCGCTCAAGGATGTGCCGGCGGTCAATGCCAGGATCGAGGGCGACGAGATCGTCTACCACGACTTCGTCGACATCTCGGTCGCGGTCTCGGCCCCCAACGGCCTCGTCGTGCCGGTGGTGCGCAATGCCGACGCGATGAGCTTCGCCGAGATCGAGCAGGCGATCGCCGCCTACGGCCAGAAGGCCAAGGACGGCACGCTGACGATGGCCGACATGAGCGGCGGCACCTTCACCATCTCCAACGGCGGCGTGTTCGGCTCGCTCATGAGCACCCCGATCATCAATCCCCCGCAGAGCGCCGTGCTCGGCCTGCACCGGATCGAGGACCGCCCCGTCGCGCGCGATGGCCAGGTGGTGATCCGCCCGATGATGTACCTCGCGCTCAGCTACGACCACCGCCTGATCGACGGCCGCGAGGCGGTCACCGCGCTCAAGATCATCAAGGAGGCGATCGAGGATCCGATGCGGATGCTGATCGACCTGTAGGAGCCGGACGATGCGGAAGACGATGTTCGCGCTCGGCCTGGCGGCCGGCGCCACCGGGTGCGGCCAGGCCAGCGAGGACGCGCTCAACCGCGAGTTCGACGCCAACTTCGGCGCCTCGTGCGTGTCCGCCGCGGTTCGCGGCGGCGCCCCCGAAGCGGTCGCCACGCAAGTCTGCGACTGCACGCTGGCGGCGATCAACGAGCGCTACGACACGGCCGGCAAGATCGCCCTGACCGCCGAGCAGGCGCAGCCGCTCACGGCCGAATGCATGCAGAAAGCGGAACACAATGGCTGAATACGACTACGACGTCCTCGTCATCGGCGCCGGCCCGGGCGGCTACGTCGCCGCGATCCGCGCCGCGCAGCTCGGGCTCAAGGTCGCCTGCGCCGAAAGCCGCGAGACGCTCGGCGGCACCTGCCTCAACGTCGGCTGCATCCCGTCGAAGGCGATGCTGCACGCTTCCGAATACTTCGAGGCGGCTAAGGGCGGCGCGCTGGCGAAGATGGGCGTCGAGGTGACCCCCAAGCTCAACCTCGGCGCGATGCACGACCAGCGGCTCGACGCGGTCAAGCAGCTGACCGGCGGGATCGCGTTCCTGTTCAAGAAGAACAAGGTCACCTGGCTCAAGGGCCTCGCCACGTTCGAGGACCCGCACACGGTCAAGGTCGGCAAGGACAAGGTCACCGCGAAGAACGTGGTCATTGCGACCGGCTCCTCGGTCACCCCGCTGCCCGGAGTCGAGGTCGACAACGCCAAGGGCGTCGTGGTCGATTCCACCGGCGCGCTCGAGCTGGCCGCCGTGCCCAAGAAGCTGGTCGTCATCGGCGGCGGCGTGATCGGCCTCGAGCTCGGCAGCGTCTGGCGCCGCCTCGGCGCCGAAGTCGTCGTGGTCGAGTTCCTCGACGCGCTGCTCCCCGGGATGGACGGCGAGGTGCGCAAGGAAGCCGCCAAGCTGTTCAAGAAGCAGGGCATGGACATCCGCCTGTCGACCAAGGTCACCGGTGTCACCGTCAAGGGCAAGAAGGCCACGCTCACGCTCGAGCCCGCGGCGGGCGGCAAGAGCGAAACCCTCGAAGCCGACTGCGTGCTGGTCTCGATCGGCCGCCGCCCGAACACCGAGGGCCTCGGGCTCGACAGGATCGGCCTCGAACTCAACTCGCGCGGCCAGATCGAGGTCGACCACGAATTCCGCACCAAGGTCGAGGGCGTGCGCGCGATCGGCGACGTGATCCCCGGCCCGATGCTTGCGCACAAGGCCGAGGACGAAGGCATCGCGGTCGCCGAATGGCTCGCCGGGCAGACCGGCATCGTCAACCACGCGGTGATCCCCTCGGTCGTCTACACGATGCCCGAGATCGCCGGCGTCGGCCTCACCGAGGAGCAAGCGAAGGAAGCGGGCCACGAGGTCAAGGTCGGCAAGTTCCCGATGCTCGCCAACAGCCGCGCCAAGACCAACCACGAGCCCGACGGGTTTGTGAAGGTCGTCGCCGACGCCGCGACCGATCGCGTGCTCGGCGTGTGGATGATCGCCTCGGTCGCCGGCACGATGATCGCCCAGGCCGCCCAGGCGATGGAATTCGGCGCCACCAGCGAGGACATCGCCTACACCTGCCACGCCCACCCGACGCACTCCGAGGCGCTCAAGGAGGCGGCGATGGCGGTGACGGGGAAGCCGATCCATATCTGAGTCATCTCGGCTTGCCGCGAGATTGGCGGCGCGGTATGTTTGTATGACATTGTCATACAGGATTCACCCGTGGCCACACGCGCCAACAAGCCGATCACCGTCACCCTCGGCCCGCTCGCCGAACGCGTAGAAGCGCGCGTCCGCTCGGGCGCCTATGCCTCGGCCTCGGAAGTGATCCGCGCCGGCCTGCGCGCGCTTGAGCGCGAGGAGGCGATGCTCGAGAGACTGTTCGAACCCATCGACGAGGACGACCCGAAGTGGCTCGCCTATGTCCGGGCAAAGATCGAAGAAGCCGATGCCGACCCGCGTCCGCCCGTTCCGGCGGAAGTCGTGAGAGAACGCATTCTCGAATGGCATCGAGAGCATGCCGGGCGCGACGCATAGCGTCATCTGGACCGAGCCGGCCGTTGCCGACCTCAGGGGCATTTACCTTTGGACCGCCGACCGCGCCAACCGCGACGTTGCGCTGCGTCTTCTCCAACGCATCGAGGAGGCGGCTGAGAAGCTGACCGACTATCCTCGCCGCGGCCGACCGCGCGACGAGATTCGCCCCGGCCTCCGCTCGATCCCCTTCGAGCGCGCCGCGATAATATTCTACGAGGCCGGCGAGAATCGTGTGCAGATCGT
>JAEZES010000270.1 GCA_023432995.1 Pseudomonadota bacterium
ATCGTGCTGAGCGGCGGCAACGTCGATCCGGCGGCGTTCGCCCGGGTGCTCGCGGCCCGCTGAGATTCGATTGACAGCCCCGGGAGCCGCCCGCACCTTCACCGCGCAACGGGGAGGACGGGCATGATCGGAATGGACATCCTGCAGCCGGCCGTCGCGCTGGCGGGCTGGACGATGGTGATGTGGGCGTGGATGTACGCCACCCGCATCCCGGCGATGGTCGCGGCCAAGGTCGAGCCCGACAGCCTGGCGCGCGATCCGCACGCCCGGCTCGACAACCTTCTGCCGCCGCAGGTGCAGTGGAAAGCGCACAACTACAACCACCTGCACGAAGCGCCGACGGTGTTCTACGCGATGGCGATCATTCTCGCGATCACCGGCGAGGGCGACGGCTACAGCGCCGTCCTCGGGTGGCTGTACGTCGCTTCGCGCGTGGTCCACTCGCTGATCCAGGCGCTGGTCAACAAGGTCACGCTGCGGTTCGCGGTGTTCGTGTTCTCGAGCCTGGTCCTGGTCGCGCTGATCGTGCGCGCGGCGCTCGCGGTTTTCTGAAGCCCGATGCGCGAAGGCCGCCGGCGCTTCCGCCGACGGCCTTCAAATCGGTCTGCCAAGACCGCCGCAGCGCCTTACGGGCTGGTCGGCAGGTCCTCTTCGCCGTCGTTGTCGTTGATCATGAACAGGACGGCGACCAGCACGCCAAGGCCCAGCAGGCCCAGCCAGATGTGCGCGGAGTTTTCGCCGGCGAGTTCTTCCGCGGTCAGGCTCGAGCCCGTACGCGCGTTGTCGATCGCGACCGGCGCGGCCTGCGCGACGGTACTGCCCAGGACCATGGCTGCAGCAGCAGCGCTGACGATAAACTTACGCATCTTCATCTCCAGGCCGTTGTTTCGCGAGGCGTTTTAAGCACATCGGAGCATGTTGCAAGGGAGTTTTCCGTCCCGTTTCCGCCCCTTGGTGCCGTTCACCACTTCGCGAAACCGCCGCTACGCGGCAAAGTTCCTTGCGACAAGCGGAATTGCGCGCTTCGGGCGCCGCTGTTGCACGAATGATACAGAAAACGGCGATTGTGTTTTACGAATAGAATTAAGTCTCTCCGCGTCGGCGCACCCGATCGTCCGGATCGCGTGATCACGGCCGCGGCGGCGTCCTTCGTATATTACCGGAGCGAAAGCGAACCTCACGAACCCTAGCGCTGTCCTCGGGGCAAGCGGAAGGAGCTCGCGATGAGCAGTGGCGCCGACGTCCGGCACAGCGATCTTCGCTCCGCGCCCCGCTCCGAATGGCGTCCGCCGCCCGATAGCCTCAAGAAAGGAACCCGGACCATGCGCTCGATCCTGCTGCACATCGCCGACGACGAGACCCTCGAGCCGCGGATGCAGGTCGCGCTCGACCTGGCGCGCGCGTTCGACGGCCACGTCAGCTGCCTCCAGGCGGTTTCCTACGAATACGGCGTGCCCGGCGACTTCTACGGCGCGCTGGTGGTCGAGCTCATCCCACAGCTACGCGAGGCTGCCGACCGGCTGCAGGAACGCTGCGAGCGCCGGCTGCAGGCCGAGGACGTGCCCTGGAGCTGGGAACGCCTGGACGGCGCCGCGCTCGAACACCTGCTGCGCCGCGGCGCGCTCAGCGACGTCGTCATCGTCGGCAGTCGCGAACCGGTCAGCAAGGCTCCATCGCTGCTGGCCAGCCAGCTGGCGACGCGCTCGACCGCGCCGTTGCTGTTGGTGCCCGAGCACGTCAAGGGGATCGACTGCGCGGGACCCGCGGTGGTCGCGTGGAACGGCTCGATCGAAGCCTCGCGGGCGCTGAGGGCCGCGGTTCCGCTGCTGGCCAAGGCGCGCTCCGTCGTGCTGGCGAGCGTCCGCGGCGAGACGGACGAGCGATTCGACGTGCCCGCGGTCGAAGGGGCCGAGTATCTCGCGCGTCACGGCATCTCGTGCGAGATGATCGAGTTCAGGGTCGAGCAGAACACCGTGGCCGAAGTCCTGGCGGGAGTCGCGGCGAGGCGCGAGGCGGCCTATCTGGTCATGGGCGCCTACGGCCATTCGCGGCTGGCGGAAATGGTTCTTGGCGGTGTATCCCGCGCACTGCTCGCCGAACCGCCGCTCCCGATACTCACCTGTCACTGAGGCAAGGCCATGACGCAGACAATCAAGCATGCCGTCATCGTATGTCACCCGCTCGCCAAGAGCTTCACGATGGCGATGGCCGACAAATACGCCGAGACGGTCCGGGCGCGCGGCCACGAGGTCGTCGTGCGCGATCTCTACCGGATCGGCTTCGACCCGGTGCTGAAGGCGAAGGAACGCCAGGGCAAGCCGGCCGCGGACGTCACTCGCGAATGGATCGCGCTCGGCAAGCCCGACGTGTTCGTGCTTGTCTACCCGATCTGGTTCGGGACGCCGCCGGCGATGCTCAAGGGCTACATCGACCGCGTGTTCGGTGCCGGCCGCACGCGCGGCCAGGGCGGCGAAGGCGGCACCCGGGAACTTCTTGCCGGCAGGCGGCTGGTCTCGCTGACTTGCTCGGGAAGCCTCAAGCCGTGGCTGGCGGAAAAGGGCGTGCTCGGGTCGCTGCGGACGGTGTTCAGCCGCTACCTGAGCGACGTCTTCGGCTTCACCGAGGCCCATGCCTACCACTTCGACGGCGTCTCCGAGAATCTTCCGGAGCGCGAGATACGCATGCACCTGTCGGGCGTTGAGAAAGCCGCGCGCGAAGTCCTGAGCCGCCTGCAACCGGGGCCGCCGCCGCTGGATCCGAACAGGCCGTAGGCCGGCAGGCGACCCGCGGTGACGTTGACTTGTCAAATGCCGCGGCTCGGGCCACGCCTGACGCATGCGCTCCGCGCGAGCGTGCTTGCCGCCCTCGCGGCGCTGGCCACGACCGGCGTTGCCGCGGCCGCGACCGACGCGGCCTTCGCGCCGCCACCCGTACCGCAACGCTGGGACCGCGCCGCGGCGGCCCGGCTCCATGCCTACATCGCGCGGATCGACAGTCACGGGCTCGAGCCGACGGACTACCAGCCGGTCGCGCTCGCCGCGGCCATCGCCGCAGGCGACAGCGCGGAACTCGAGCGACGCGCCTCTGCCAGCTTCGGCCTGCTCGCGCGCGATCTCGCCAACGGCCATGTCCGGCCGGCGCAGCGCCGCGGGTTTCACCTCGCCACCGCAGCACTCGAACCGCGGCAGATCGCGCTGCTGATCGACCAGGCGTTGACGCTCGGCAACGTCGAGCGGGTGCTGGATGGGCTCGCGCCGCAGAACGCCCAGTACCGCGCGCTAAGGAGCGCGCTGGCCAGGCTGCCGGCCGACGCGGAGGCAGAGCGCCGCAAGATCGAGGCGAGCCTCGAGCGGTGGCGGTGGATGCCGCGCGAGATGGGCTCGCGACACTTGCTGGTAAACATTCCCGAGTACCGCGTGCGCCTGCTCGACGGAGGGCGCGAGATCGCCTCGCACCGGGTCATCGTCGGCAAGCCCTCGACCCCCACCCCGCAATTCTCGACGCAAGTCTCGGGAGTGATACTCAATCCCACGTGGACCGTCCCGCAGTCGATCATCGCCGAGAGCGTCGGCAGCCTGGTGCGCAACCATCCCGCCACGGCGCGGACGCGCGGCTACACCTGGACCCGTTCCGGCGGCACGCTGCGGGTCGTGCAGCAGCCGGGCCCGCAAAATTCCCTTGGCCAACTGAGGCTCGACATGCCCAACGCCTTCGCGGTCTACCTTCACGACACGCCAAGCAAGGCGCTGTTCGACCGTGAAACGCGGGCGCTGAGCCACGGATGCATCCGCACCGACAGGCCGTTCGACCTCGCCGTCACGCTGCTGGCCGGCACCGGCTGGACTCGCGCGATGATCGACGAAGTCGTCGCGGGCCGCCAGACGCGGCGTATTGCGCTGGAGCGGCCGGTGCCGGTCTACATGGTCTACCTACCGGTCTATGCCGGCGCCGACGGCAGCGTGGCCTATTTCGGCGATCCCTACGGGCTGAACGACGCGATCAACCGGCTGCTCGACGATCGCCGCGGTGGCTGAAGCCCGTCGGGACGCGACAGCGGCGACGATCGACCGATCGCCGCCGCCGTCCGGGGAAGATCAGCCGATCTTGATCTTCTTCTTGCGGTTCTCGACCTGCTTGTCCTTCTTCATCGCCAGCTTGAGGACGCCTTGGTCGAACTTGGCCGAGATCGAATCGGCGTCGACGTCCGCCGGGAGCGTCAGCTGGCGGCGGAAGGCGCCGTAGCGCCGCTCGCTCAGCAGGTAGCCGTTCTCCTTCGAGTCCTTTTCCTCGCGCTTCTCGCCCGAGACGGTCAACACGCCGTCGGCGACCTCGACGTCGATGTCCTTTTCCGCGAGTCCGGGAAGCTCGATGCTGATGGTGTAGCCGTCATCGCTCGCCGCGAGATCCATCGCTGGCGTGAGCGCCCCCGGGGCCGCGAACGGGAAGATGCTGCGCGGCCGCGCGAAGGTGAAGTCCTCGAACAGGCGGTCGATCTCGTCGCGGAGCCGGGTAAACGAGGCCGGCAGCGTCACTTGGGGCCGCCGTTCGTCGGCTGGAAGGGTGGTCTGATCGGTCATGGTGGATCTCCTGTTTGGGGGTTCGGGGTCCGGCCGAGCTGGCGCCCGGATTACGAACCGTGCAAGGTTCTTGCCGTGCTCGCTCACGAGGCAAAATTGGGAAATCTACGGAGCCGCCCACCTCCGCGGGTGAGCTAGATTGACCACCGACAGGACCGTTGCGATGCCGATGCATGCCATGCAGCTTCAGCGACCGGGCGACCGTCTCGAAGCCGTCGAACGCCCGCTACCGGAGCCCGCCCCCGGCGAGGTGCGCGTGGCGATCTCGGCCTGTGGGGTCTGCCGGACCGATCTGCACGTCGTCGACGGCGACATCCATGGCCGCCTGCCCATCGTGCCGGGGCACGAGATCGTCGGCCGCGTCGACGCACTCGGCCACGGCGTATCGGGCCTAGCGCTCGGGCAGAGGATCGGCGTGCCCTGGCTCGGCCGGACCTGCGGCCGCTGCGAGTACTGCGCCAGGGGCCGGGAGAACCTGTGCGACGATCCCCTGTTCACCGGCTTCACGCGCGACGGCGGGTATGCGACGCACTGCATCGCCGATGCGCGGTTCTGTTTCGCGCTGCCCGAGGCCATCGACGACCTGCACGCGGCGCCGCTGCTGTGCGCGGGATTGATCGGCTATCGCGCCTACCGCCTGGCCGGCGACGCGCGGACGATCGGCCTCTACGGCTTCGGAGCCGCGGCGCACATCCTCGCCCAGCTGGCCGTCTGGCAGGGGCGCACGGTCTACGCCCTGACCCGCGAGGGGGACTCCGCTGGGCAGAGCTTCGCCCGCCGCCTCGGCTGCGCCTGGGCCGGCGCGTCGTCGGGCAGTCCGCCCCAGCCGCTCGACGCGGCGATCATCTTCGCGCCCGTCGGCGAGCTGGTGCCGATCGCGCTCAAGGCGGTGCGAAAAGGCGGGCGCGTGGTCTGCGCCGGCATCCACATGAGCGACATCCCCGGCTTCGCCTACGCCGACCTGTGGCACGAGCGCGCGATCCTGTCGGTCGCCAACCTCACGCGCGAGGACGGCGCCGAGTTCCTCGCGCTGGCCGCGCAGGTGCCGATCCGGACCCACGTCACCGCGATGAGGCTCGAGCAGGCGAACGAAGCGCTCGACCGGCTGCGCCGCGGCGCGGTCGAGGGCGCGCTCGTGCTGAGGCCCTGAAGCCGGTCACGCCTCGGGCGTGTTCGGGGCCCCGACCGCGTACTTGACGCGCCACTCCTTCTCGGACCCCAGGCCGGCCGCGAACGCGACCCGGAGGGCGTCGGCGAAGTTGCTGACCTCGAGCTTTTCCATCACGTTCGCCCGATAGACCTCGACCGTGCGCGCGCTGATGCCGAGGTCGTAGGCGATCGTCTTGTTCGGGTAGCCGCAGCCGAGCCCGTCGAGCACTTCGCGTTCGCGTTCGGTCAGTTTGGCGATCTGCGTCCTGGCCCAGTCCTCGCGTCGCCGCCGCCCGTCGCGGTCGGCCAACTGGGTGAAGCCGATCTCGAGCGCTTCGAGCAGGCGCTCGCGATTGAACGGCTTCTCGAGAAAGTCGATCGCGCCGGCGCGCATCGCACGGACCGCCGCGCCGACATCACCATGCCCGGTGAGGACCACGATCGGCAGGTTGAGTCCGCGCGTCGCCATTTCGGCCTGTACCTGCAGCCCGTCCATGCCCGGCATGCGGATGTCGAGCAGGACGCAGGCCGGGACCGACTTGTCCACGCCCTTGAGGAAACGTTCGCCAGTTTCCCACTTCTCGACCTTGAACCCCGCGGTGCGCAGCAGGAAGTCGAGCGAGCGGCGAATCGAGTCCTCGTCGTCGACGACATGGACCAGCCGATCTTGCGCCATTGGTGTCGTTCCCTCGCTCGGATCCGCGACGAAGTGTCGGGAAGAATGGCCAAGTCTGCAAGCACTAGCTAACACAGGTCAACACGGAGGTGAGACGGTTGCAGGGACCTTCGCCGAATTCGGACCAGGCGCACCTCGTGGATCACGAGCTCGAGTCGGCTCACCTGCGATCGATCCTCGACACCGTGCCCGACGCGATGGTCGTGATCGACGACACGGGCCGGATCATGTCGTTCAGCAAGGCGGCCGAACGGCTGTTCGGCTATGCCGAGCGCGAACTGATCGGCGAGAACGTCAGCGCGCTGATGCCCTCGCCCGATCGCGAACGGCACGACGACTACCTGAGGCGCTACCTGGCCACGGGCGAGAAGCGCATCATCGGCATCGGTCGGCTGGTCACCGCGCGCCGGCGTGACGGCACGACCTTCCCGATCGAACTGGCGGTCGGCGAGGCGCGGATCGGCGACGAGCGCGTGTTCACCGGCTTCATTCGCGACCTGACCGAGCGCCGCGAGTACGAACGGCGCCTGCACAACCTGCAGGACGAGCTGGCCCACGTCTCCCGCGTGACGGCGATGGGCACGCTCGCCACGTCGATCGCGCACGAGCTCAACCAGCCGTTGACCGCGATCGCCAACTATGTCGAGACGGCCAGTCACCTACTGTCCGAGCCGACCGAGAACACGATCGCCATCGTCCGCGAGGCGCTCGACGAATGCGCGAAGGAATCGATCCGCGCCGGGCAGATCGTCCGGCGCCTGCGCGACTACGTCTCGCGCGGTGAAACAGAGCGCGAAGTCGTCCTGCTGTCGCGGCTGGTAAACGAAGCGAGCGCGCTCGCGTTCGCCAGCGCCGGCAGCCAGATTCTCGAGTTCGACGTCCGCATCGGCACCGACGACCGCGTGCTGGTCGATCGGGTGCAGGTGCAGCAAGTCCTCGTCAACCTGATCCGCAACGCGATCGAGGCCATGCAGGCCGCGCCCTACAGCCGGCTGACGATCACCTCGGTGCGCCGGGAACCCGGGTTTGTCGAAGTGATCGTGTCGGACAGCGGCCCCGGCCTCGCAGCTGAAGTCGCCGCACGGCTGTTCGAGCCGTTCGTCAGCACCAAGAGCACGGGTATGGGCGTCGGGCTGTCGATCAGCCGCACGATCATCGAGGCCCACGAGGGCCGGATCTGGGCCGACGCGTCGCCGATGGGCGGCACCTCGTTCCACTTCACTCTGCCGGATGCGCTGCCCGACGAGCCAGCGCGCGGGGAGTCGGGCTAGACCGCGACCCCGTCGGCTTGCAGGGCGGCGACCCGGAACGGGTAGCGGCGGCCATCGGCCTCGGTCACTGTCACGTACTCGCCCACGCGCAGCGGATGGGATTCGAGGTGGAACAGCTCCTCGTCGTCGTCCTCGCCCATCGCATAGGAGAACGCCCAGCCCTTGCCCTTGCGCACGACATAGCCCTTCTCGTCGGGCTCGTTCGGCCAGAAGCGCCGCACCGTGGCCATCGCCGGATTCTGCGCCAGCGCCACGCTGTCGACCATGCCGCGCTCGTTCAACGGCAGGCGGAGAAAGTAGGAGCGGCTGGCCGATCCCTCTGGGAATTCCGGCGTCCGGCCCATCTCAAGCCGGACAAGTGACCACTCCGACGGCATCCTCGCTCCTTTCGGGGCGGGAGTACCCTGCGCCACCGCCGTGACCCATTCGGAAATATACGGATCGTTGGGGCCAGCGGGCTGATGCGATCGTTCCGGTTTCGCTCAATACGCGCTTCTTGATGACGGGTCGGACCGCCGGCACGCGTCACGGCTGCGCGGACGATCCGTGACGAACAGCCATCGATACCCGGAGGATGGTAGCGGAGGAGGGACTCGAACCCCCGACACGCGGATTATGATTCCGCTGCTCTAACCGGCTGAGCTACTCCGCCCCATGGGGACGGCCGGGGCGGCGAGGCGCACCGGCAAGGCGGCGCATTTAGGGCGCGCCCGCCACGCGGTCAACCGCCGAAAGCGCTGGCCCGGGCCGGCCGCAATCGACCCTGCGCTACATCTCTCCGCGCGCGCGCCGGATGGCGAACCAGCGGGCCACGTTGGCGTTGTGCTCGGCGAGCGTGCTGGCGAACACGTGCCCGCCCTTGCCGTCGGCAACCATGAACAGCGCGTCGGTCTCGGCCGGGTTGAGTACCGCTTCGATCGACGCCCGGCCGGGATTGGTGATCGGCCCCTGCGGCAGGCCGACCATCGTATAGGTGTTGTAGCCGTTGACCGCGGCGATCTCGGACTGGCGGATGCGGCGGCCGAGCGGCCTGCCCTTGGTGATCGGGTAGATGATCGTCGGGTCGGCCTGCAGCATCATGCCCTGGCGCACCCGGTTCGAGTACAGCCCCGCGACCATCCGCCGTTCGCTCG
This sequence comes from Pseudomonadota bacterium, assembly GCA_023432995.1. Lineage (GTDB taxonomy): Bacteria > Pseudomonadota > Alphaproteobacteria > Sphingomonadales > Sphingomonadaceae > Croceibacterium_A. The sequence goes on from JAEZES010000270.1 coordinate 8,807, forward strand.
GCACCCCGGTCTCCTTCTCGACGATCGAGGCGAGAATCACCGCTTCGCGTGGGCTCGAGACCGCGATGCCCGGCGCGCGCTTGGGCCACAGCTCGGCGAGCGTGTCGCGCATCGCCTGCTGCATCCGCGCGAGCACCGCGGCGCGCGTGTCGCCGCGCTCAAAGTCGTAGCTCTCCGGCAGCACCGAGCCTTCTTCGGGAACAGGCACCTCGCCGGTCAGCAGCGGTTCGGCCATCAGCCGTTCCCACACCATGATCGAGGGCAGGCCTTCGGGAATCGTCACGAAGCGACGGATCGCCTCGCCGTGCTGCAGAGTGTCGAGGATCGTCGCCGGGCTCGCGCCGGCGGGGAGCAGGAATTCACCGGCCTTGATCGGATCGCCGCTGCCGAGAATTCGGGCGCGCAGCAGGAAGCTGTCGGCCGAAACGACCAGCCCTTCGTCTTCGAGCTTGTGCGCGACCGAAGTCAGCGAAGAGCCCGCCGGGACGATGAACGCGATGTCCCGCTCGACGTGCGACGAGCCCCACCAGCCCCAGGTGAATCCGACGACCGACGCGATCAGCGCGAAACCGAGCGCAACGGCGGCAAGGCACCCCTTGCGGTTCACCGCGTTGCCCTCAGACGACCTGCTTCATGATCAGGCTGGCGTTGGTCCCGCCGAAGCCGAAGCTGTTGTTGAGCACCGCGCGCACGGCGCGCCGCTTGGCGGTGAACGGCACCAGGTCGACGCCTTCGCAGCCGTCCGACGGGTTGTCGAGGTTGAGCGTCGGCGGAACGATCTGGTCGCGCAGCGCGAGGATGCAGAAGATCGACTCGACCGCACCGGCGCCGCCGAGCAGGTGGCCGATGGCCGACTTGGTCGAGCTCATCGAGACGTTGCCGATCGCCTCGCCGAACAACCGGCGGACCGCGCCGAGCTCGAGCTCGTCGCCGAGCGGGGGCGAGGTGGCGTGGGCGTTGATGTAGTCGATGTAGGCGGGGCTCATGCCGGCCTTGCGCAGGGCCATCTCCATCGAGCGGTAGGCGCCCGAGCCCTCGGGATGCGGCGCCGTCACGTGGTAGGCGTCGCCCGAGAGGCCGTAGCCCGCGACCTCGGCATAGATCTTCGCCCCGCGCGCCTTGGCGTGCTCGTATTCCTCGAGCACGACGACGCCGGCGCCCTCGCCCATCACGAAGCCGTCGCGGTCCTTGTCGTAGGGCCGGCTGGCGCGGGTCGGCTCGTCGTTGAAGTTGGTGCTGCGCGCGCGCGCCTGGGCGAAGCCGGCGATGCCGATCGGGCAGATGGTCGCCTCGGCGCCGCCCGCGAGCATGATGTCGGCATCGTCGTCCCTGATCATCCGCGCCGCGTCGCCGATCGAGTGGGCGCCGGTCGAGCAGGCGGTAACGACCGCGTGGTTCGGCCCCATCAGGCCGTACTTGATCGAGACCTGGCCGCTGATCAGGTTGATCAAGCGTCCGTGGACGAAGTGCGGGCTCACGCGCCCCGGGCCCTTCTCGTGCAACACCAGCGACTCGCTCTCGATCCCCGGAAGTCCGCCGATCCCCGAACCGATCGAGACGCCCGCACGCAGCTTGGTCGCCTCGTCCATCTCGGCAAGGCCGGCATCCTCGATCGCCTGCCCAGCCGCGTCGAGACCGTAGACGATGAACGGATCGACCTGACGCTGGACCTTGTGGTCGACCCGCTTGCCGGGATCGAAACCGTATTCGTGGTCGGCAGGCTTGACCTCGCAGGCGATGCGGCACTTGTGCTCCGCCGGGTCGAAATGGGTGATCCGCCCCGCGCCGCTCTTGCCCGCGAGGATGTTGGCCCACGTCGTCTCGACATCGGCCCCCAACGGGGTGACGAGACCCAGTCCGGTTACGACCACTCGGCGCATAGACATCTCCAAATTCTGTCTCTGCCGTAAAAGCAACAGGCCCAACCCCGTTCGGGCTGAGCCTGTCGAAGCCCGTCAGGGCCGCGCCAGACGCCCTTCGACAACCTCCGGGCGAACGGCAGAGAGAAGGGCCTCAGCCCTTGTTCTCTTCGATGTACTTGTTGGCGTCGCCGACCGTGTTGATCTTCTCGGCCGCGTCGTCGGGAATCTCGACGCCGAACTCTTCCTCGAAGGCCATCACGAGCTCGACGATGTCGAGGCTGTCGGCGCCGAGATCGTCGATGAAGCTCGCATCTGGGGTGACCTTGTCTTCCTCGACGCCCAGGTGCTCGACTACGATCTTCTTCACGCGGTCGGCGGTGTCGCTCATGTGATGCCCTCTCGAAAAGCGGGGTTGGATTTGCTGTCGCCCTAATGAACGGCGAACGGGCTGGCAAGTGCCGCGGGCACTTGCCGGCTACTCGAACGAGTGCCTAGCCGCCGCTCGCCTTCGGCGGTTCGACGAGCCTGATGTGCAGCTCGCGCAACTGCCTGGCGCTGACCGCGCTCGGCGCACCCATCATCAGGTCCTCGGCTTTCTGGTTCATCGGGAAGACCACCACCTCGCGGATGTTGGGTTCGTCGGCCAGCAGCATGACGATCCGGTCGACGCCCGGCGCCGAGCCGCCGTGAGGCGGCGCGCCGTACTTGAAAGCGTTGATCATGCCGGCGAAGTTGGTGTCGACGTCCTCGCGCGTGTAACCGGCGATCTCGAACGCCTTGTACATGATGTCCGGGCGGTGGTTCCGGATCGCGCCCGAACTCAGCTCGACGCCGTTGCAGACGATGTCGTACTGCCACGCCTTGATCGTCAGCGGGTCCTGCGTCTCGAGCGCCTCGAGTTCGCCCTGCGGCATCGAGAACGGGTTGTGGCTGAAGTCGATCTTCTTCAGCTCCTCGTCGTATTCGAACATCGGGAAGTCGACGATCCAGCAGAACTTGAAGCAGTCCTGCTCGATCAGCCCGAGCTGCTCGCCGACGCGCGTTCGCGCGGCGCCGGCGAGCTTGGCGGCCTGGTTCTCATTGCCGGCAGCGAAGAAGCAGCCGTCGTCGGGGCCGAGGCCCATCGCCCCGTAGAGCGCCTTCATGCCCTCCTCGCCGTGGTTCTTGGCGATAGGCCCGCCGAACTCGCCGCCCTTGCGGGTGACGTAGCCGAGCCCGGCGTGGCCCTCGGCGCGCGCCCACTCGTTCATGTCGTCGAAGAACTTGCGGCTCTTGTCGGCGGTCGCCGGCGCCGGAATGGCGCGCACCACGCCGCCCGCGCCGACGATCTTCTCGAACAGGCCGAAGCCCGACTTCTCGAAGTGGCTGGTCACGTCGTGGATGAGCAGCGGATTGCGCAGGTCGGGCTTGTCCGAGCCGTACTTGAGCATCGCCTCGGCGAACGGGATGCGCGGAAACTGGCCCGCCGGGGTTACGCTGCGGCCGTTCGCGAACTCCTCGAACACGCCCGCGAGCACCGGCTCGATTGCATTGAAAACATCGTCTTGCGTGACGAAGCTCATCTCGAAGTCGAGCTGGTAGAACTCGCCGGGCGAGCGGTCGGCGCGGGCGTCCTCGTCGCGGAAACAGGGGGCGATCTGGAAGTAGCGGTCGAAGCCCGCGACCATCAGCAGCTGTTTGAACATCTGCGGCGCCTGCGGGAGCGCGTAGAACTTGCCCGGGTGCACCCGGCTCGGCACCAGGTAGTCGCGCGCGCCCTCGGGGCTGCTCGCCGTCAGGATCGGCGTCTGGAACTCGGTAAAGCCCTGCTCGACCATGCGCCGGCGGAGCGAGGCGATTACCTGGCTGCGCAGCATCATGTTCCGGTGCACGCTCTCGCGCCGGAGATCGAGGAAGCGGTATTTGAGGCGGATGTCCTCGGGATAGTCCTGCTCGCCGGCGACCGGCAGCGGCAGCTCGTCAGCCCGGCTCTGCACGATCGCCGCGCGCGCATAGACTTCGACCCCGCCGGTGGGCAGGTTGGGGTTGACGGTCGCCTCGCTGCGCGCCTTGACCTCGCCGTCGATGGTCACGACGCTCTCGACTCGCAGGTGCTCGAGCACGTCCAGCGCCGGAGAATCGGAATCGCAGACGATTTGCGTGATCCCGTAGTGATCGCGCAGGTCGACGAACAGCACGCCCCCGTGATCGCGCTTGCGATGCACCCAGCCCGACAGGCGAACGGTCTGCCCGACATGCTCCGGCCGCAGAGCCGCGCAGTTGTGGGAACGATAGGGATGCATCGGAGACTCTTTTCGTTTCGCGAGTTATGGCGCTAGGGAGCCGGCGCTAACAGGGAACCCAAGCGGTCCTGTCAAGCCGCCTGCATCGGCGGACCGATGCGCCCTATAGAAAAGCCACGATGAAAATACACCCGCTGATCACGACGACCGAGGACCTAGCCGATCTCTGCGACAGGCTGGCGAAATCGGAGTTCGTCGCGGTCGATACCGAATTCATGCGCGAGAACACCTACTACCCGCTGCTGTGCCTGGTGCAGGTCGGCAACGAGGAGGAAGCCGCGGCGATCGACCCCCTCGCCGAGGGCATCGATCTCGCTCCCCTGCTCGAGTTGCTGACCAACAACGAAGACGTGCTCAAGGTCTTCCACGCCGGCGGCCAGGACGTCGAGATCGTCTACAACCTGACCGGCAAGACGCCGCATCCGATCTTCGACACGCAGGTGGCGATGATGGCGATCAGCCAGTCCGAGCAGATCGGCTACGCCAACCTGGTCGAATCGTGGCTCGGCAAGACCATCGACAAGGGCGCACGCTTCACCGACTGGAGCCGCCGCCCGCTGACCGAGCGGCAGATCGAGTACGCCATCGGCGATGTCACCTATCTCGCGAGAATCTTCCCGAAAATCCTGAAAAAGCTGATCAAGTCGGGCCGCGGACAATGGCTCGACGCCGAGATGGAGAAGCTCGCCGATCCGGCCAACTATGCCAACGACCTGAACCTGGCCTGGCACCGGATCCGCGCGCCGAGCCGCAACGCACTGGTGCTGGGGCGACTGAAGGCGCTTGCCGCCTGGCGCGAGACCGAGGCGCAGCAGAAGGACATCCCGCGCGGCCGGATCATGCGCGACGAGACGCTCGCCGACCTCGCCAGCCATCCGCCGAAGAAGCAGGAGGAGCTCGCCAAGGTGCGCGGGCTGAGCCAGGCGTGGAAGGATAACGACATCGGCAAGCGGCTGATGCGCGTGCTGCGCGACGCCGCGCCGCTGTCCGACGACGAGATGCCCGAAAAGCCGAAGCGCGGCGCGCCGCTCGGCAAGGAAGGCGCGCTGGTCGCCGACCTGCTCAAGTTGCTGCTCAAGATCCGCACGCGCGAGATCGACGTCGCCGCGCGACTGCTGACCCGCTCGGACGAGCTCGAGGCGCTCGCCGCCGGAGTGCGCAACCTGCCGGTGCTCGAAGGCTGGCGCTACGAGGTGTTTGGCCGCGACGCGCTCGAGCTGGTCGAGGGCCGGCTCGGCTTCGGGGTCGAGAACGGTCGACTGAAAATGAGCCGGATCCTCGAGGGCGAACTCGAAGGGCCGGAGAAGCTGGCGGCCGAGTGACAACCTACCTGCCCACGATCAAGCAGCTGCAATATCTCGTCGCGCTGCACGAGCACGGTCACTTCGGGCGCGCCGCCGATGCGTCGAACGTCTCGCAGTCGACGCTTTCCGCGGGGATCCGCGAACTCGAATCGCTGCTCGGGGTCACGCTCGTCGAACGCAGCCGTCGCGTCGTGCGCTTTACCCCGCTGGGCAACGCGGTGGTGGCGAAGGCACACCGGCTGCTGCGCGAGGCCGAGGAGTTGTCCGACCTCGTCCACGCCGCGGGCAAGCCGCTCGCCGGCGAGCTGCGGATGAGCGTGATCCCGACGATCGCTCCCTTCCTGCTCCCGCGCATCCTCCCGCGGCTGCGCCGCGAGCGTCCGGCGCTCAAGCTGTTCCTGCGCGAGGAGACCAGCGGCGACGCCGTCGAGTCGCTGCAGCACGGCCGGGCCGACTGCGTTCTGCTCGCGCTCCCCTTTGCCACCGGCGAAGTCGACAGCGAACACATCTGCGAAGACCGCCTGTTCGTGGCCTTTCCCAAGGGCGAACTGAGCGATCCGCCAGATGCCGTGCTGCCGGGAACGATCGATCCCGATCGCCTGCTGCTGCTCGAGGACGGCCATTGCCTGAAGGAGCACGCGCTCGCGGCCTGCAACCGGCCGGAGCTGCGCGGCTCGGCCGCGATGATCGGCACCTCGCTGCACACGCTCGTGCCGATGGTCGACAACGGCCTTGGCCTGACGATGCTGCCCGAGATGGCGATCGAGGCGGGCATCCTGCACGGCACGCAGGTCATCGCCCGCCCGCTCAAAGCGCGCCACAACACCCGCGAGATCGCGCTGATCTGGCGCAAGAACTCGCCGCGGGCCGAAGAATTCAAGCTGCTCGCTCAGGAACTCCGGGCCGGCTGATACCGCGCTCCGCCGCCTTCGGACGGTGGGCACGGAGCGATGGCTGGATGGAACCTCCTGCCTGTCGCCAGCTTGCGACCCGAAGGGCGAGCCTTCGACCCGAGACCCCGTGCCCGCTGGTCAAGGGCGCGCCCCCATTGCCGCTATCGCCTGCGCGCGCTTTGCATTTCGCGCCAAATGCGCAGCACTTCGAACCTAAGAGCCCTCAGCGCGAACCTGAGCCATCAGCGCCAGCGGGCGGCCCTCGTTGTCTTCGAAGAACGCCATCCATTCCTCGGTCCCGTCATCGTGGCGATGAATCAGGTGCGGCGCGTGGGTGAACCGGACACCCCGATCTTGCATCCCCGCCTTCGCCGCGTGGATATCGGCCACGCGCAGGTAGAGGATCGATTCCGGTTGGCCGCCTGCCCCTTCTTCGGTCAGCATCAAGCGCACGCCGCCGAGGTCGAAGAATGACAGGGTGCCGAACGTGTAGAGTTCGGGCAGCCCGAGGGTGTCGCGGTACCACGCGCGGGCCGCGGCTGTGTTGCGCGTCGTCCGCGCCACCTGACCGAGCGTTACGCCGAAGCTCGCTTGCCCCTCCATCGCCGTCCTCCTTCGTGCCAGCGCGGTGCCTCGCGCGACTCCGTCCCACAGCCTGAGCTCGCGCCGGCTCGACATACCCAGCTTGCCGAGCGCGTTGCCGACATGAAACTTCACCGCCTCCGCAGCGGCCCTGGCTCGACGTCGGCTGGCCCGGCCGCGAGAAGTTCGTCTTCGTCAACCGGCCCATAGCCTCGCCTCAGTCCATGTGGCGCAGGCCGACGCGAAGGTAATCCCATCCCGTCACCAACGTGAGGATCGCCGCGCCCCACAAGGTTGCCAGGCCAACGGTGTGCGGCACGTTGATCTCGATGCCATCGAGCACAACGGTCCATCCTGGTAGCGCCCGCCCAAGGATCAGCGCCCCGAGCGCGACCAGCTGGAAGGTGGTCTTCCACTTGGCCAGCTTGCTCACCGGGACCGAGATCTGCAGCCCGCCGAGGAATTCGCGCAGCCCCGACACGGCAATTTCGCGCACCAGGATAATGAGCCCCGCGATCACGTGCATGTCCCCGACATAGGGTCCGCGCAGGACGCCTTGGGCGGTCAGCACAAGGATCACCGCGGCGACCATGATCTTGTCGGCGATCGGGTCGAGAAACACGCCAAGCTTCGAGACAGTGCCGCTTGACCGGGCGAGATAGCCGTCAAAGTAGTCGGTCACCCCCATCAGGCAGTAGAGCGCGAAAGCGAGCCCATAGCCGAGTTGCCAGTCGGGCCACCACAACAGGAAGCCCAGCAGCGGAACCGCAAGAATGCGCGACAGCGTGAGCAGGTTGGGAAGCGTCAGCATCGCCGTTGCCTAGCGCGTCGGGCAAGCGGGAAAAAGGTGCTCGGTGCGCTTGTTCTTAATCGTAACAGGGCTAAGTCAGGCGCGGAATAATGAGAGGCTGAACGCGACCCGCGCATGCTGACATCGACCCACCTGCTCAAGCAGCGGCGCTTCCTCCCGCTGTTCGCCACGCAGCTGCTCAACGCGTTCAACGACAACCTGTTCAAGAACGCGATGGTGCTGTTTGTCGTCTACAGCGTGTACAATTCCGAGGAAGCCGAGGCGAAGTTCAGCGCAATCGCCTCGGCGTTGTTCATCTTGCCGTTCTTCATCCTCTCGGCGATGTCGGGCCAGCTCGCCGACATGCGCGACAAGGCGCTGATCATTCGCTGCGTCAAGCTGGCCGAGATCTTCATCATGATGGTCGGCGCCGCCGGGCTGCTGATGGCCTGGCAAGGCCTGCTGACGGAAACGGCGGCGATTCCGCTGATGCTCGCCGCGCTGTTCGCCATGGGCGTCCACTCGACCTTCTTCGGGCCGATCAAGTACGCCATCCTGCCGCAGCATCTCGACAAGCACGAGGTGCTCGCGGGCACCGGCCTGGTCGAGGCGGGGACTTATATCGCGATCCTCGCGGGCACGATCCTCGCCGGCTATCTCGACGTCGAATGGGCCGCGCTCGGCGTCGTGCTGACCGCCTGCATCGGGTACGTCACCAGCCGCCAGGTCCCTCCCGCGCCGCCATACCAGCACGGCCAGGCGGTCGACTGGCACCTGATCCGCAGCTCGATCGCGCTCGTGCGCAACACGATGCACCAGCGCGAGGTGTTTTACGCGATCCTCGCGATCAGCTTCTTCTGGACCATCGGTGCGGTGCTGTTCATCCAGTTCCCGCCGCTGGCCAAGAACGTGCTGTTCGCGAGCAAGGAAGTCGCCAGCCTTTTCCTGGTGATCTTCTCGATCGGCGTTGCGATCGGCTCGGTGGCGATCAACGCGCTGCTCAAGGGCGATGTCTCGGCGCGGCACGCGCCGCTGTCGGTGATTGCGATGGGCGGTTGCGTCGGCCTGTTCTGGTTCCTCTGCCGGCAATGGAGCGTCGAGGTGCCCGATCAGGGGCTGATGGACGTCGGCGAGTTCGTTGCCCAGCCGCTTGCGCTGCTGGTCCTGCTGGCGCTGCTGCTGATCGCCATCGCCGGCGGCATGTTCGTGGTGCCGCTCTACGCCTTCCTGACGACCAAGTGCGACCCGGCGCAGGCCGCGCGGATGGTTGCCGCCAACAACATCGTCAACTCGGGGGCGATGGTCCTCGGCTCGCTCATCGCACTCGGGCTCAGCGCGGCGGGTGTCCCGCTCGTCGAGCAGGTGTTGCTGAGCGCGGTGATGTGCCTGGTTTCGGCCTGGCTTGGCGCGCGGCTCTACCGGGCCGAGCGGCTGGCCCTGGCGGCAGCGTGACGCCCAGCGTTAGATGATGAACGCGGTGACCGCGGCAAAGCAGGCGCAATAGGTCTGCGCCACGCCGCGCATGTCGCCCCACAGCTGCAAACGCCACGGGACCCGGGGCTCGGCGGCCTCGATCCGCAACTGGCGCGACTGCTGCGGCAAGCCCGCCCGGAACGGGTGCCGGGCGGATTCGTCGGTGAGAACCAGGGCACGTCGCATGGGTACCTCGTTAACGCGATGGTAACCATCGGGAAACCGATTGGTGCCCGGTGTCCACAACAGGGACAGATGCGTCGCGATTGCCCGTAGCGGTCCTCCCGGCTAACGCTGGACGGATGTCACGCACCGCTGCCAGCCTGCTCGTCGATTGCCTCGTCGAACAAGGCTGCGACCGCATCTTCACGGTGCCCGGCGAGAGCTTCCTGCCGGTGCTCGACGCGCTCTGGGACAGGGACGACATTCAGACCGTGACTTGCCGCCAGGAGGGCGGAGCGGCGTTCATGGCCTGCGCAGATGGCGCGCTCAATGCCGCCGGGAGCGGACGGCCCGGTGTCTGCTTCGTGACGCGCGGTCCCGGGGCGACCAACGCCAGCATCGGCGTCCACGTCGCGTTCCAGGATTCTCAGCCGATGATCCTGTTCGTCGGCGACGTCGACCGATCGATGCGCGACCGCGAAGGCTTCCAGGAGATCGACTTCCCCGCCTTCTTCGCGCCGATCGCCAAGTGGGCGGCGCGGATCGACGACGCTGCGCGGATTCCCGAATACCTGGCACGCGCCTATGCCACGGCCATCTCCGGCCGACCGGGACCGGTGGTCCTCGCATTGCCGGAGGACATGCTGCACGAAAGCGGGATCGACGCCACCCCCAGGCCCTTCGTGCACAAGCCCGCGCAGGCGCCCTGCCCCGATGCTCTCGCCGCGATGATGGCGCTTATCGCCGACGCCGCGGCGCCGATCGCTATTGTCGGCGGCGCCGGGTGGAACGCCAAGGCGCGCGACTACTTCGGGCAATTTGCCGAGCGGATCGGCTTGCCCGTTGCCACGGCTTTTCGCCGGCAGGACGCGCTCCCTCCGTCTTCAGAAGTCTATGCCGGAAACCTCGGCTACGGGCCCAATCCAAAGCTGGTCGAACGGGTCAAGTCGTCGGACCTCGTGCTGGTGGTGGGCGCGCGCCTCGGCGAGGCGACCACCGATGGCTACGCACTCCTCACCCCGGACCACCCTGGGCAGCAGCTGATCCACGTCCATCCCGACCCCGAGGAGCTCAATCGGGTCTACCGCGCAGATCTCGCGATCTGCGCCGACGTTGGCGAGTTCGCCGAGAGCGCGGCGCTGTGGGACGAGAGCGACGTGTTGCCGTTCGGGGCCGGAGCCGAAGCCCATCGCGAGTGGCTCGAGTTCTCGACCGCGGGCGACCGCGGATATCCGCTCGATCTCGCCGGATGCCTCGCGGCCGCCCGCCGCCTGCTGCCGGCCGACGCGATCGTGTGCAACGGCGCGGGCAACTTCTCGGGCTGGTGGCATCGCTACTGGCACTATGCCGGTTTTCCCTCTCAGCTGGCGCCGACGGCCGGGGCCATGGGCTACGGCCTGCCGGCCGCGGTCGCCGCGGGGCTGCGCTTTCGCGAGCGCTGCGTCGTCGCGGTCGCCGGGGACGGCGATTTCCTGATGAACGCGCAGGAACTGGCGACGGCCGCGCAATACGGGCTCAGCCTGATCGTCATCGTGATCGACAACCGTTCCTACGGCACGATCCGCATGCACCAGGAACGGGCCTATCCCGGGAGGGTCGCCTCGACCGACCTGACCAATCCGGATTTTGCCGCTTTCGGCGCCGCCTTCGGCGCGTGGTCACGGACAGTCGAGACCACGGCCGAATTCGCCGAAGCGCTGGCCGAAGCGATATCCCGCCCGGGGCTGCGCCTGCTCCACTGCGTGACCGACGTCGAGCAGCTCAGCGCCGCGGGCGCCACGATCAGCGGGCTTCGCGCGAAAGCCTAGGTCTTGGCCAGGGCGCAGATCCGCTGCCACTCGGCAGGGCGGATTTCGGCGACCGACAGGCGAGACTGGCGAACGAGCTCGATCTCGGCCAGCGACGCATCGGCCTTGATTTCGACGAGCGTGACCGGCCGCTCGAGAGCGCGCACCGGGCGAATCCGCACCGCGGCCCACTTGCCCTCGGGATCCTTCGGATCGGCTAGCCCGGCCTCGCTGATTTCGGCGATGCCGACGATCTCCTTGCCGGTCACGGAGTGGTAGAAAAACGCCTGTTCGCCGACCTTCATCGAGCGCAGGTTCATCGCCGCACGATGGTTGCGCACGCCGTCCCACAGGGTCTCGCCCTCGCGGACTAGGTCGTCCCAGCCGTAAGCCTCGGGCTCGGACTTAACCAACCAGTACCGTGTCGCCATGCGCGCCTCCTGGCAGCGCTCCTATCGAGGGTCTTACTGAGGCGCAATTAATCGAATTTTGATCCCGTCATACGATAGGAAACGCGCGAAATTGAGGGTCACCAGCCTTGCCCAAACCGCCTGCCGTCGATCCCCAAGGCGAATCGCGCGGTCTTGCCCGCGCCGAGCGCGACATCGCCGCGCTCGGCATCGCCATAGCCGCCATCATCCTGTTCGTCGGCACGGGCGGATCTCTGATGCCCAAGATCGTCCGCGCGTGGCTCGGCACGGGCAGCCCGCCGGACCTGCTGCTGACCAACGCCGTGCTGCTCAACATCGCGCTGCTGGTTTTCGGCTGGCGCCGTTACAACGAATTGCATCACGAAGTCGCCGAGCGCCGGCGCGCGGAAGAGCGCGCCCGCGAGCTGGCCGAGCTCGATCCTCTCACCGGCTGCCTCAACCGGCGCAGCGGCGGACCGGCAATCGATGCACTGATCAGCTCCGCCCGTGTTCGCGGCCTCGACGTCGCGGTCTTGATGGTGGACCTCGACAACTTCAAGCAGATCAATGACCTGAACGGCCACAAGACGGGCGACAAGGTCTTGATCGAGGTCGCCAAGCGGCTCCGCACGGAGCTGCCCGACGACGGCATCGTCGCCCGCATCGGCGGCGACGAGTTCGTTTGCGCGCTGACGCACGAGCGCGGCCGCAGCGACCGCCTCGACGGGCTGGCCAACCGCCTGATCGAAAGCGTGTCGGTGCCGATCGACGGGGACGAGCTGCCGGTCGAGGCGACGCTGTCGATCGGCATCGCCGGAACCGCCGAGGGCGAAGGCGACCTCGGCAGCGAAGCGCTGATCCACCGTGCCGACATTGCCATGTACCAGGCGAAGAAGCGCGGCCGCAGCCGTTACTTCTGGTTCGAACCGCAAATGGAGAGCGAGCTGCGCTTCCGCGCGGAACTCGAGGCCGGTATCCGCCGCGGCATCCCGGCAGGCGAATTCGTCCCCTACTACGAGCAGCAGGTCGACCTCGAAAGCGGCGAGATCGTCGGATTCGAGATGCTTGCACGGTGGAATTCGCCGCAATTCGGCCTCGTCAGCCCCGAGATCTTCATCCCGATCGCCGAAGAAATCGACGCCATCGGCGCGCTGTCCGAATCGCTGATCCGGCTGGCGCTCAAGGATGCGCGCGAGTGGGATCCCAAGCTGACGCTGTCGGTCAACATCTCGCCGGTGCAGCTGCGCGATCCGTGGTTTGCGCAGAAGCTCTTGAAACTGCTGCACGAGTGCGACTTCCCGCCGGCCCGGCTCGAGGTCGAGATCACCGAGAGCTGCCTGCGCGAGAACATCGGCGCGGTGCGCACGGCGGTAACGAGCCTGAAGAACCAGGGCATCCGTATCAGTCTCGACGATTTCGGGACCAGCTATGCCAGCCTGACGCAGCTGCGCACGCTGCCGATCGACCGGATCAAGATCGATCGCAGCTTCGTGGCCGAGCTCGCCGAGGACGGCATCAGCAACGAACTGGTCGAAGCCATCGTCTCGCTCGGCCGCGGGCTGTCGCTGCCGGTAACCGCGGAAGGCGTGGAAACCGCAACGATCCTGCAAGCGCTGAAGGGCATGGGCGAGCTCAAGGGCCAGGGCTATCTGTACGGTTATCCGGAGGACGCAGCGGCGACGCGCGAACGCCTCGCCGGAAAGCACCTGCTGACCCCGCCCGCGGCCGCCCCCGCGCTGCTGCCGTTGTCCGGCAACCAGCGCAGCCGCAAGGCCGGCTGAACCCGAGGCCCCATTGCCCTAACGGCGCGCCGCTCCTAGGTGGCACCCATGCGCGCCTCGTTCATCAAGATGCACGGCTTGGGCAACGACTTCGTCGTGCTCGACACGCGGGCACAGCCGCTGCCGCCGATGACCCGCGCCGTCGCCAGGGCCCTGGCCGACCGGCGCACCGGGATCGGCTGCGACCAGCTGATCCTGCTCGAGGAGTCGGCGACGGCCGACTTCCGGATGCGGATCTTCAACGCCGACGGGAGCGAAGTCGAAGCCTGCGGCAACGCCACGCGCGCGGTCGCCCTGCTCCACGGCTCGCCGGCGCAGATCGAGACCGCCGGCGGCGTGCTGGCGGTCCAGCCGAGCGAAGGCGGCGCGGCGGTCGACATGGGCGAGCCGCGCTTCGAATGGGACGCGATCCCGCTCGCCTATGCGATGGATACCGCCTCGCTGCCGGTCGGCTGGGACGAGCTTGAACAGCCCTCGGCGGTCAACGTCGGCAATCCGCACGCGGTGTTCTTCGTCGAGGACTGCGACTCGATCGATCTCGACCGGCTCGGCCCGACGATCGAGCGCGATCCGCTGTTCCCCGAGCGGGTCAACGTCAACGTGGCCACGGTTGAGAACCCCGGAGCAATCCGGATGCGGGTGTGGGAGCGCGGCGTCGGCATCACCCGCGCCTGCGGCACCGGCGCCTGCGCCACCGCTGTCGCGGCGATGCGCCGCGGCCTGGTCCAGCGCGAAGTCACGGTTGCGCTGCAGGGCGGCTCGCTGCTGATCGCCTGGGGCGACGACAATCACATCACCATGACCGGGCCGGCGACCGAAAGCTTCCGGGGTTCGTTCGACTGGGGCGACTACGCGTGATCGCAGAGCCGATGTCGCCCGAGGTGATTTCGCTGGGCTGCCGCCTGAACATCGCCGAGAGCGTAACCATCCGCGCGCTGCTGGCCGGCGAACGCAACGTCGTCGTCGTGAACTCGTGCGCGGTGACCGCCGAGGCCGTCCGCCAGACCCGCCAGGCGATCCGCAGGGCGCGCCGCGCGCGGCCCGACGCGCGGCTGCTGGTGACGGGATGCGCTGCCGACATCGAGCGCGAACAACTCGCCGCGATGCCCGAGGTCGACGGCCTCGTCGCCAACGCGCGCAAGCTCGACGCCCGCGCCTGGAACGTCCCCCCACGCGGCCTCGCGGTTCCGCCGCGCCACACGCGCGCATTCGTCGCGGTCCAGAACGGCTGCGATCACAGCTGCACGTTCTGCGTCATTCCGCAGGGCCGCGGGCCGAGCCGATCGCTGTCGGTTGCCGAGGTGCTCGTGGAGGTCGAGCGCCATCTCGAGCAAGCCGCGCCCGAAGTCGTCCTGACCGGCGTTGACGTGACCAGCTGGGGCCACGACCTTCCCGGCAGCCCGCGCCTCGGCGAGCTCGTCGAGGCCATTCTCCGCGCATTTCCGCAGCTTCGCCGGCTGCGCATGTCCTCGCTCGACGGAATCGAGATCGATGGCGCGCTGCTCGAGCTCCTCGCCGGCGAGGAGCGGGTGATGCCCCACCTCCACTTGTCGCTGCAGCATGGTCACGACCTGATCCTCAAGCGCATGAAGCGCCGTCACTCGCGCGCCGACGCCGTCGCGCTGGTCGAGCGGCTGCGCGCGCGTCGGCCCGAGATCGCCATCGGCGCCGACCTGATCGCCGGCTTCCCGACCGAGGATGGGACAATGCACGCGGCGAACCTGTCGATCGTCCGCGAGCTCGGCATCGTCCACGGCCATGTGTTCCCGTACTCGCAGCGCCCCGGAACACCGGCCGCGCGCATGCCGCAAGTCGAGAAGCCGACGATCCGCGAGAGGGCCGCCGAGGTCCGCGCCGAGGTCGCCGCAGTTCGCGCGGCGTGGCTGGCGGGCCTCGTCGGCACCGAGCTGTCGGTGCTGGCCGAAACCGACGGCACCGGCCACGCCGAGAATTTCGCCCGCGTGGCAGTCCCCGAGGCGACGGCACCCGGAACGATCGTTCCGGTCACCCCTGCCAGGGTCGAAGAGGGACTGCTGCGATGAGCGAGCCGAGTTGGACCGAGCGCCTGTTCGGGGGCTTTCGCAAGACCTCGGAGCGCCTGACGGAAAACCTCACCGCGGCGGTCGGCACCGCGAAGCTCGACGACGCCACGCTCGACGAGGTCGAGGACGCGCTGATCCTGTCCGACCTCGGGCCGGGGGCGGCGGGCCGGATCCGCGCCAGGCTTGCCGAGAAGCGCTTCGGGCTGACGCTCACCGAGCGCGAGCTCAGGGAGGCGGTTGCCGAAGAGATCGCGGCGATCCTCCGCCCGGTCGCCAAGCCGCTCGAGATCACCGCGTTCCCGCGACCGCAGGTAATCCTCGTGATCGGCGTCAACGGCAGCGGCAAGACGACGACCATCGCCAAGCTCGCACACCTGTTCCAGGAAGACGACTATGGCGTGCTTCTCGCGGCCGGGGACACCTTTCGCGCCGCCGCGATCGGCCAGCTGGCGGTGTGGGCCGAGCGCGTCGGGGTCGACATCGTCCGCGGGCCCGAGGGCGGCGACCCGGCGAGCATCGTGTTTGACGCGGTCAAGCGCGCGACCGACACCGGCATCGACGTGCTCATCGTCGACACTGCCGGGCGGTTGCAAAACAAGCGCGAGCTGATGGACGAGCTGGCCAAGATCCGCCGCGTGCTCGGCCGGCTCAATCCCGAAGCGCCGCACGACGTGGTGCTGGTGCTCGACGCGACCAACGGCCAGAACGCGCTGTCCCAGATCGATGTGTTCAAGGAGGTTGCCGGAGTGACGGGCCTGATCATGACCAAGCTCGACGGCACGGCGCGCGGCGGCGTGCTCGTCGCGGCGGCCGAGCAGTACGGGCTGCCGATCCACGCGATCGGCGTCGGCGAGAAGATCGACGACCTGCGCCCGTTCGACCCCGACCTGGTCGCGCGCGTAATCGCGGGAGTGGCGTGATGGCCGAGGCGCCCGCCGGGAAGCCCAAGTCGGGCTGGCTCAATCTGCTGGTCGATTACGGACCGCTGCTCGTGTTCTTCCTGACCTACCGGTACTACTCGCCCGAGGGCGACGATGTCGCGGGAGAGGTCTTCGCGGTCATCCGCAGCACCGGGGCGTTCATCGTTGCCGCCCTGGCGGCCCTGGCCTTCTCGAAGTGGCGGCTGGGCAAGATCTCGCCGATGCTGTGGTTGTCGACCGCGCTGATCGTCGGGTTCGGCACGCTGACGATCTATTTCGCCGACGAGTTCTATGTCCAGCTCAAGCCGACGATCATCTACCTGCTGTTCGGGATCGCGCTGCTGGTCGGCTACTGGCGCGGGAAGGCGCTGCTGCAGATGCTGCTCGAAGCCGCGTTCGAGGGCTTGTCGCAGGAAGGCTGGCTCAAGCTGTCGCGCAACTGGGGCCTGTTCTTCCTCTTCTTCGCCGCGCTCAACGAGACCTTGCGCATGACGCTCAGCTTCGGCGACTGGCTCGCCGCCAAGCTGTGGGTGTTCCTGCCGCTGACCTTCCTGTTCACCTTCACCCAGCTGCCGATGCTGCTGCGCCATGGCCTGAACGTCGAGGACAAGGCCGAGGTGATCGAGAATCCCCCGCACGAATGACCGGGCGCTTGTCGCCGGCGGCCGCTTGGGCTTAGAACCGCGCGACAACGGATCCAGGGTCTAAGGGGAAGCGCCATGGCAAAGTTCTTCGGCAATCTGCATCTCGTGCTCGTGACCGGCCTGATCCTCGCGATCGTGCTCATCGTCGCGTTCGCCGGCTGGACCGGCGAAAATGCCGAAGCGGTGACCAACGCGGTGCTGCGCTGGCTGCACCTGTTCTTCGGCGTGGTGTGGATCGGCTTGCTCTACTACCTGAACTTCGTCCAGGTGCCGACGATGCCCAAGGTCCCGGCCGAGCTAAAGAAGGGGGTGACCGGCTACATCGCCCCGAGCGTGTTGTTCTTCTTCCGCTGGGGCGCGGCGCTGACCGTGCTGACCGGCCTCGCGATCGCCTTCCACAACGGCTACGGCGCCGACGCCCTGACCTTCCGCGGGACCGGTGCCGACGGCATCAACCTGATCGGCATCGGCATGTGGCTGGCGCTGATCATGGCCGCCAACGTGTGGTTCGTGATCTGGCCGGCGCAGAAGAAGATCCTCGGGCTGGTCGAGGCGAGCGACGAGGCCAAGGCCAAGGCGGCGCCGGTCGCGCTGATGGCGAGCCGCACCAACGTGATCCTGTCGCTGCCGATGTTCTACGCGATGGTCAGCGCCAACATGGGCTGACGCCTCGTCCATGCCCCTGCCGGTTCCCGCCGGCAGGGGTGGGTCAGCAGCCTCCGAGCCGGCTGCGCTTCTGCCCGAGCGGGATGTTGGACACTTCGGCCACCGGGCCGTTGAACTCCTCGCGGTACTGCTGCACCTCGAGCACCCGCGACGGCGAGATTTCCTTTTCGAACAGCAGCCCGCAGGCGTCCTCGGTGGCCCACACGACCTTGCAGATCGCGTCGTAGCACATCCATTCGAGGATCACGCTGGCGCCGGCCCGCGGCGGATTGTCCACCTGGACACGCGCGCCGCGCTCGGAGAGGTCGACCATGCAGCCGATACGCTGGCCGCTCGGAAGCTGCAGCTGAACCGGGCAGCTGACCCGCGAGCGCACTGTCGAGCGGCGCTCGGCACCTTCGAAAGTCTGCGCGTGCGCGTGCAAGCCCATGCCCGCGATCAAGCGCCGTTAGCCTTGCGTTGAGGTTGATGGCCGAGGTTAACGCGCTGGTAAGCTTGTCAGATTTCGACCTGGCTGCCGAGCTCGACGACGCGGTTGGTCGGCAGGCGGAAGAACTCCATCGGCGTCGCCGCGTTACGCATCATCCAGGCGAACAGCTTCTCCCGCCAGATCGCCATGCCCGGGTGCTTGCCGGCGATCAGGGTCTGGCGCGAAAGGAAGAAGCTGGTCTGCATCATCTCGAACTTCGCCCCGCAGCGGGAGATTTCCTTGAGCGCAGCGGGCACGTCGGTCTCTTCCATGAACCCGTAGTTGAGGATCACCCGGAAGAAGCCGTCGCCGACTTCGGTGATCGAGAACCGGTCGACCTCGTCGACGTAGGGCACTTCGGCGATCTTGACCGTGAGCACCACCACCCGCTCGTGCAGCACCTTGTTGTGCTTGATGTTGTGCAGCAGCGCCGAAGGCGTTCCGCTCGAGCCCGAGTTCATGAAGATCGCCGTGCCGGGGACCCTTGCGGTGCTGTTGCGCGCCGACTTGGCGAAGATCTCCAGCGGCAGGCCGACCTCGCTCATCCGCTCGCGCATCAGCCGGCGGCCCTTGGCCCAGGTGGTCAGTAGCGTAAAGGCGGCCGCGCCGATCAGCAACGGGAACCAGCCACCGTCGGGCACCTTGGTCAGGTTGGCCGCGAAGTAGGCGCCGTCGACGATGAAGAACACCGCCAGCAGCGGCACCGCCAGCCACCACTTCCAGCGCCACATCAGGATCAGCAGCACGGCCAGCAGGCAAGTGTCGATGAACATCGCCCCGGTCACCGCGATCCCGTAGGCCGCCGCGAGGTTCGACGAATTGCGGAAGAACAGCACGAGCAGGATCACCGCGATCATCAGCGCCCAGTTGATCGTCGGGATGTAGATCTGCCCGTGGTGCGCGTCGCTGGTGTGGCGGATGCCGAGGCGGGGGACGAAGCCGAGCTGGATCGCCTGGTGGGTGATCGAGAACGCGCCCGAAATCACCGCTTGGCTGGCGATGAACGTCGCCCCGGTGGCGAGCAGCACCAGCGGCAGTCGCAAGTCCTCGGGTGCGAGGAAGAAGAACGGATTGCGGATCGCCTCTGCCGCCCCCGCGTCGCCGAGCCCGACGATCATCGCGCCCTGGCCGAAGTAGTTGAGAAGCAGGCACGGCATGACGAAGCCGAACCACGACAGCCGCAGCGGTCCGCGCCCGAAATGGCCCATGTCCGAGTAGAGCGCCTCCGATCCTGTGACGGCCAGCACGACCGAGCCCAGCGCGAGGAAGGCGAGCCACTTGTCGAGAATGAAGAACTGCACCGCATACCGCGGGTCGAGCGCCATCAGGATCTCGGGGGTGCGCAGGATGTGGTAGGTGCCGAGCACGGCCAGCACCACGAAGTAGACGATCATGACCGGCGCGAAGAGCGCGCCGACCTTGGTCGTCCCGCGTTTCTGCAGGAAGAACAGCGCAACGAGCAGCGTCAGCGCGATCGGGATCACCCACCCCGACATGCGCGGATTGACCACCGCGAGTCCCTCGACCGCCGACAGCACCGAGATCGCCGGAGTGATCATGCTGTCGCCGTAGAAGAGCGCCGTGGCGAACACCCCGAGCAGCACCAGCAGCCAGCCGTATTGCGACCGCCCGACCCGCCGCGAGAGCAGCGCGACCAGCGCCAGCGACCCGCCCTCGCCCTTGTTGTCGGCGCGCATCAGCAGCGTCACGTACTGCACCGAGACGACCAGCGTCATCGACCAGAAGATCAGGCTGACGACGCCGAAGACATGCGCATCGTCAAGCGTGAGCTTGTGCGCGCCGACGAAGGTCTCGCGGAACGCGTAGAGCGGGCTGGTGCCAATGTCGCCGAAGACGATGCCGATCGCCCCCACCGCAAGCTTGAGCTTGGCGGACGCGCGCTCTTCACCGTTGGTAGAACTCATCGGGATCTATGGCCCCTGACGCGACTCACTGGCGCGAAGCGCGCCGCTTAGGACGAGTGCCCGCGGCTGGCAATGGCCGCGCGCCGGGCATGCTAGTTCGGGACGGCGGCAGGTCCGCCCGGCTGCGCCAGCAGCGCCTCGAGGCGCTCGAGCCGCAGCGCCAGCAGGTCACGCCCGTCGGAGCCCTCGGGGACGGCTTCGAGCGTCGAGCGCCACAGCGCCCGAGCCTCGCCCAACCGTCCTTGGCGGATCAGGGCGAGTCCGAGGAAGTAGCCTGGTCCGGCACCTTCGGGATCGAGCTCGGCCGCGCGACGGTAGGCGAACAGGGCCGGCTCCGTCAGCGAACCGCCCGCATGCTCGACGAGGGCGTTGCCGAGCGCGAGCCACACCTCGGCGTCACGCGGATTGCGCGCGATGGCGCTGCGCAGGATGCCCGCGGCATCGGCGTATTGCCCCCGCCGCGCAAACCCGTCGGCGATGATCAGCGTGTCGCTGGTCGAGCGATCCTCCCCGGAGAACATCTGGCGGCGATCGTCGACCAGCGCCCATTCCGCTGCGCCGCCATCGACCGCGGGCGCCGCAGGCGCGGCTGGAACGGCAGGGCTGGCCTGCAAGGCGTAGCCGGCGAGCCCCAGCGCCAGTGCGGCGGCGATCGTGGTCCAGCCGCTTCGCTCGACCCGGAAGGCCAGCACGGCCGCGGCGAACGCCGCCCCGGCCAGCAGGATCGCGATCACCCAGGTCAACGCCCGCCCCTCAGGCGCCGGCGCAGAATCAGCACCGCGAGCAGCAGCAGCACCGCCGGCACCGCAAACAGCGGCCAGGTGGACGCGCTGACCGTGGGCTTGTAGCTGACGTAGTCGCCGTAGCGCTCGACCAGCCAGGCGCGTATTTGCTCCGGGTCCTCGCCCGCGGCGATGCGCGTCCGCACCTGGTGGCGCATGTCGCCGGCCATCGGCGCGTCGCTGTCGGCGATCGACTGGCTCTGGCACTTGAGGCAGCGCAGCGTTTCCATCAACGCCTGGGCCTTGGCCTCGAGCGCCGGATCGTCGAGCTGGCGATAGGCGTAGGGCGCGGGCGGCAGCGAATCCTGCGCCGCCACGGGCACCGCGAACGCCACCAGCAGCGCAAGGAGCAACCGCGCGATCACGCCCCCGCCTCCCTGAGCTTGTCGAGCAGCACCGCAACGTCGCCGTCCCGAATGTCGCCGATGTGCTGGTAGCGGATCACGCCCTTGCCATCGATGACGAAGGTCTCGGGCACGCCGGACGACCCGATCGAGAGCTGCACCGCGCTGATGTCGTCCTTGCCGATGCGGCTGAAGGGGTTGCCGTAAGCCGCGAGGAACGCCGCGACGTCTTCCGGCCGGTCGCGGATCGCGACGCCCACGATATTCGCTCCGCTCGCCTGGAGCCGGGCCAGGTTCGGCGC
>JAEZES010000296.1 GCA_023432995.1 Pseudomonadota bacterium
GCGCGAGCCGGCGCCGGTCACGGCCGTCGACGCGGCGGGCAGGGAGGTCGAGCTGGCGCACGGGCGGCACCTCGTGCTGCGCGTCCGGCCGACCGCCGGGCGGCGCCTGCTGCTGACGGGGCACATGGATACCGTGTTCGCCGCCGAGCACCCGTTCCAGCACGGGCGTTGGCTCGACGCGGACACGCTTAACGCCCCCGGCGCGGCCGACATGAAGGGCGGCATCGCCGTGATGCTGGCCGCGCTCGAGGCGTTCGAGGCGAGCCCGGCGGCGGGCGCGATCGGCTACGACGTGATGATCAATTCCGACGAGGAGACCGGATCGCTGTCGTCGGCCGCGCTGATCGCCGACCTGGCGCGCGACAAGGTCGCGGCGCTGACCTATGAGCCGGCGGCGTTGCCCGACGGCACGCTTGCCCATGCGCGCGGCGGCAGCGGCAACTACAGCGTCGTGATCACCGGGCGCTCGGCCCACGCCGGGCGCAATCCCCAGGACGGGCGCAACGCCGTGGTCGCGGCGGCCGCGCTGGCGCTCGAGCTCAAGGTGCTCGAGACGCCCGAGCTCACCGTCAACCCGGCGAAGATCGACGGCGGCTCGGCCAACAACGTGGTGCCCGACCACGCGGTGCTGCGCTTCAACATCCGCCCGAAGAACGAGCGCGCCGCGGCCGAGTTCTCGGCAAAATTCCGGCATTTGCTGAGCAATCTCGAGAAGGATCACGAAGTGGACACGCACGTCCACGGCGGCCTTTAGCGGCCGCCGAAGCCGGTCGACGAGGCGGCGCAGCGGCTGTTCGACCTGGTCAAGCGCACCGGCGCCAACCTCGGCCAGGCGATCGGCTGGCAGGCCAGCGGCGGGGTCTGCGACGGCAACAACATCACCGCCTGCGGCGTGCCGGTGGTCGACACGATGGGCGTGCGCGGCGGGGCGATCCATTCGCCCGACGAGTACCTGATCGTGTCGTCGCTGGCCGAGCGCGCCGCCTTGTCGGCGCTCGTCCTTCACCGCCTTGCCCTCGGAGACGCCCTGTGAGCTTCCGCCTGCGAGCCGCGACCGCGGCCGACCTCGAGCCGCTTTACGAAATGGCCAAGCTGACCGGCGGCGGCTTCACCAATCTGCCGCCCGACCGCAGGGCGCTCGCCCGCAAGCTCGAGCGCGCCGAGGCCGCCTATGCACGCGACGAGGACACGCTGGCCGACGAGCAGTTCGTGCTCGTGCTCGAGAAGGCCGAGACCGGCGAGGTGCGCGGCACCTGCCAGATGATGACCCAGGTCGGGCAGCAGTGGCCGTTCTACTCGTACCGCCTGACCACGCTGACGCAGCATTCGCAGGAGCTCGACCGCACGGTGCGCGCCGAGATGCTCAGCCTGGTCACCGATCTCGAAGGCTCGAGCGAGGTCGGCGGCCTGTTCCTGCACCCGAACGAGCGCGCCGGCGGGCTCGGCATGCTGCTCGCGCGCAGCCGCTACCTGTTTATCGCCATGCACCGCGCGCGGTTCGCCGATCGGATTCTCTCCGAGCTGCGCGGCGTGCTCGACGAGCGTGGCGGCTCGCCGTTCTGGGACGGGGTCGCCGGCCGGTTCTTCGGCATGACCTTCCAGGAAGCCGACTACTTCAACGCCATCCACGGCAACCAGTTCATCGCCGACCTGATGCCCAAGCACCCGGTCTACGTCGCCATGCTCAGCGACAGCGCTAGGAGCGCGATCGGCGTGCCGCACCCGAGCGGCCGCGCGGCGATGCGGATGCTCGAGGCGGAAGGCTTCGCCTACGAGGGCTATCTCGACATCTTCGACGGCGGTCCGACGATGACCGCGCGCACCGACCAGGTGCGCTCGATCGCCGAGGCCCGCTGCGACACGGTGATCCAGAGCGATTCCACCACCGGCGAACGGGCGCTGCTTGCAGCAGGCAGGCTGGCGGACTTCCGCTGCTGCTACGGCCGGTGCGAGGCGGCCGAGGATGGCGTGGTGATCGACCAGGCCGCGGCCGACCTGCTCCGCGTCGGCGCGGGCGACACGGTGTGGAGCGTGGCGCGGTGAATCCCCACCCGCCTCGTCTGATGACCCTCGTCGAGATCAACTTCGACGGGATCGTCGGGCCGAGCCACAACTACGCCGGGCTCAGCCTCGGCAACCTCGCCGCGACCGCCCACGCGGGCGACGTTTCCTACCCGCGCGCGGCCGCGCTGCAGGGGCTGGCCAAGATGCGCGGCAATTTGGCGCTCGGGCTGGCGCAGGGCTTCTTCGTTCCCCTGCCCCGCCCCAATCAGGCCTGGCTCGAAGCGCTCGCGACGGACGGCACGACCGATCCGGTGCTGATCGCCGGTGCGTGGTCGGCCTCGTCGATGTGGACGGCCAATGCGGCGACGGTCTCGCCCGCGCCCGACACCGCCGACGGGCGCTGCCACCTGACGCTCGCCAACCTGGTGACGATGCCGCACCGCTCGCACGAGTGGCCCGACACCCTGCGCCAGCTTCGGCTGGCGTTCGCCGACGCGCGGCACTTCGCGGTCCACGACCCGGTACCCCCGTGCTTCGGCGACGAGGGCGCGGCCAACCACATGCGGCTGACCCGCGGGCATGGCGAGCCGGGGCTCGAGGTCTTCGTGTTCGGCCGCAGCGGCGGGCGCTTTCCGGCGCGGCAGCACGAGCAGGCGAGCCGGATCGTCGCCCGGCGCCACGGACTCCATCCGGCGCGGGTGCTGTTCGTCGAGCAGTCGCCCGAGGCGATCGCCGCCGGGGCGTTCCACAACGACGTGGTCGCGGTCGCCAACGAGCGCGTGCTGTTCTGCCACGAGAAGGCGTTCGCCCAGCCGGAGGCCGCCTACGCGGCGATCCGGGCGGCGTTTCCCGAGGTCGAGCTGGTGGTCGTGCCCGACGGCGCGGTGAGCCTCGCGGAAGCGGTCCGGTCGTACCTGTTCAACGCGCAGCTGGTGACACTGCCCGCCGGCGAACAGGCGCTGATCGTTCCGACCGAAGCGTCGGACAGCCCCGCCGTGCGCGCGTATCTCGACGGCCTGCTGTCCGGCAACGGCCCGATTCGCCGGGTGGTCCCGGTCGACGTGCGCCAGTCGATGGCCAACGGCGGCGGTCCGGCCTGTCTGCGGCTGCGCGTGGTCGCCGACCCGGCGACAGTCGATCCGCGCTTCCTGCTCGACGAGGGCAAGGCCGACACGATCGAGCGGGTCATCGCCCGCCACTGGCCGGAACAGATCGACCCCGGCGAGTTGGGCTCCGAGACGCTGGCCGCGACGGTTCGCGAGGCCCGCGCCCGTCTGCTCGAGTCGCTCGGTCTCGACGCTCTCGCCTGAGCTGTGCCCTGTCGGGACAGCTTACAGACGCCTAGCCGTTAACCCTCATTTGCACTGGAACTCTGCCGCTGGCACGATCATTGCTCGTTCGGCCGTTAAGGAAGGATGCGAATCGATGCTGCGCAAGGTCTCACGGCTGTTCGTGATCAAGACCCGCTTCGAGGCCTTCCTGATCATCTACGCGCTGGCCCTCGGGGCCACCGAGCGCGGGGCGCATTACCTGACGCAGTTCCCCGGCTGGGGCGGCCGCCTGCTGTTCGCGGCCTGCGCCGTGGCGGTGTTCATGGCCGGCGCCAAGATCCTCGACTGCCTGCGCTACGAGCAGGCCGACAAAGAGGCGCCGTCCGACTAGCCGTTCTCGAGACGCGAAGCGTAGATCATCCGGCCCTCGCCGAGCTCGCCGATCACCGTCGCGACTTCGCGCTGCTCGAACGCGAAGCAGCCCTGGCTGCGGCCGATGCGGCCCATCGAAGCGATCATCCCCGGGTCGACGTAGTCGGCGCCATGGACCACGATCGCCCGGTCGAGCGCGAGGTTGTTGGTCGGGTCGAGCCCGATCAGCCGCTGCGAGCGGCCGTGCTTGCCGAAGTAGGTGTTGCTGGTCAGGTAGGCGCCGCGCGACGAGGCATTCGAGCCGGGGACGTTGGAGAAGCGGTGCAGCATCCCGGTGGCGGCGGGATCCGACCCGCTGCCGTGGGAGACGAGCCAGCTGCGTTCGATGCGTCCGCTGGCGACGTTAACCAGGTGGAAGCGCGGCTCGCGCGAGGGCATGGTGAAGTCGACAAGACCGATCCGGTCGTGGTGGACGATGCGCGCCCCATGGATCTCGAGCGCGGCGAGCGCCTCGGCCACGAGCGGCGGCAGGTCGGCGCGGGCCACGGCTTCGGGCGCCGGTTCGGCGGCCGCCGGTGGTTCGTCCGCCGGCACGGGAGGCGCGGGCATGGGCCCGGACACCGCGAGCTGGCGCGGCGCGCTGACACAAGAGGCTGTGGTGGCTCCGACGGTGGCGGCAAAGGCCGCACCGATGAAGTGACGCCGGCTGAACTCCATACGCGATCCCGTTGCGACCCGGTCCGGTCGCTGCCGGCCGTGATTGATGGCGTGATTCCGCCCCTAGCCCTCATTGGCGGCGGAAATGGGGCTGCGTTGGTACCGCAGCGCTCTTGGCGCCGCTCGACCGAGGTCCGGCGCGAAACAGGTGGGGGATTCTGTTGCTAGGCTCCCCCGGGCCCCCGGTTTCCGATTCTGTTACCCGGTTCGGTCCGAACCGTGCTCATAGCTTTGTAAGATCAGGCCGTTAGGCCGTCAGGTTACGCAGCGAGAGCAAGTGCTTCGTTGTCGTTGGCACTTGTGTGTTTTGAGCCTTTAACGGGTTACTCAGCCCGGGCGAAAACAGTGCTTTTCAACACACGTCGATCCTGGTTCGGCCCCGTCAGAAGTCCCCGGTCTGCCGGGGATTTTGGTGGAGCCGCCGGGTACTGCCCCCGGGTCCGCTGTGCCTATTGCACACCGCAGTTTATCGCCATAGCCGGCCGAAACCGGCAGGCGGGTATATAGGGATTGGTGGCTTAATGTGAAGTGAGCGGTGTTGGGGGGCAGCAGGCAGCAGGTTTCGCGGTGCACTATCCGGCTGTCTGCTGGGGACTACCTAATTTCCCTGCTGCCTTGCGCCTGCTGCCTCTAACCTCACTTCCTCAACGCATCCCTGATCTCGGTCAGCAGTTCGACCTCAGTCGGTCCCGCGGCCTCGTCCTTCTTGGCGATCAGGCGGTTGGCTGTGCGCACGAGCAGGAAGATGACGAACGCGAGGATCAGGAAGTTGATCACCGCGGTCAGGAAGGCGCCGTAGCCGATCATTGCGGCCCCCGCTTCTTTCAGCGCGGCATAGTCGGCGGTCGAGCCCTCGTATCCGGCGGGCACGCTCAGCAGGACGAAGTAGTTCGACAGGTCTGCGCCGCCGAAAATCGCCCCGATCACCGGCATGATCACGTCGCCGGTCAGCGAAGTCACGATCGTTCCGAACGCCCCGCCGATGATCACCGCGACCGCGAGGTCGAGCACGTTTCCGCGCGCGATGAAGGCCTTGAACTCCTGCAGCATGTCGTGTCCTCCCGGTGTGCGCGGACCAAACTGACACTCACTGCGTTGACCTGCAACCGCTCGTTGCTTGAATGGCCGCAAGCGTGTGCTATCTAACTAACACAGCGCGGCCCCGACCCGCGCGCGCCAAGAGGGGATACCGATGTCCGTCATGACCACGCTTCGTGCCGCTTTCGTCGCGCTGGCCGCGCTTTCGCTCGCTGCCTGCGGGATCAACTCGGTGCCCGCGGCCGAGGAGGAAGCCAAGGCCCGCTGGGCCGACGTGCAGAGCGCCTACCAGCGCCGCGCCGACCTCGTGCCCAACCTCGTCGCCAGCGTGCGCGGCGCCGCCGCGTCCGAATCGCAGATCCTGACCAACGTGACCGACGCGCGCGCCCGCGCCACGTCGATCAACATCACGACCGACGACCTGTCGAACCCCGAGGAGTTCCGCCGCTTCCAGGACGCCCAGAACGAGTTGACCCAGGCGCTCGGCCAGCTGCGCACGATCGTCGAGAACTATCCGCAGCTGCAGAGCCAGGCGCGCTTCGCCGACCTGATGACCGCGCTCGAAGGCAGCGAAAACCGCATCGACACGGCGCGGACGCGCTACAACGAGGCGGTCCAGGCCTACAACACCACGATCCGCACCTTCCCCGACATCATCGGCGCGCGGATCATCCACGGCGCCAAGCCGATGGTTCCGTTCGAGGCGAGTTCCGCGGCGCAGACCGCGCCGACCGTCGATCTCGACAACATCGGCGCTCCGGCCGCCCCCGCGGCCCCGGCGGCGAACGACAACGCGGCCGACGAAGCGCCCGCGGCCGCAGCCAACTGACCGCGCCTTGATGCGCTGGATCTTCGCCTGGCTGGCCCTGCTGGCCGCCCTCGCGGGCGCGCCGGCAGCGGCCCAGGATCTCCCGCCCCGTCCCGACGGCCCAATCTACGACGGGGCAAACATCATCAGCGACGGGGAGGAGCAGCTGCTCGATGCCCGGTTGCGCGACTACAACCGCACGACCGGCCGGGCGGTGATCGTCGCCACCGTCCGGTCGCTCGAGGGCCAGGAGATCGAGACTTACGCGCAGCGTCTCGCCGAGACCTGGGACATCGGCGGCCGATCGCAGAACGGCCTGCTATTCCTGGTGGCGCCCAACGAACGCCGCCTGCGCATTGCCACGGCGCGGGGGCTCGACGTGCGGATGACCGACATCATGTCGGGCCGCATCATCCGCGACGTCGTGACGCCGCGCTTCAAGGCGGGCGACCTCTCGGGCGGGATCGTCGCCGGCGTCGATGCGATCATCCGGCAGCTCGACATGGATCCCGCGCAAGCCCAGGCGATCGAAGAGGCGGAAGCCCTGCGGCGCGCGCAAACGGCCAAGAACGCCGCCCCCGCACTCGCCGGCGTGGCCTTCTGGATCGTGATGATCGTCATTTTCGCCATCGTGTTCGGCCGGCGCGCCCGCGGCCGTCACTATCGCGGCGGAGGTGTCGGCCATGCGGTCGGCAACATCCTGCTGTGGACAGCGATCAATGCCGCGATGAACGGCGGCCGATCGGGCGGCAGCGGCTGGGGCGGAAGCGGCGGCGGCAGCTGGGGCGGCGGAGGCGGCGGCTTCGGCGGCTTCGGGGGTGGCGGTGGCGGCGGCTTTACCGGCGGCGGCGCGAGCGGGAGCTGGTAAGGTGGCAGGCTATCTCAGCGAGGCCGACCATGTGCGCGTTTCCGCGGCGGTCGCCGAGGCGGAATCCCGCACCGCTGGGGAAATCGTCACCGTCGTGGCGGATCGTTCGGACGGCTACAGCGACATCGCGCTGGCCTGGTCGGCGCTGGCGGCGTTCACGGCGCTGGTGGTGTTGGCGCTCGTGCCGGAGATGTGGCTGGACGCCGCGGATTGGCTGCTCGACCACTGGGCCCATGAGTGGACACCACGCGAGGTGTTAACCCTCGCGGCGGTCGTCGCGATCGCCAAGTTCCTCGTCGTGTGGCTGGTCCAGCTGTGGCCCCCGCTCAAGTTCTGGCTGGTGCTGCCGCCGATCAAGACCCAGCGGACGCTCGAGCGTGCAATCGCCCTGTTCAAGGTCGGCGCCGAGCGCCGGACGCACGGGCGCACGGGCATCCTGATCTACCTGTCGATGCGCGAGCACCGCGCCGAAATCCTCGCCGATGAGGCGATCGCCTCGAAAGTCCCGCCGGAGACCTGGGGCGAGGCGATGGCGGCGATGCTGGTGCAGATCAAGGATGGCCGCGTCGCCGACGGCATGATCGCGGCGGTCGAGCGGGTCGGTGCGGTGCTCGCCGAGCACTTCCCGCGCGCCGAGAACGATACCAACGAGTTGCCGGACCGGCTGATCGAGCTATAGGCCCGGGCGCATGACCGAGCGCCCCCTCCCGCCCGACGCCAACGATCCCGAGGTGACCGAATGGACCGGACGGTTCGTCGTCGCCAAACGCCGTGGGCGGTGGGAGTACGCCGGCCGGACCCGCGGCATCCGGGCGGCGGTGATCCTCCCGGTCGACGCCGGCGAGGTGATCCTCGTCGAGCAATATCGCGTGCCGCTCGGCAAGGTCTGCCTCGAGCTGCCGGCCGGCCTGATCGGCGACGAGACCGACGGCGAGGACGCGATTGCCAGCGCGGTGCGCGAGCTCGAGGAGGAAACGGGCTACCAGGCCGCACAGTGGCAGGACCTCGGTGAGTTCTGCGCGTCGCCGGGCATGCTCAGCGAGAGCTTCACGCTCGTCAAGGCGACCGGTCTGACCCGGGTCGGCGACGGTGGCGGAACCGAGCACGAGGACATCGTCGTCCACCGAGTGCCGCTGGCGCGGATCGCCGAGGTCGTCGCCGAGCACCGCGCGCGCGGCCACGCGATCGACGTCAAGCTGCTCGTCCTGCTCGGCGCGTACTTTCTCGAGGACGCCGCGCAATGAAGGTCCTGATCCTCGGTTCGGGAGCGATGGGCTGCCTCTACGGCGCCGCGTTCCACCGCGCCGGCGCCGCGGTGACCCTGGTCGACGTCAACCGCGAGCATGTCGAGGCGATCAACGCCCGCGGCCTCGAGCTCGATACGCGCGCGGGCACCGAACGGCTGCCGATTCCGGCGCAGCTGCCGCACGAGATGACCGAGCCGGCCGACCTGGTGGTGGTGTTCACCAAGACCTTCCATACCGAGGCCGCGATCGCCGGGATCAAACCCGCGATCGGCCCGCAGACCTGGCTGCTGAGCCTGCAGAACGGCCTCGGCAACGACCGGCGGCTGGCGGCGCACGCGTCAGAGGACCGCATCCTCGTCGGCTCGAGTTCGCTGCCCTCGGACCTGGTCGGCCCCGGCCGCGTGCGCAGCCACGGCGAAGGCGGCTCGAAGCTCTACCCGGCGTTCGGTGGCGACCCGGCGTTCGCGCGCGGGATCTGTGGCCTGCTGACCGCCGGCGGGCTCCCTGCCGAGCTCGAGCCGGAGATCCATGTGGCGATCTGGTCGAAGGCTATCTTCAACGCGACGATGAACCCGCTGTGCGCGCTGACCCGCCGCACGCCGGGCTTCCTCGGCGCGCACGCCGAGAGCCGGGCAATGATCCGCGCGTGCGTCGAGGAAGGCGTTGCGGTCGCCAACGCGAGCGGCGTGGCGGTTCCCGCCCAGCCGATCCACGACCTGACCGGAGTGTCGATGACCGATCACGCCGATCACGAGGCGTCGATGCTGCAGGACGTCAAGGCCGGGCGGCGGACCGAAGTCGACGCGATCAACGGCGCGATCGTCGAGGCCGGCAAGGCGGCCGGCGTGGCGGTGCCGGTGCTGGAGACGCTATGGCGGCTGGTGAAGCTGGAAGAGGCCAAGCTGGCGGAGGGGAAGGAACCCTCATCCAACTCCGACTAGGGCCCGCTTCGCGGACCCAAGTCTCCGTATCCTTCTCCCACCAGTGGGAGAAGAGCACAGCGCTGACCGCAAGGCTTCTTCTCCGGTTGACGGGAGAAGGATACGGAGGCTTGGCAGCTTGCTGCCTAGCCGCGGTTGGATCAGGGCGCCGCCCCCTTCCCTTTTCGCCCCGCACCCCATAGCAGGGCCGAAAACGAGAACTCGGAGAGGCCCCGTGGCGCACAACAACACCATCACCTTCTACGATCTCGCGCTGTCGACCGGCGCGACGATCAGCCCGTTCGTGTGGGCGACCAAATATGCGCTCAAGCACAAGGGGTTCGAGCTCGACGTCGTGCCCGGCGGGTTCACCGGCATACCCGAGCGCACCGGGGGCAAAACCGAGCGGCTGCCGGCGATCGTCGACGACGGCAAGTGGGTGCTCGATTCGTGGGGCATCGTCGAATACCTCGACGAAACCTACCCCGACCGGCCGCTGCTGATCCCGCATCCGAGCGTGGCGATCATCACCCGCGCGCTCGACGCGTGGTTCTGGCAGGTCGCGACCGGGCCGTGGATGCGCTGCAACTGCGTCAGCTACCGCGACCTCGCCAACCCCGAGGACCACGAATACATCACCTATTCGCGCGAGAAGATGCTCGGCAAGACGCTCGAAGAGATGCAGGCGGGCTACGAGGACCGGCTGCCGGGGATCTCGGCCGCGCTCGAGCCGCTGCGCATCGCGCTGCGCGAGGCCGACTGGCTCGGCGGCGACGGGCCCAATTACGCCGACTACCGCATCATGGGCTCGATCCTGTTCACCGCCTCGGTGTGCCAGAACTCGCCGGTGCTGGCCGACGACGACCCGCTGCGGCCGTGGATCGAGCGCTGCCTCGATCTCTACGGCGGGCTCGGGCGCCATCCGGGCCTGTTCAACCTGTTCGGGCTCAAGCCGCGCGAGGGCGACCCGCCGCTGTTCATGCCGGCGGGCCAGGGCGGCATTCACAAGCGCAACACCGGCCCGGAATCGACCCGCGCCGAGACGCAGCGGATCACCGCAGGCATGAAGTCTTGAGGGCCGAGGCCTGACGGCAAATGCAGCGGGTGAAAGTCCTCGTCACGCGACGCTGGCCGGCCGAGGTCGAGCGCGCCCTGCAGGAACGGTTCGAGGTGACGCTGAACCTCGCCGACCGTCCGCTCGGGGCGGACGAGCTCGCCCGGGCGATGGCTGAATACGACGTGCTGTGCCCGACGGTGTCGGACCGGATCGACGCCGGGGTGATCGGCGACGGCGGCCGCGTGCGGCTGATCGCCAACTACGGCGTCGGCTTCGATCACATCGACCTCGCGGCGGCGAAGGCCCGCGGCATCGCGGTGACCAACACGCCCGGGGTGCTGACCGACGCGACCGCCGACATCGCGCTGACGCTGCTGCTGATGGCGGCGCGCCGGGCCGGCGAAGGCGAACGCGAGCTGCGCGACGGCCGCTGGAACGGGTGGCGCCCGACCCACCTGATCGGCTCGGCGCTCAAGGACAAGGTGCTCGGCCTCGTCGGCATGGGCCGGATCGCCGTCGCCACCGCGCGGCGGGCCCGTCACGGGTTCGGAATGCGCATCGCCTATTACGGCCGGCACGCCTGCGACCCCGCGATCGCCGACGAGCTGGCGGCGGAGTTCTTCCCCGACCTGCACGCGCTGCTCGGCACCGCCGACTTCGTCTCGCTGCACGTGCCCGGCGGGAGCGAGACCGCCAACCTGATCGACGCCGCGGCGTTGTCGGCGATGAAGCCCGGCAGCTACCTGATCAACACCGCGCGCGGCGGGATCGTCGATCACGATGCGCTGGCCGAGGCGCTGCGGAGCGGGCGGCTGGCAGGCGCAGGCCTCGACGTCTATCCGCGCGAACCCGAAGTGCCGGCGGCCCTGCTCGAGCTCGAGAACGTCGTCCTGCTGCCGCACCTCGGCAGCGCCAACGCCGAGACGCGCATGGCCATGGGAATGAAAGCGCTGGCCAACGTCGAGGCGTTCGCCGCCGGCGCGCCGCTGCCGGACCGGGTCGCATGAGCAGCGCGATCGACCGGCTGATCGAGGCCGAAGGGCTGCCGTTCGACTATCGCGAGGTGGTCGAGCAGCACTGGCGGCCGCTGGCCGACCGCATCGCCGACTTGTGGCTCGACGACCGTCCGCGGCTGATCGCGATCAACGGCGCCCAGGGCTCGGGCAAGACCACGCTGTGCCGGTTCCTCGAAGTGCTGCTGATCGAGCACAACCTGCGCACGGTGACGCTGTCGCTCGACGATCTCTACCTGACCCGCCTCGAGCGGGAGGACCTCGCCGCCCACGTCCACCCGCTGTTCGCCACGCGCGGCGTGCCGGGCACGCACGACGTCGCACTCGGCGAGGCGATCCTCGACGACCTGCTCGCCGGACGCACCGCCGCGCTGCCGCGGTTCGACAAGGCGGTCGACGACCGTGCGGCCGTGCGGCGCATGATCGAGCCGCCCATCGACGTGGTGCTGTTCGAGGGCTGGTGCGTCGGCTCGGCGCCGCAGCCGCCCGAGGCGCTGCTGGCGCCGGTCAACGAGCTCGAGCGGTACGAGGATTCGACCGGGGCCTGGCGGCAGGAAGTGAA
The DNA here is from genome assembly GCA_023432995.1 of Pseudomonadota bacterium. Taxonomy (GTDB): domain Bacteria; phylum Pseudomonadota; class Alphaproteobacteria; order Sphingomonadales; family Sphingomonadaceae; genus Croceibacterium_A. The sequence goes on from JAEZES010000296.1 coordinate 11,878, forward strand.
CCGCCGGCTGGCGACCGACTATGCCGCGCTGTTCGCCCGGGCGCATCTCCTGGTCATGCTCAAGGTCGAAGGCTTCGAGGCGGTTCGCGCCAACCGCGCGCTGCAGGAGCACAAGCTCGCCGCGGCCCATCCCGACGGCACCGCGCTGATGGACGACGTGGCGCTCGACCGCTTCCTGATGCACTTCGAGCGGCTGACCCGCTGGATGCTCGAGGAGATGCCCGGGCGGGCGGACGTGCTGTTCGAGGTCGGCAGCGACCAGCGGCCCCGCTAGGGCCTCTCCATGACCGTTGCGCGGCCACCGGAAGGATTTCGATCTTCCTGCCGGCCCCCGTTTCATGCCACGTTGCCGGCGATGGGAGAGACAATCGCGAAAGCCCTCGCGCTGGCCGGTGCGCTGGCGCTAGCCGCCTGCACCGCCGAGCCCGAAGCCGGCAACGTCACCGAGGCCCGCCTGCTCGCGGCCGAGGACGACCCCGACAACTGGCTCAGCCACGGACGGACCTACGCCGAGCAGCGCTTCAGCCCGCTGACGGACATCAACGACGGCAACATCGCCCAGCTGAGCCTCGCCTGGGCGGTCGAGCTCGACACCAGCCGCGGCCAGGAAGCGACCCCGGTGGTGGTCGACGGGACGATGTACGTTTCGACCGCGTGGTCGAAGGTCATGGCGGTCGACGCGGCCACCGGCGAGGTGCTGTGGCGCTACGACCCCGAGCCCAAGGGCGCGCAGGGCGCCTATGCCTGCTGCGACGTGGTCAACCGCGGCGTCGCGGTGTGGGCCGGCAAAGTGTTCGTCGGCACGATCGACGGGCGGCTGGTCGCGCTCGACGCGGCGACCGGCGATGAGCTGTGGGACGTCCTCACGGTCGACCAGTCGAAGCCGTACACGATCACCGGCGCGCCGCGGGTGGTGCGCGGCAAGGTGATCATCGGCAACAGTGGCGCCGAACTCGGCGTGCGCGGCTATGTCAGCGCCTACGACGCCGACAGCGGCGCGCTCGTGTGGCGCTTCTACACCGTGCCGGGCAACCCGGCCGACGGACCCGACGGCGCGGCGTCCGACGAGGCCTTCGCGAAGTTCGCCAGCAAGACCTGGGCCGGCAGCTGGTGGGAGATGGGCGGCGGCGGCACGGTGTGGGATGCGATCGTCTACGATGCCGAATTCGACCAGCTGCTGATCGGCGTCGGCAACGGCAGCCCGTGGAACCACCGCGCGCGCAGCGCCGGCGCGGGCGACAACCTGTTCCTGAGCTCGATCCTCGCGCTCGATCCCGACACCGGCGCCTACAAGTGGCACTACCAGGTCAACCCGGCCGAGACCTGGGACTTCACCGCCACCCAGCAGATCACGCTCGCCGACCTGACGATCGACGGCGAGGTGCGCAAGGTGGCGATGCAGGCGCCGAAGAACGGCTTCTTCTACGTGATCGACCGCAAGGACGGGAAGCTGATCAGCGCCGAGGCTTATGCCCCGCAGAACTGGGCCGAGCGGATCGACATCGCCACCGGCCGCCCGGTCGAGCGGCCCGAGGCGCGCTACGCCGACGCCCCGCACCTGACCTTCCCCAGCGGCATCGGAGCGCACGCCTGGCAGCCGATGAGCTACTCGCCCAGGACCGGACTGGTCTACATCCCGGCGATGCACGTCCCGCTGAGCTACGCCGACGACGCCGGCTACAAGCGCAACATCGGCCGCTGGAACACCGGGGTCAGCTTCCTCGCCCCGCCCGAAGGCTCGGTGCCCGGCAACACCGCGCTCGAGCGGCGGGCGGCGCTGGCGGCGATGAACAAGGGCATACTGGTGGCGTGGGATCCGGTGCAGCAGAAGGCGCGCTGGACGGTGGAGATGCCTTGGCCGTGGAACGGCGGCACGCTGGCGACCGCGGGCAACCTGCTGTTCCAGGGCGACCCCTACGGCGTGTTCCGGGCGCGCGCGGCCGACAGCGGCAAGGAGCTGTGGCGCTTCGACGCGCAGCGCGGGATCATGGCCGGCCCGGTCACCTTCCGAGCCGGCGGCGAGCAGTACGTCGCGGTGCTCGCCGGCTACGGCGGCTCGATGGGCATGGCCACCGCCAGCGAATGGATGCGCCGCCCGCCGCCCAACGGCGTGCTGCTCGCGTTCAAGATCGGCGGTACCGGCAGGCTCGCGCCGTTGCCGCGGGTCGAGCCGCGCCCCTACGTGACCAGCGACGAGCGCTTCAGCGCGGCGCAGCGGGCCGAAGGCGAGGCGCAGTACTTCGCGTTCTGCACGATCTGCCACAACGGCCCGGTCAATCCTGACCTGCTGCGCTCGCCCGCGGCCGCCAGCGCCGACGCGTGGCGTGCGATCGTGTTCGACGGGGCGCTGGCGGACAACGGCATGATCGCTTTCCGGCCCTGGCTCGACGCCCGGCAGGTGGAGTCGATCCGAGCGTATGTCCTGACCGAAGCCGCACGGCAGAAGGCGTCGAATTGACGCCCGTGCGGTCAAAATCATTCAGGACTGAACGAATTGCGGTCCTCGTCCGCGTGGGTTAGGACCGGGCCGGCAAGAGAGAGGATTCCGATGCGCAAGACGATCGCCCTGCTGATGGCTGCCGCGGCCCTGACCCCCGCGGTGCAGGCGCGGACCGACGCGGTGCAGGTCGATGCGGCCGACTGGCCGCGCTACGCGCGCGATCTCGGCGGCCAGCGCTTCTCCCCGCTCGACCAGATCAACCGCGGCAATGTCGAGAACCTCGAGCAGGCCTGGGCCTTCCGCCTGCGCCCCGAGGGCGGCGCGGGCATCCTCGGCGGGACGGTGCCGATCGTGATCGACGGCATCATGTACCTGCCGCTGGGCAACGCGGTGGTTGCGCTCGAGGCGCACACGGGGACCGAGCTGTGGCGCCACCCGGTCGACGGCACGATCCGCCGCAGCGTGACCTGGTGGCCCGGCGACGGCACGATCAGGCCGCGGCTGTTCTACAACACCGGCAGCCGGATCACCGCGCTCGACGCGGCGACCGGGCAGGTCGACACCGCGTTCGGGGACGGCGGCTCGATCGCGATCGAGGGAACGCCCTACGGCTATCCGCCGACGATCTACAAGAACGTGATGGTGATCGGCGCGACGACCGCCGAGATGCCGCGCGGGCCGGCCGGCAACAGCCGCGCCTATGATGCCCGGACCGGCCGCAAGCTGTGGGAATTCAACACTGTGCCGCAGCCCGGCGAAGTCGGGCACGAGACCTGGCTCGGCGACAGCTGGCAGAACCGCTCGGGCACCAACATGTGGATCTGGTACACCACCGCCGCCCCCGAGACCGACACGATCTACATGACGATTGGCAGCCCCTCGCCCAACTACTACGGCGGCGATCGGCCGGGGAACAACCTGTTCGGCAACTCGCTCGTCGCGGTCGATGCCGAGACCGGCAAGTACAGGTGGCATTTCCAGACGATCCACCACGACCTGTGGGACTGGGACCTGCCCGCCCCGCCGGTGATGGTCGACGTGACCGTGGACGGGAAGCGCATCCCGGCGCTGGCGCTGACCGGCAAGCCGGGCCTGATGTACATCCTCAACCGCGAGACCGGCGAACCGGTCCACGGCGTCGAGGAGCGGCCCGTGGCGAGCGCCGACGTGCCGGGCGAATGGTACAGCCCGACCCAGCCGTTCCCGGTCAAGCCCGAGCAGCTCAACCGCGGCGTGTGGACGCCCGACGACGTGGTCACGCCCGAGGACACCACCCCCGAGCATGCCCAAGCGTGCCGCGCGCTGCTCGATTCCTACGGCGGCACGTTCTTCAACCAGGGCTCGTTCACGCCGTTCTTCATCCACAACGAGGGCGATCCGCCGAAGGCCTCGATCAACATGCCGCACAATGGCGGCTCGAACTGGGGCGGCAGCGCGGTCGACCCGACGCGCGGCGTGATCTTCGTCAACACCAGCGAGAGCGGCTCGATCGGCTGGATCGAGAAGCGCGACCCCGAGGGCGACTACGGGCGTGGGACGGCCAACTCCGACCAGCTCTACGACCGCGGCAGCCTGCAGGGACCGGGCGCCTATTCCTCGTTCAGCGCCAGCTTCCGCACCGCCGACGGACGCACGGTCAACCTGCCCTGCATCCGCCCGCCGTGGGGCCGGCTGCTGGCGGTCGACGGCAACAGCGGCGAGATCCTCTGGGCGAGCCGGCTCGGGATCACCGAGGAGCTCGAGGGGCGCAAGCGCGACACCGGCTCGAACAACACCTTCGGCGGGCCGATCGTCACCGCCGGCGGCCTGGTGTTCATCGGCGCCACGGCCGACCGCTTTTTCCGCGCGTTCGATGCGGCCGACGGCAGCATCCTGTGGGAGCAGCAGCTCGACTACGCGCCGATGACGGTGCCGATCAGCTATCGCGGCAAGGACGGCAGGCAGTATATTGCGGTGGTCGCAGCCGGCTCGGGCTTCGGCGGGCCGCCGCTGCGCGGGCCCGACGGCCGGCCGCTCAACAACGAGTCGGTCATCGCATTCGCGCTGCCGGAATGAGGAGAGCTTCCATGGGACGCCAGACCACCATCCTGCTCGGCACGGCCGCCCTCGCCCTGGCCGGCGCGGCGGCGGCGCAGCAGACCATCACCACGCCCGAAGGCGCGCAGATGAGCGTGGCTTCGGATCTCGCCTACAAGCCCGGCGAGCTGAGCGAGGAACAGCTGAGTTCGCCGACCCGCGACCTGTTCGTGCAGGATTCGATGAACGTGTTCCGCCGATTCCCGCGCGAGCAGACCGAGGAGATGGTCAAGTTCTACACCGGGGCGCTGGCGCTGCGCTCGCTCAGCCCGATCCAGCTGACGGCGACCCAGCAGATGATCCTGACCGGTGTCGGCAGCGGGCAGATCAAGCTCTCCGCCGGGCAGCAGGGTGACCGAAAGTACGACCTGGAGGGCGGCTATGCCGGCGGGACCGGGATCCGCTTCTTCCTGCTGACTTATCCCGACTACCGCGTGGTGCAGCAGCGCTTCGCGGAGGCCGGCTTCCCGGTGCCCGAGTTCGTCGCCCGCGGCGACGGCACGCGGCAGGCGCTGGTCACCGATCCGGGCGGGTTCCAGATCGTGATCGTCACCCGGCCGGGCGTGCAGGACCACTCGAACGACGGGGTCGGCGTCGGAATCAACGTCTCCGACCTCGACGCGAGCCGGGCGTTCTACCGCGACTTCGTGGGGCTCGACGAACTCGAGCCGCTCGCGGCGCCGATTCTCGGCACCACGCTGCATCCCTACCGGCACAAGGAAACCACACTGCTGCTCTACAGCATGGGCGACAACGCGCACCCCGACAACGGCAGCGCCGGAATCCAGTACGTCGTCAGGGACACGCCGCTGGTCGACGCCAAGGCCAGGCACCGCGGCGGGATCGCGGTCGAGACACCGCTCAACAAGCTGGCGGGGTTCGACCTGGTGACCGTGTGGCTCAACGATCCCGACGGGGTGACCAACTACTTCGCCCAGGTCGGCCCGAACAGCCGCACCGCGCAGCAGGCGCGGGCGGGCGATTGATCCTCCCCCCTTGGGGGAGGAACCCTACTTCTTCACCTGGACGATGTAGCTGGCGATCAGGTCGATGTCCTCTTCGCCGAGCCAGGAGAAGCTCGGCATCGCGCCCTGGCCGTTGGTGACCACGTTGACCACTTGGCCCTTGTCGAGGTTGGGGTTGCCGTCGAATGCCGGGCCGATCGAACCGGCGGCGCTGGCGTCGGCGAGCGCGTGGCAGGCGTTGCAGCCGTTGTCGGTGAACAGCTGGCGGCCCTTGGCGACCTGCTCCCCGGACAGCTGCGCCGAGGGATCGACGGCCGTGGCGACGGCGCTGGCCATCGGCACCACGACGACCGCCAGCCCGAGCGCCGCGAGCGCCGCCTTGTTGCCGAACTTCGAACCGATTCGTGCCATCCGCAATCCACCTTCCATGCCGTCGTGCGCCTCCGCCGATATCCGGAGCGCCGTCAGTCCGCGTCTATGCGGGCGGGCCTTTACCGGAGATTTACACGACCGACAAGTTTCGGACATTGTCAATTTCTGCGGCGATTTGGCCAGGATCGAGACGCGGCCTCGCGGCCGCTCCCGCCGGGTGATAAGGTCGAACGGAGACGAGGGGGTGAGACGATGCGGGATGTCGGACTGATTGCTGCGTCCGGCATGGTCACCTTGCTGAGCTTTCCAGCGGCGGCGACCGAACCGGTGACGAAGACGATCCGCCAGCTCATGTCGGACGACCTGCAGCCAGCCGCCGAGACCTACTGGAACGCGGTCCAGTACGTCGTCGACGACGGGGGCGAACGGGACATCGCGCCGGAGACCGAGGCCGACTGGCAGCGAACCCGCGACGCCGCGACGCGGATCGGCAAGCTCGGCGGGATGCTGCAAGGCAAGGACTACGCCCGGGGCCGCGGCGATCGATGGGCCGGCCTCGCGACGTCGCTCGTCGAGGTCAGCAGGCTCGCCGAGAAGGCAGCCGAAGCGAGGGATCCCGACGAGGTCTTCGAGGTCGGCGCGAGGATCTACGCCGCCTGCTCGGCCTGCCACGTGGCCTATCCGCCCGCGAGCGCCCCAGAAGGCGTCCAGGAGCCCCTGTAACTGCCACTGTTACCGTAATTAACTCGGCAAACGCCGGCCTCGCCGCCACGCTTGCACGGTGATAAGGCGCCGCCACGACGCAGCAGCACAAGGACATCCGAAGGATCATGACCAAGGGATCGATCGCAGCCACGGCCCTGCTCGGGCTGCTCACCGCCTGCGGGCAGCAGGCCGCGACGCCGGACAAGACCGTCCAGCAGCTGATGGCCGACGACGTCCAGCCGACCGCCGACATTTACTGGAAGTCGGTCCAGTTCATCAGCGACGAGACCGGCGATCACGACATCTTCCCGCAGACCGATGCCGAGTGGGACCGGGTCAAGGCGGCGGCGACGCGGCTCGGCGAGTTCGGCGAGCTGCTGCAGACGCCCGGCTATTCCGAAGGCCGCGGCGACGACTGGCTGCAGTTCGCGCGCTCGCTGGTCGAGGTCAGCAAGCTGGCCGAACAGGCGGCCGAGGAGAAGAGCACCGACAAGGTGTTCGAGGTGGGCGGGACGGTCTACAGCGTCTGCAGCGCTTGCCACCAGGTCTACCCCCCGGCAGAGGGCTTGCCCGAGGACGGCGCCGCCGAAGCGCCGGCGACCTGACCGCTCGCGGTGGGCTACCTGCTGATCAAGGCCGCGCTGTCGGGCGTCGTGATCGCGGTCGCCTCCGAGGTCGCGCGGCGCTGGCCCGGCTGGGGCGCGCTGATCGTCTCGCTGCCGCTGGTCTCGGTGCTGGCGATGATCTGGCTGTGGCGCGACACCCACGACCCGGTCCGGCTCGCCGCCCACTCCGAGGCGACCTTCTGGTTCGTGCTGCCGAGCCTGCCGATGTTCCTGCTGATCCCGCTGCTGCTGCGGCAGGGGCTGCCGTTCTGGCTCGCGCTGGCGGCCGGGTGCGCGGTGACTGTGGCGCTGTACCTCGGCATGACCGCGGTCGGGCCGAAGCTCGGGCTGAAGCTATGACGCCATCGCGGTCCCGGGTCGCCGACCTGCGCCTGCTGCTCGCCCTTGCCGCGGCGCTGCTCCTCGTCGTGCTGCTCGAGGACATGGCCCTGGCGCACGACATGTCGCAGGCCGACCGCGCCGCGGTGGCGCGGATCGAGGGGCCGGCGCCGGGGGCGTTCCTCTATCTCGGCGCCAAGCACATGGTCACCGGGATCGACCACATCCTGTTCCTGATCGGGGTGATCTTCTTCCTCTTCAAGCTGCGCGACGTGGTGGTCTACGTGACGATGTTCACGATCGGGCATTCGCTGACGCTGCTCGGCGGCGTGCTGCTCGATACCGGGGCCAACGCCTACATCGTCGACGCGATCATCGGCTTCTCGGTGGTCTACAAGGCGTTCGAGAACCTCGGCGGCCTCAAGCGGCTCGGCCTGGCGATCGACACCAAGCTCGCGGTGCTGGTCTTCGGCCTGTTCCACGGCCTCGGCCTGGCCACCAAGGTCCGCGACCTCGGGCTGTCCGACGACGGATTGCTGGTCAACCTGGTCTCGTTCAACCTCGGCGTCGAAGTGGGCCAGGTGATCGTGCTGACCGTCGTCGTCACGCTGTTCAATCTGTGGCGCGCGACGCGGACGTTTGCGCCGGGCGCGTTCTATGCCAACCTCGCGCTGATGGCCGGGGGCTTCATCCTCATGGGTTACCAACTGACAGGATACTTCACGTCATGACCGAACCGAACGCTCCGCCGGCGCCCGCGCCATCGAGCAAGAAGCTGCTGATCGGCTCGGTGGCCGCGCTCGCGGTCGCCGGTATCGCGGTGGTCGGCTTCGTGCTGCCCGCCGAATACGGCATCGATCCGCTCGGCGTCGGCAGAGCGCTCGGGGTGACCAAGCTGTCCGAGCCCGGGCTGAACGAGGAGCAGATCCGCGGCAGCAAGCGCGTCGGCGTGCTGACGCTGTCGGAAGAGCCGCCGGCGCCCGAGGCGTGGACCGACCGCTGGCAGATCACGTTGCGTCCGTACGAGGCGATCGAACTCAAGTACACGCTCGCCGAGAAGGCCCCGCTCGACTTCGTGTGGACCGCGAGCGCGCCGCTCTACTACGACATGCATTCGCACCCGTTCGACGGCGGCGACGCGCTGACCGAGACCTACAGCCTCGACACCCGCGAGCGCATGCAGGGCCGCTACGTCGCGCAGTTCACCGGGCTGCACGGCTGGTACTGGCAGAACCGCACGATGGGCGACGTGACGCTGACCGTCCAGGCCAACGGCCCGATCACCGCCTCGACCCTGTTCGAGATGGGCATCCCGCGCGAACGCGAGCTCACGCCGAGCGACTAGACGCCGCGGCAAACCGGATTTTGTCAACTTCGATACACTTTCGACCCTTGTTGTCGCCGCGCGTTCTCGGCTAGGCTTTTTCCCGCCGGCCGGACGGGAACGGCCAATGGACATTCGGGAGAGAGTGGAGTGGGTAGGTCGCCGCGCGCAGCTTCGTTTCGGTTCCAGGCTATCGGCCGCTTCGCGCGCCCGCTGATCCCGCTGTCGCTGCTGCTGGCTCCACCGGTGGCGCTGGCGCAGGACGGCCTGCCGCAGGAGAACTTCGACTACCGCGGGTGGGACGCCTACCTCGGCGGGGCCGAGTCCTCGCAGTATTCGGCGCTGGCGCAGATCACCAAGGACAACGTCAGCCAGCTGCAGGTCGCCTGGGAATACCCGTCGGGTCCCGGCCAGCCGCCGCAGTTCAACCCGATCGTCGCCAACGGGATGATGTACGTGCTGCGCGGCGACGGCAAGATCGCCGCGCTCGACCCGGCAACCGGGCGTGAAATCTGGCAGAGCGAGACCACCGGCCGGGTCAGCGCGCGCGGGATCAACTTCTGGCAGAGCAAGGACGGCTCCGACCGGCGCCTCGTGTTCCTCAACGACGGGCTGCTGCGGGCGATCGACGCGCGCACCGGCAAGTACATCGAGGGCTTCAGCGTCGACCTGCGCGACGCGCTGCCCGAGGGCTCGGTGGTTCCGCCGCGGCCGCTGATGACCAACAACCCGGGCCGCATCTTCGAGGACACGATCATCCTCTCGCTGCCGGCGGGGGCCTACGACTACCCGTCGTCGCCGGCCGACATCCAAGCCTACGACATCCGCACCGGCGAGCTGAAGTGGGTGTTCCACGTCGTCCCGCGGATCGGCGAGTTCGGCTCCGACACCTGGCCGGAAAAGGACCGCGAGAAGTTCGGCGGGGTCCACAACTGGTCGGAGAGCACGCTCGATCCCGAGCTCGGCATCATCTACATCCCGACCGGCACCGCGCGGTACGACTTCTACGGCGGCAACCGCGAGGGCGACAACCTGTTCGCCAACAGCCTGATCGCGATCGACGCGCGCACCGGCAAGCGCATCTGGCACTTCCAGACCGTCCACCACGACCTGTGGGACTTCGACCTGCCGGTGGCGCCGAAGCTGATGACGATCACCAAGGACGGCAAGAAGATCCCGATCGTCGCGCAGGCGAGCAAGACCGGCTTCCTCTACGTGTTCGACCGCCGCACCGGCGAGCCGGTGTGGCCGATCGAGGAGCGGCCCGTGCCCGCCTCCGACGTCCCCGGCGAGCACGCCAGCCCGACGCAGCCGATCCCGACGTGGCCCGAGCCGTTCGCGCGCCAGCACTTCACCGAGGCGGACATCAACCCGTACCTGCCGGCCGAGGACCAGGAGAAGCTGCGCCAGCTGCTGCGCGAGAGCCGCAACGAGGGGCCGTTCACCCCGCCGAGCCTGCGCGGCTCGATCTCGATGCCCGGCCACAACGGCGGCGCCAACTGGGGCAACGTCGCGGTCGATCCGGCGAACCAGCGACTCTACGTGGTCAGCCGCGAGCTCCCGCTGCTGATCAAGCTCAACGAGCTGCCCAACCCGGAGGCCGCGGCGCGCGCCAAGGAGCGCATGCCCAACGCGCAGGACGACACCTATCCCTATGCCTCGCCGGTCAACTTCCTGCTGCAGTCCAACGGGATGGTGGCGATGAAGCCGCCGTTCTCGTTCCTCACCGCCTACGACATGAACACCGGCAACATCCTCTGGCGCATCCCCAACGGCACGATCGCGACGCTCGAGGCGCAGGGCGTCGAGGACGTCGGCGCGCAGGCCTCGCGCGGCGGCCCGGTGGCGACGGCGAGCGGGCTGCTGTTCGTCGGCACCGCCACCGACCGCACGTTCCGCGCCCGCGACGCCGAGACCGGCGAAGTGCTGTGGGAGCACGAGCTCGACGCGGCGACCGAGGGCGTGCCGGCGGTCTACGAGGTCGGCGGGCGGCAGTTCGTCACCATTCCGGTGGGCGGCGTGGGCCACTTCGCGCAAGGCCTCGGCCTCGGCGAGCCCGGCCCGAGCCGCTACGTGACCTTCGCCCTGCCGGCGGGAGGCTCGCGGTGATCTCGCGCAAGGCCGCGCTGCTCGCGGCCGCGATCGGCTGCCTGTCGCTGCCGGCGCTGGCCCAGCAGGGCGACCTGACCGTCGTCGAGCCGGTCCCGACCGGCTACAAGGCCAAGACCACGCCGTGGGGCGAGCCCGACTTCCGCGGCGGCTGGCCGATCGACCACCTCAACGGCCGCACCCCGCTGCAGCGCGACCCGGCGCACGGCAACCGCGCCTACCTGACCGAGGAGGAGTTCGCCGCGCGCGACGAGGCCGTGCAGCAGCTCGCCCGGCGCTACGAGAACGAGGACAGCCAGGGGACGATGGGCATCGGCCACTGGGCCGAGGTGGCGGCCGCCAACCGGCGCACGAGCTGGATCACCGCGCCGGCCAACGGCCGGCTTCCCGAGTATACCGCCGAGGGCAAGCGCCAGTCGGCGGCGATGCGCTCGACCTGGCGCCGCGGGCAGCCGTTCGATTCCTGGCTCGACTTCGACAGCTGGGACCGCTGCATCACCCGCGGGCTGCCGGCCTCGATGTTCCCGTTCATGTACAACAACGGCATGCGCATCTTCCAGGCGCCGGGGGTGGTCGCGCTGCAGATGGAGATGGTCCACGAGACGCGGATCATCCCGACCGACGGCCGCCCGGGCATTCCGACGCAGATCGCCAACTGGATGGGCGAGAGCCGCGGGCACTGGGAAAACGGCAACACGCTGGTGGTCGAGACGACCAACTTCCGCCCCGGCCCCTCGGCGACCAACATCGGCACCACCGGCTCGCCGCCCGAGAACGACACCCCGGTCAGCGACCAGGCGAAGATGACCGAGCGGTTCACGATGACCGCGCCGGATTCGATCGTCTACGAGTTCACCTGGACCGATCCGGTGATCTTCACCAGCCCGTGGTCGGCGCGGCTCGAGTGGCAGCGCGACGACGACTTCGGGATCTACGAATACGCCTGCCACGAAGGCAACGTGCAGATCCGCAACTTCATCACCGCGTCGCGCGCCGAGCGTGCCGATGCCGCGCAGAGCGCGGCCGGCGGCGGCCAGTGATAAACGATAACCAGGGAAGAGGCCCGATGACCCGAACCGTTCGTATCCTGCTCGCCTGCACCATGCTGGCAAGCGCATCCGCCGCCGCTGCCCAAGCCGTCTCGCCCTCGGAGCCGGTGCGCACCCAGCAGGGCCTGATCCAGGGCGCGGCGGGCAAGGTCGAGGGCGTCACGGTGTTCAAGAACATCCCGTTCGCCGCGCCGCCCGTCGGCAACCTGCGCTTCGCCCAGCCGCAGCCGCCGCAGCCGTGGCAGGGCGTGCGCGACGGGACCAAGTACGGCGACGTGTGCATGCAGAACCCGGCGCCGCAGCGCTTCCCGCCCAACGCCGCGACCGACACCGAGAACTTCACCGGGATGAGCGAGGACTGCCTCAACCTCAACATCTGGACCCCGGCCAAGCGCGCCGGCGAGAAGCTGCCCGTGATGGTCTGGCTCTACGGCGGCGCCTACAACGAGGGCGGCGGCAACGCGCCGTTCTCCGAAGGCGACAACCTCGCCGCCAAGGGCGTGGTCATGGTCACGTTCAACTACCGCGTCGGCCCGTTCGGGTTCTTCAGCCATCCCGAGCTGACCGCCGAGGGCAACGGCGCGGCGGGCAACCAGGCGCTCGGCGACGCGATCGCGGTGTTCAAGTGGCTCAAGGCCAACGTCGAGCGGTTCGGCGGCGACCCGAACAACATCACGCTGTTCGGCGAGAGCGCCGGCGCGGCGATGAACGGCGGCCTCGTCGGCGCGGCCGGCGCGCGCGGCACGTTCGAGCGGGCGATCGCCCAGAGCGGCGCGTGGATGGGCCTCGGCATCGGCACGATGACCCCGAACCACGTTCCCGGGGCCACCC
>JAEZES010000019.1 GCA_023432995.1 Pseudomonadota bacterium
TCGCTGCCGCGCCGGGCCGCGACGACTGCGCCGCCCGCGCGGAATACACGATGCAGTGGGCTGCGCGCCTGCCGGCCGCTTTCCCGGTCTATCCGCGCGGCGCCGTGCAGCAGGCCGCCGGCACCGACGCCGCCGGCTGTTCGCTCAGGGTGGTCAACTTCGTCACCCCGGTGCCGCTCGGCGAGGTGATGGACTTCTACTTCACCCGCGCGCGCGCGGCCGGGTTTTCGGCCGAGCGCGCGCTGCAGGACGGCGACGACGTGCTCGGCGGGACCCGGGGCCGGGCGTCGTTCGTGGTCTATGCCCGGCGCCTGCCCGCGGGAATGACCGAGGTCGAGCTGATGACCACCGGCGATTGACCGGGCTCGGCTGGGTTGCCTAACCCCCCTTGAACCCCACGCCGATGCTCGCCCGCGGCTGTTCCATCTCGGTGCTAGCGACCGGATAGGCGCAATAGTCGGCCGCGTAGAACGCCGCCGGCCGGTGATTGCCCGAAAGGCCGATGCCGCCGAACGGCGCGGCAGACGAAGCGCCGTTGGTCGGCCGGTTCCAGTTGATGATGCCGGCGCGAACGTTGGCCCAGAAGCGATTGTAGTCCTGCGGGCTGCCGCCGATCAGCGACGCCGACAGGCCGAAGCGGGTGTTGTTCGCTTCGGCGATCGCCTGATCGAAGTCGTCGACCCTAACGACCTGCAGCAGCGGACCGAACAGCTCGACGTCCGGGCGTTCGTCCATCGTCGTGGTGTCGATCAGCCCCGGGGTGAGGAACGGCAGGCCCTCGCGCGGGCTGCGCAGGTGCGCCAGCGGCTTGCCGCCGTGCGACATCAGGGACAGGAAGCTCTCGGTCAACTGGTCGGCGGTCGGCATGTCGATCACCGGGCCCATGAACGGCGCCGGATCGTCGAACGGGGCGCCGATCACCAGCCGCGCGATCAGGCGCTTGAGCTCGTCGACGATCGGCTCGTAGAGGCTCGTCTTGACCACCAGCCGACGCGCTGCGGTGCAGCGCTGGCCGGCGCTGGTATAGGCGGACTGCAGGATCAGCATCGCCGCGTCGGCGATCTTCGGGGTATCCCACAGGACGATCGGGTTGTTGCCGCCCATCTCGAGCGCGACGATCTTGCCAGGATTCGGGGCAAGCTGGCGGTTGATCGCGATGCCGACCCGGGCCGATCCGGTGAACAGCACGCCGTCGATGCCGTCGTGCGCGACGAGCGCCTTGCCCTCGTCCGGTCCCCCGACCAGCAGCTGCACGACCGCGTCCGGAATCCCCGAGCGGTGGAAGCAGTCGATCAGGAACGCGCCGGTCGCCGGGGTCTTTTCGCTCGGCTTGAAGATCACGGCGTTGCCCGCGATCAGCGCCGGCACGATGTGCCCGTTGGGCAGGTGCGCCGGGAAGTTGTAGGGGCCGAGCACGGCCATCACCCCGTGCGGCTTGTGGCGCACGGCCGCGGTGCCCTGCAGTGCGCTGTCGAGACGCCTCTGCCCGGTGCGCTCGGCATAGGCCCTGACCGAGATCTCGACTTTGGCCATCACCGATTCGACCTCGGTGCGCGCTTCCCACAGGGGCTTGCCGGTCTCGCGGGCAATCAGCTCGGCGAAGGGGTCCTGCTCCTTGCGCACCTCGTTGACGAAGCGGCGCAGCAGTTCGATCCGGTTGGCCAGCGGCTGCGCTGCCCATTGCGGCCAGGCGCGCCGGGCACGGGCGACCGTCTCATCGACGTCGCCGGCGGTTCCGCGCCAGACCTCGGCCCCGGTGGCCGGCTCATAGGAAACGAATTCGGTCAGGCTCACGTGGGGGTATCGCTCCCGGGGGTCGCTGCGGCGGGATGAGCGACCCGCTGATAGCCGCAAGGTCTGGCCCGCGCCAGTGCGGCCGGGGCGGGCCGGAGGCTAGCGCGCATGTCCGGCCGGCTCCGGCGCTTCACCGAGCGCATCGCCCATCGCCCGCACGGCAGTGACCTTGGCGGCGAGCGGATCCCAGTCGTCGTGCTCGGCAATCGCCGCCCAGATGGTCTCGACTTCGTCGATCAGCATCGTCTCGGGCCCGCCGCCCGACCAGTATGGATGGTCGCTCGCCGCCGGTTCGTAGCCTTCGAGGGCCTCGCGCAGCGGCCCCTCGGCATCCCGGCCGCCGCGATGGGCGAAAAAGAACGCGTCAGGCCCGATCGCGCCCTCGACCATCGCGCGCTCGGCGGCGGTCATCACCGCCAGGTCGGCCTCGACCCCGCGCGGGCGGACCCCGAGGCGCCAGCAGAAGCGCCGCGCCAGAGCCGTCTGATAGCGCTCCGGAAAGCGCTCGATCGCGGCGATCAGCGGCGGCGCCTCGACGAGGCGCGTCAGGGCGATCGCCAGCTGTGCCAGGTTCCAGCGGATCGCCTCCGGCTGGCGGCCGAACGCATAGAGCCCGGTGTGGTCGAAGTAGGCGGCGGTGAAGCCCGGCTGCCATTGCGGCAGCCAGCGCCAGGGGCCGTAGTCGAAGCTCTCCCCGGTCACGTTCATGTTGTCCGAGTTGAGCACTCCGTGGACGAACCCCGCGATCATGTAGGCGGCGGCGAGATCGGCCAGCCGCTCGACCGCCTGGTGCATCAGCACCACCGCCGGGTCGTCCCGACCCGGCGCATCCTGGGGCGGCTGCGGGCCGGGAAACTGCGCCAGGCAGTAGTCGATCAGCGCGCGCATGTGCGCGTCCTCCTCGAGCGCAGCCAGGCGCTGGAAGCTGCCGATGCGGATGTGCGAATGGCTCAGCCTGACCAGGACCGCCGAGCGCGTCGGCGAGGGTTCGTCGCCGCGCCACAGCTCCTCGCCCGTCTCGATCACCGAGAGGGTCTTCGAAGTGTAGACCCCGAGCGCCTCGAGCATCTCGGTGGCGAGGATCTCGCGCACCGCGCCCTTGAGCGTCAGCCGGCCGTCGGCCGTCCGGCTGTAGGGCGTGAGGCCCGAGCCCTTGGTGCCGAGGTCGAGCAGGCGTCCCTCGCCGTCGCGCACTTGCGCGAAGGTGAATCCCCGTCCGTCGCCGATCTCGGGATTGTACACCCGGAACTGGTGCCCGTGGTAACGCAGCGCGAGCGGCTGCGGCAGGTTGTCGGGCAGCGGCTCGAACCGGGCGAAGTGGCGCACCCAGCGCTCGTCCGACAGGTCCGCGAGCCCGACCGCCTTGTCCCACCGGCGGTTGCGGAAGCGCAGCTCGGCCTTGGAAAACTCGGCCGGGGCGACCGCGTCCGCGAGCCATTCGGCCAGAGGCAGCAGTTGCGGATCGGGGCGATAGGGGGCGGCTTGCGGTTCGGCGCGCATCTTTGCATTAGTGGGGCGGCCGGCGCGGGGGCGCAAGGCAGGGACCATCTGACAGGGGTTGCATGGCCGGGACCGCCTACAGCCAGGGCGAATGGACCACCGCGGACGGGCTGACGCTGCGCTATCGCGACTATCCCGGCCGCGCCGACCGTCCGCCGCTGCTGTGCATTCCGGGCCTGACCCGCAACTGCCGCGACTTCGAGCCGGTCGTCGAGGCCTTCGCCGGCGAGTACCGCGTGATCGCGATCGACCTGCGCGGCCGCGGCCAGAGCGACTACGCGCGCGATCCGGCGAGCTACGTGCCGGCGCAGTATGTCGCCGACGTCGGCGCGCTTCTCGATCAGGCCGGGCTCGACCGGGTCGTCGCCATCGGCACCTCGCTCGGCGGCATCGTGATCATGCTGCTGGCGCTGACCATGCCGGAGCGGATCGCCGCGGCCGCGCTCAACGACATCGGCCCCGAGGTTGAGCCCGCCGGCCTGGCGCGGATCCGCGACTACGTCGGGCAGGGACGCAGCTTCGCCACCTGGATGCACGCCGCGCGCGGGCTGAGGGAGCAGGGCGGGGTGGCCTACCCGGACTTCGCCATCTCCGACTGGCTGCGGCTGGCCAAGCGGCTGATGGTCGTCGGCCCCGGCGGGCGGATCGCGTTCGACTACGACATGAGGATCGCCGAGCCGTTCAATCGTGCCGACGAGGCCGCCCCCGTCGACCTGTGGCCGACCTTCCGCGCGCTGGCCGGGCGCCCGGTGCTGGCGCTGCGCGGGGCCCATTCGGACATCCTCTCGGCGGCCACGCTCGAGCGCATGACCCGCGAGCTGGCCGGGCTCGAAACGGTCACCATCGCGCGCGTCGGCCACGCCCCGACACTCGAGGAGCCGGAGGCGCGGAGCGCGATCGCCGGCCTGCTGGCGCGGACCGCATGAGCGCCGCGCCGCGCATCCTCCACCTGCATTCCTCGTTCGACGCCGGCGGCAAGGAGCTGCGCTGCGTGCGGCTGATCAACGCCTTCGGGCGCGAGTTCGACCACGCCATCGTCTCGGCTGATCCGGACAGGCGTTCGGCCGCCGCCCTGCTCGGCCGTACTCCACGCGTATCGTGGCCCAAGTTCCCACCGCTCGCCGGGAAGCCGCTGCCCGGCCGGCTCAAGCGGCTGGCCCGGGCAATGGCCGGGTACGACCTCGTCTGTACCTACAACTGGGGAGCGATGGACGCGGTCCTCGCGCACACGCTGTTCGCCGACGTCTTCCGTCTCGCGCCGCTGGTCCATCACGAGGACGGTTTCAACGAAGACGAGGCCGGCGGGCTCAAGTGGCGGCGCAACCTCTATCGCCGGATCGCGCTCGGCCGCAGCGCGGCGATCGTCGTGCCCTCGCGCACGCTCGAGCGGATCGCGCTCGAGACCTGGTACCAGCCGCGCAGCAAGGTGCGGCTCATTCCCAACGGCATCGCCACGGCCGCCTTCGCCCGGCGGCCGCGGCGCGACGCCTTGCCCCGGCTGGTCAAGCAGAAGGGCGAACTGTGGGTCGGCACGCTCGCCGGGCTGCGCCCGGTCAAGAACCTGCCGGCGCTGGTGCGGGCCGTCCGCGAGCTGCCCGAGGCGTGGCATCTGGTGATCGCCGGCGAGGGCCCGGAGCGCGCCGCCATCCTGGCCGAGGCCGAGGCCTGCGAGATCGAGCACCGGGTGCACCTGCCCGGATTCGTCGCCGACCCGGCCAAGGCGGTCGGCCTGTTCGACATCTTCGCACTCGCCTCGCACTCGGAGCAGTTCCCGATCTCGCTGGTCGAGGCGATGGCGGCGGGATTGCCGGTCGCGGCGCCGCGCGTCGGCGACATCGCGGCGATGGTCGCCAGCGTGAATGGCCCTTACCTGAGCGCGCCGGGAGATGAAGCCGGGCTCGCGCAGGCGATCGTCCAGCTCGCCGCGGAGCCCGATTTGCGCGCACGGATCGGCGAGGCGAACCAGGCCAAGGCGCAGGCTGAGTACGACGAAGCCCGCATGATCGACCGGTATCGCGCGCTCTATCTCGGGCTGATCGGCCGTCGCTAGCGACGGGCGCTTCATCGCGCATTCACCGCGTCGGGGACAGGGTCCACTCGGCAATTGAAAAGGCGTGCCCTTTCGCTAAACAGCCCGCCCAACGGTTATCCGACCCGATTACAGCCCAGAAGCGATCTCACGTGGCCCTCACACCCGATTCCGACCCGTCCCGTGCCGATCCGCAGGCTGCGCGCAGGGAGCGCGAGCAGGAAGTGCTGCTGCGCGAAGTCGACGACGCCGTCCGCCAGGACCAGCTCGACAGCGCCCTGCGCCGCTACGGCTGGCCGATCGCCGGCGGCGTCGTGCTCGCCCTCGCCGCTTTCGGCGGCTGGCTGATCTGGTCCGACCGGCAGGAAGGCGTGCTGGAAGGGCGCTCCGAGCGGCTGGTCGCCGCCTTCGACCGGCTCGAGGCGGGGCAGATCCAGCAGGCCACCTCCGAGCTCGTCGCCTTGTCCGGCGAGGGCAGCTCGGCGACGGCCGTCTCGGCCAAGCTGGCGCGCGCCGGGATCGCGCTGCGCGAGAACCGGGCGGACGAGGCGGTCCAGCTCTACGAGAGCATCGCCGGGGACGCCGACGCGCCCAAGCCGCACCGCGACCTGGCCACGATCCGGGCGATGGCGGTGCAGTTCGACAAGCTTGACCCGCAGCAGGTGATCGATCGGCTGAAGCCGCTCGCGACCCCAGGCAACCCGTGGTTCGGCAGCGCCGGCGAGCTGGTCGCGCAGGCTTACCTGAAGCAAGGCAAGGAAGAGCTCGCCGGGCCGCTGTTCGCCGCCATTGCCAAGGACGAGACCGTGCCCCAGACGCTGCGTGCGCGCACGCGGCAGCTGGCCGGGCTGCTCGGCTACGACGCCGTCGTCAACGTCGACGAGACCCTTGCGGAGCTGCGCGACAGCGGCGGCGCGTCCGCGGCCCAGGCGGCTCCCGCCCAATGAAGATGGACCGAGTGATGACCATGACCTCGCGATCGTTCTTGCGCCTCGCGGTGCTGCCGGTGTTGCTCGCCGGCCTGGCAGGCTGCAGCTCGATCGGCATCGGCGGGGGCGAGGACAAGAACGCCACTCCGACGATCGGCAACCGCACGCCGATCCTGTCGCGGATCAGCAACGAGGTGAAGCCCGATCCGACGCTGGCCAGCGT
>JAEZES010000043.1 GCA_023432995.1 Pseudomonadota bacterium
GCATACAATCGCGCGCAACAAGGCGGCGCGCGCGAAGAGAGGAACCCGATGGCGCATTTCCCCGATACCCCCCGCTTTACCGGCTTCAACACCCCGAGCCGGATCGAGGCCGACATCGCCGACCTGCAGCACACCGGGACGATCCCGGCCGAGCTCAACGGCGCGTTCTTCCGCGTCCAGCCCGACCCGCAGTTTCCCCCCCGACACGGCGACGACATCGCGTTCAACGGCGACGGGATGATCACTCGCTTCCACTTCCACGACGGCCAGTGCGACTTCCGCCAGCGCTGGGCCAAGACCGACAAGTGGAAGGTCGAGCACGAGGCGGGCCACGCGCTGTTCGGTGCCTACCGCAACCCGCTGACCGATGACGAATCGGTCAAGGGCATGATCCGCTCGACCGCCAACACCAACGCCTGGATCTATGCCGGCAAGCTGTGGGCGATGAAGGAGGACAGCCCGGCGCTGCTGATGGACCCGGCGACGATGGAGACCATCGGGTTCGAGAAGTTCGGCGGCCGGATGACCGGGCAGACCTTCACCGCGCACCCGAAGATCGACCCGCGGACCGGCAACATGGTGGCGATCGGCTACGCCGCGAGCGGCCTGTGCACCGACGACGTGACCTACATGGAAGTCAGCCCCGACGGCGAGCTCGTGCGCGAGAAGTGGTTCAAGGTGCCGTACTACTGCATGATGCACGACTTCGGCATCACCGATGACTACCTGGTGCTGCACATCGTCCCCTCGATCGGCTCGTGGGAGCGGCTCGAGCAGGGCAAGCCGCACTTCGGCTTCGACACCACACTGCCGGTCTACCTCGGGATCATCCCGCGGCGCGACGACCTCAAGCAGGAAGACATCCGCTGGTTCAAGCGCGACAACTGCTTCGCCAGCCACGTACTCAACGCCTGGCAGGAGGGGACCAAGGTCCACTTCCTCACCTGCGAGGCGAAGAACAACATGTTCCCGTTCTTCCCTGACGTTCACGGGGCGCCGTTCAACCCGATGGAAGCGGCCAGCCGGCTGACCGACTGGACGGTCGACCTCGCCAGCAACGGCGAGGAGTTCGACGCGGTGACCCGCCTGACCGAGACCGTCTCCGAGTTTCCGCGCATCGACGACCGCTTCACCGGCACGAAGACCCGCTACGGCTGGGGCCTCGAGATGGACATGAACCGCCCGGTCGAGCTCAAGGGCGGCAGCGCCGGCGGCTTCATGATGAACTGCCTGTTCCTCAAGGACCTCGAGACCGGCGCCGAGCAGCACTGGTGGTGCGGCCCGGTGTCGAGCCTGCAGGAGCCGTGCTTCATCCCGCGCAGCAAGGACGCGCCCGAGGGTGACGGCTGGATCGTCCAGGTCTGCAACCGCCTCGAGGAGCACCGCAGCGACCTGCTGCTGTTCGACGCGCTCGACATCGAGAAAGGCCCGATCGCGACGATCAACGTCCCGATCCGGCTGCGCTTCGGACTCCACGGCAACTTCGCGCCCAGCGAGGAACTCGGTCTGGCCGCATAGGGGAATTACGTATGGCTTGCTCCGCGCGGAGCGAGCATTTTCGCGTCGTCCCCGAGGCGCGACCCGACCCCCCCCCGCCGAACCTCGGAGACAGCACCCCGGATGGGGCCGGACTGCACGAGTCCGGCCCCATTGCCTTTTCGCGCCAGTATTCGGATGGTCCCTGGCCGCGCCCCCCGGGGTGGCGCTTCCGGGGGTGGTTCGATGAGCGTTGGCAACCTTGTTCTTCCGCTCTGCGCGCTGCTCGCCGGCGCCGCCGGCGATCCGCCGCCGCCCGCCCAGCTCGAGCCCTACATCGAGGACGGCTCGCTGGTTCCCGGCGAGTATGCCTGGGCCAGGGGCCGTTTCGCCGATGCGAGCGACCAGGACCGGGCCGACAGCAGCGCGATCAACCTGTGGGCGACGCGCTGCATCGAGGAGGCGAGGGCGCAAGCGCGGGCCGCGCTGGCCGCGATGGGCTATCCCGAAGCGCGGCTCGACACCGCCTCGGTGGGGCCGCTGTTGTGCCATCAGGTGACCTTCGCACCGTACCTGCCCGAGGTCCGCAGCTACGCCGAGTTCGTCGAACAGGTCCGCGCGGCCGCCCCGCTCGCCGACGCCTACCTGGCGGCGGTCGAGGTGGCCGAGGAGGAAGCCGGTCCGAGCGGTCCGGGTCTTGCCGAGCAGCTGTTGGCGCGCACGCTGGGCGAACAGATGGTGCGCCACGCGGTCTCGTGGGACCGCGGGCGGCTGGCGGGCAAGGTGCCCGAGCTGTCGCCGGCGGCGTTGACCGTGGTGCGAGCGCGCCTGTTCGCGGCGATGGCCGCGCGCGACAGGTCGAACACCGAATGGCTCAAGGGGATCGTCGCCGAGCACGGCTGGCCGAAGATTTCGGACGTCGGCGAGCAGGCGGCGAGCGAGGCCTGGCTGCTGGTCCAGCACGCCGACCACGACCCGGTGTTCCAGCTCGAGGCGCTGAGGCTGATGGAGCCGCTCGCGGCGCAGCGTGAGGTCTCGCCGCGGGACTTCGCCTACCTGACCGACCGGGTCATCCTCAAGCTCACCGGCAAGCAGCGCTACGGAACCCAGTTCCATTGCGTCGACGGCCGGTTCGCGCCGCTGCCGATCGAGGACGAGGCCGCGGTCGAACGCCTGCGCCGTGAAGCCGGGATGGAGACGCTGGCCGAGAACACCGCGCGGATCTCCGCCTCGTACGGTGCCTGCTGAGCGCGCCGGCGTGTTCGGTGCTTGCGCCCTCGCCCGGCTCCGGGCACCAGTCCACCCATGACCGAGGGGAGGGACACCGCATGATCGTCCGACGCGCCGCGGCCGGCGCCGCCTGGCTCGCGCTCATTCTCGCTTCGCCGCTTTCGGCCCAGGCCACCGCCCCGGCCGAACCCTCGCCGGCGACGGTGGCGATGCGCTGGCAGTGGCTCAATCCGGAGGTCAACAGCTTCACCTTCCGCGACACCGACACGGTGTTCGAGTCGAGGCGGGTCGAACAGACGGGGCCGGTGTGGGACCTGCCGCGCCGGCAAGGCTTCGTCCTGCCCGAGGCCCGCGCCCACGGGCAGCCGGCGAGCTACGATGCCTTCGCCGAGGCGTCGCGGACCAACGCGCTGCTGGTGATCCGCGACGGGGCGATCGTGTTCGAGGACTACCGCAACCGCATGCAGCCCTCGACGCGGCACATCGGCTTCTCGATGACCAAGACGATCACCGCGATGCTGGTCGGCCAGGCGCTCGCGCGCGGCGAGATCGCCTCGCTCGACGATCGCGCCGATACTTACGTCCCCGAGCTCGCCGGGGGCGGCTACGGCGGGGTCACGATCCGCAATCTGCTCGAGATGCGCTCGGGCGCGGCGATCGAGGAGCGCTACGACTTCGGCGAGAACCCGAGCCTCGCCGGGCGCATCCACGAGCAGGCGATTGTGCTCAACCGCGCGCGGTTCGCCGACTTCGCGGTCGACATCGCCCGGCGCGCGCCGCCGGGCGGCGAGTTCAACTACGCGACGCTCGATACCGCGGTGCTCGGCTGGGTGCTCGAGCGCGCGACCGGGCAGAGCATCGAGACGCTGATGCAGCAGCGGCTCTGGGGCCCGCTCGGGGCCGAAGCCGACGGCTTCTTCCTCGCCGATGGTCCGCCGGGCACGGGCCGCGCCCTGAACGGAATGGGGTTCAACGCCACGCTGCGCGATTTCGGTCGGCTCGGCCTGCTGCTGCTCGAGGGTGGCGTCCGCGGCGGTGAGCGAATCCTGCCCGAAGGCTGGGTCGCGCAAATGACGACGATGAAGCCACTCCCGGCGTCCGCCGGCTTTCCCGGCTACGGACTGCAGACCTGGCAGGTCGATGACGAGCCCGGCGCATTCGCCGCGCTCGGGCTCGCCGGCCAGATGATCTACGTCCACCCGGCCAGCCGGACGGTGATCGTCAAGCTCAGCTACTGGCCGCCGGTGCCCGACGAGACCGTCACGCCGGACACGCTGGCCTTCTTCAAGGCGATCGCTCGCACGCCGGGCCCGCGGTAAGGCGAGGCGTCCACCCGACGAACCGCCGGTCGCAAGCCGCTCCCGTCCGGTCGGATCGGCCTTTTCCTGAGCCCCCTCCGTCGGTTAGCTCGCCCCGGACAGGGGGCGATGGGAGATATCGATGGCCAGCCAGCCCGCCTTTGCAAGCCCCGTTTCTACGTTTCATCCCGCGCGAACCGAGCGACCCGAACTCGGCTGGCTGCGCGCGAGCGGGCTCGCCCAGGCGCGCCTGCAGCTTGCGGTGCTGTCGGGCAACCGCCGCCGTGCGCTCGAGCAGATCGACCGTCTGGTCGGCATCGACCGTCAGCTCGAACGGCTCGCCCGCGGCGAGAGCGCGCTCGACGGGACCGTGCTGGAGGCCGATCTCGCCGACCAGCGGCTGGCCATCGCCAGCGAGAAACTGGCGCTGACCTCGGGCATCGAACTGCCGCGGCTCGAGCCGGCCTTCGGCGCCGGCATGGGCGCCGCGCTGGCGCCCGACGAGCCGGTCGAGATCGTCGAGGACGAGGCGCTCAAAGGCCGGCTGGTGCGCGCGATGCTATGGGCCGCCGGGTTCCTGGTGCTGTGCCTCGGCGTCGCCGCGGCGGCGGTGACGCAGCTGTAGGGACGGAGCCCTCATCCAACTCCGACTAAGGCCCCGGCGGGCCTGAGTGTCCGATAGCGAAGCTTACCGCCGAGGCGGTTAGCGTAGCTTGGATGAGGGGGCCCTTCCCCTCCCTAAGCTGTCACGGCCATCTTTGCGTCCGCCAGCACCATCTCCGCACCCTTCTCGGCGACCATGATCGTCGGCGCGTTGGTGTTGCCCGAGGTGATCCGCGGGAACACCGAGGCGTCGATCACCCGCAGTCCTTCGACCCCGCGCACGCGCAGCTGCGGGTCGAGCGGGAAGCGCTCGTCCGGGCCCATGCTGACCGTGCCGACCGGGTGATAGACGGTGGCCGCGGCGACCTTGGCGTATTCGAACATCGCCTCGTCGGTCTCGCCGAAATGGTCGCCGGGATTCTTGAGATAGGGCTCGAGCGCCGGCTGCTGCCAGATCTTGCGGATCACCTTGAGCTGCGCGACCGCCATCTCCTGGTCGATCGGATCGGAGAAATAGTTCGGCACGATCTTCGGCGCCACCGTTCCGTCGGGCGACCTGGCGTGGATCGATCCGCGCGACTCCGGGCGCAGCTGGCACGGGTTCGATGCCATGCCGGGGGTCTTGTCGAGCTGCAGCCCCTGGGTCGTCGCCAGCACTTCGAGGTCCATCGAAGCCGCCATGAAGTGGATCTGCATGTCGGGCGTCTCGAGCTCTGGCCGCGTCTTGCAGAAGGCGCAGCCGTGCGCGACCGGGTAGCTGAGCAGGCCCTTCCGGGTAAGGCCGTACTTGATCACCTGGCCGACCAGCTTGAGCCCGCGCGACAGGTGGTTGATCGAGTGCGCGTCCTCCTTGAGGTCGGCCTGACAGCCGATCATCACATGGTCCTGCAGATTCTCGCCCACGCCCTTGGACTCGTGGACCAGTTCGACCCCCAGTTCCTGCAGCAACGCGCCCTGGCCCACGCCGGAGATCTCCAGCAGCTTCGGACTCTCCACGCTGCCCGCCGCGAGGATCACCTCGCGCCCGACCATCACCTTACGCTTCTGGCCGTTCTGGACGAACTCGACGCCCACCGCCTTCTTGCCGTCGAAGATGATCCGCGTGGTCATCGCGCGGGTTTCGACCTGCAGGTTCGAGCGGCCCATCGCCGGGTGGAGGAAGGCGACCGCCGCCGAGCAGCGGAAGCCGTTGCGCATGGTCGCCTGAAAGAAGCTGGTGCCTTCCTGGTCGCCGTCGTTGAGGTCGGGCTTGGCGCGCACGCCCGCCTGTTCGGCGGCCTTGATGATCGCCGCCGAAACCGGGTGCTGCTCGGGGAAATCCGACACCGAAAGCGGGCCGCCCACGCCATGATAATCGTCGGCGCCACGCTGCTGGTGCTCGCTCATGCGGAAATAGGGCAGCACGTCGTCCCAGCTCCAGCCACGCGCGCCCATCTGCGCCCAGCCGTCGTAGTCGGCGCTCTGGCCGCGCACGTAGAGCAGCCCGTTGATCGACGACGAGCCGCCGAGCACCTTGCCCTTGGGCCATTTGTGCGGGCGGCCGCCGGTGCCCTGGTCGACCTCGGTCTCGTAGATCCAGTTGACCTTGGGGTCGTTGAGCGTCTTGCCGAAGCCGATCGGGATGTGGATCATCATGTTCGACATGAATTGCGAGGGCTCGCGCAGCGGCCGGTCGTCGCCGCCGGCCTCGAGCAGCACGACCTTGAACTCGCCGCTTTCGGTCAGCCGGTTGGCCAGCACGCAGCCCGCGCTGCCCGCACCGACGATGACATAGTCCGCATACAGGTCTGCGGCCATTTCCCTCTCCTCTCGCTCGCGATCCCGCGCACCGTCGGTGCGATTCGCTTGCGGCGTACGCTAGGGTTCGTACCCTGCACGGGCAATGCCTGGAGGTGGGGGCGCGGTGAAGGTGTCGGTCGTCTTGCTCGTGGTCGTCGGCGCAGCCGCGATGCCCGGCGGCAGCGCGCAGGGCGCACACCGCGATCCGGCGGCACCTCCGGTGGTCGAGCCCGGCTATGTGGTTCCGCGCATGCCGTGGGGCGATCCTGACCTGCGCGGCACCTGGCCGATGCAGAACGTCAACGATGCCCGGATCCCGCTCGTGCGTCCCGAGGCGATGGGCGCACGCGCCTGGCTGACCGACGAGGAATTCGCCGAGCGGCTGGCGGCCGCCGAGCGCTCCGATGCCGAGTTCACGGTCGAGATCGACGGTGACGGCACCGTCGGCCTCGCCGCCTGGCTGCGCAGCTCGCGGCTCGGCCGGCGCACCTCGCTGCTGGTCGATCCCGCCGACGGCCGCCTACCGCCGCTGACGCCGCAGGCGCAGGAGCTTTACGCGAGGGGCCGCTCGACCTGGCAGTCCGGTGACATGGTCGACGGGATCGGCGACCTCGATGCGTTCGAGCGCTGCATCACCCGCGGCTTTCCGGCCGTGATGCTGCTGCAGCCCTACAACAACGGTCTCCGCGTGTTCCAGGCGCCCGGCTACGTCGTGCTGCAGCTCGAGACTTTCGGGACACGGGTTGTTCCGCTCGACCGACCCGGACACTGGCCGGCCGAGGTGCGCGCCTGGCACGGCGACAGCCGCGGGCGCTGGGAAGGCGACACGCTGGTGATCGAGACCACCAACCTGGTCAGCGGTGACAGCGTCACCACCGATCCGTTGCGGCGCGCGGCCGGGCCGTTCCCGGGGCGAACCAACGCGACGCAGCCGGTCGGTCCTTCGGCGACGGTGACCGAGCGGCTGACCCGGACCGGACCCGGCACGATCGACTATCGCGTTACCTACGACGATCCCGACACCTTCACGGCCCCGTGGACCGTTGCCCTCGAACGAACCCGCGACGACGGCTACGCGATCTACGAATACGCCTGTCACGAGCGGAACACCGTGCGCGAGGCGATCACGTCCGCGCGAGCGCTGCGCAAGGAAGCCCCGGGCCGGTAACCCGGTCGTCTCGCTTGCAGCCGGCGCCTGAGGCCGTACCCTGCGCGCGTAACGACCGGAGACACGCCTTGATCAAACCCGAACTCGAGTTCGTTTACGAAGCCGGCGGCAATCTCGAGCCGCCGCGCGAGATCGGCAAGGTGGTCGACGGCACGCGCCGGATCATCCCGATCGCCGCCGGGGGCTACGTCAAGGGGCCCAGGATCAGCGGCAAGCTGATGGGCAACTCGGCCGACTGGCAGCTGACGCGCCCCGACGGGGTCACCGTCGCCGACGCGATCTACGCGATCGAGACCGACGACGGTGCGCTGATCCAGCTGCGCAACAAGGGCCTGCGCCACGGCCCGCCCGAGGTCATGGACCGGCTGCGCCGCGGCGAGGAGGTCGACCCCGGCGAATACTACTTCCGCACCGTGCCCGAGTTCATTGCGCCCGAGGGGCCCTACGACTGGCTCAACAAGTCGATCTTCGTCTGCGCCGGGGCGCGCTATGCGAGCAGCATCAGGCTGTGGGTCTGGCGGGTGCTGTGAGACCGGGGCGCCCGGCTTGCTTCCAGCGCGCGAAGGGCCATATTGAATTCATGAACGGTTTCTCCGCCATCCATCCGGGCAGCAGCACCGCACGCCTCCTCCGGCCCTGAGCCGGATCGGTCCGCGAGCCGCGGTTGGGCTCAGGGCACACCCAACAGCATGATGATCGAGCGCCGGGCGCGAGTCCGGTGCGTCGTTGCGTCTCGGCTCGCTCCCTAGAGGAGTCGTTTCGATGCCTTATCCGTTAGCCCGACCCAGTCTCAGCCCCGCCGCGCCCGCCAGACCGCGAGTCTACCGCCCCGCGCGCGCCGCCGAGCTGGTGCGGCGCTATCCCGATCTCAGCCGACCGCAGATCGACGAACTCGCGGCGCTGCTGCCGCGTCTCAACGCCCGCGACATGGCGCTGATGATCGCCGACGACGAGCTGGCGCCGCGGCTCGATGCGTTCTGGTCGACCCATCGCGACCTGATCTCGCCGTCGCTGGCGGACTACGCCGTGATCGCGGCCATCATGGCGTTTCCGGTGATGGCGTTCCTGGTCGTGGTGCTGGCGAGCTGACGATGCTGCAGGCTCCCTCCACCGCGCAGCCGAACCGCACCCCGCCGGCGATCGGCCGCTTCGGGCCGCGATCTTCGCCGCTCTCGCTCGCCGCGATCGGCGCTGTGCTCTGGCGGGCCGGCTGAGCTAGGCGATCCGTACGTCGAGCAGGCTCGGTCCGGGTTGCGCGAAGCTCCATTCGAGCGCCGCATCGAGGTGGTCGACCGCGTCCGCGCGCCGCGCGGGCAGGCCTTGGGCCTCGGCGAGGCCGACGAAATCGATTCCGGACAGGTCACATCCGGGGACGTGATTCATGCCGAACTCGCCGGCGAACCCGGTGAGCGCGGCATAGGCCGCGTTGTTGAGGATCACGAAGCTGACGTTGGCGTCTTCCTCGCGCGCCGAGAACAGGCCCTGGATCGTGTACATCGCCGAACCGTCGCCGAGGATCGCGATGACCTTGTCCGGCTGCGCCGAAGCGACCCCGACCGCCGCCGGGAGCGAGTAGCCGAGCCCGCCGCTGGCGCAAGTGTAGAACCCGCCTTCGCGGGTGATCGGCAGGGTGTCGTGCTCGGGCCCGCGCGCGGTCGGCGCCTCCTCGACAATCACCGCGCGGTCCGGGCGCAAGGCGGCGATGCGCTTCAGCACGTAGGCCGCCGTCATGCGCGGTTCGGGATCGAGCAGCCTGCGCGGCTCGCCCTCGTAGGCGCGTTCGTTGGCCCGCTCGGCGAGCTGGGCGAGGCCTTCGGCGACATTGCCGAGCACGCCGCTGCCGCCGGGCAGCGAGGCCAGGTGCTGCGGATCGTCGCTGAGCGCGGCCAGCCTCGCGTGCTCGGGCCAGTGCGGGCCGCTGCCTTCGACGTGGTAGGTGAACACCGGGGCGCCGGCCACCAGGATCGCGTCGTAGGGCGCGAGCAGGCTGCGGATCTGGTCGCGCCACGCGGGCAGGAACCCGGCGAACTGCGGATGGTCCTCGGGGAATGTCTCACGCGCCGCATAGGGCGCGGCCCAGACCGCGCAGCCGGTCTTCTCGGCGAGGCGGATCGCCGCGCTCCATCCGCCGCTGTTGGCGACGCCCGTGCCGAGCACCAGCGCCGGTCGCTCGGACGGGTCGATCACGGCCGCGAGCCGCTCGATGCCCGTCGCATCGGGCACGGCGCACAAGTGCATTTCGGGCAGTGCCGGCCACTCGCACTCGCGATCCCAGTCGTCGACCGGAATCGACACGAACACCGGCCCCATCGGCGGGGTCAGCGTGGTGACGAAGGCGCGGATCAGCGCCAGCGGCACGTCCTCGGCGCGCGCCGGTTCGATCGCCCACTTGACGAACGGGCGCGGGAACTCGGTCGGACGCTCGGCGAACAGGAACGGATCGTGCGGCAGGATCGAGCGTGCCTGCTGGCCCGCGGTGACCACCAGCGGGGTGTTGTTCTTGAACGCCGTGAACAGGTTGCCGAGCGAATGCCCGGTGCCCGCCGAGCTGTGCAGGTTGACCAGCGCCGGCTTGCCGCTCGCGCGCGCGAAACCGTCGGCCATCCCGACCACGACCGCCTCGTTGAGCCCGAGCACGTAGCGGAAGCCGTCGGGCAGTCCCTTGAGCATCGGCAGCTCGGTCGAGCCGGGGTTGCCGAACAGGCGGTCGACCCCGAAGTGCTCGAACACGCGGAAGGCGGCTTCACGAACGGTAGGCATGCGCCGCCCTTACGAGCCCGACGGGCGGCCCGGCAACCCTAGACCGGCTCGCCGCCGGCGCGGGCACGCTCGAGGATCGTCGATTCGTCGCGCCGGATCCGCCACAGCACGGTGAACAGGCTCAGCAGGACGAACGGCGCCACCACGTTGACCGAGATGATAGCCTGGCCGAGATCGCCGCCGTTCCTCGCGGCGACGATGCCGACGAAGTACGGGCCCATGCCGAGCCCGAGCAGGGTCGAGATGATGATGTAGATCGAGCTCGTGATCCCGCGCATGCGCGGCAGCACGAGGTCGTAATACAGCGAGTAGATCGGCGGCAGCCACAGCGTCAGGATGATGCTGTAGATCGAGAAGCGAATGTAGAAGCTCGTCGGATCGTCCGCGCTGTAGGTCCAGATGCCGATCAGCGGCGAGACCCCGAGCGAGAAGATCGTCAGCCACACCCGGCCCCGTCCGCCCATGCGCACGGTGAGCCAGTCGGCGAGCGGGCCGGCGATGACCGGACCGACCAGCCCGAGCGCCGCGGCGAGCAGGCCGAACTGCAGCGCGGTGGTCGCCTGCGACAGGCCGTAGTGGGCGATCAGGAACGACGGGGTGAAGCCCATCACCCCGTAGTTGATCGCGGTCTGCAGGCCGCCGACGACCATCAGCAGGATCAGCGAGGGGCTGAGCACGACGTTGTAGGTCGGCCGGTCGGTCAGCTTGAGCGACTGGAACAGGTTGAGGATCACGAAGGCGCCGAAGCCCGCGACGATCCACTGCAGCACGTGGGTGTCCCACGACAGCCCGAGCGCCGCGAGCGGCTGCTGCACGCTCGGCGAGAACGCCTGGGTGAGCTGGGTCATCGTCCAGCAGACCGCGAGGATCACCGCGAGCCCGCCGAGGTTGATCGCCCACTGCCGCGCTCCCGCGTCGCGGCGCCACAGCATCCACCAGTTGCTGCCCGGGGTGACCGAGGCGAGCACCGCGCCGCTGGCCTTGAACGGATGCGGGTCGTCGGGCGCGGCGATCCCGTCCATTCCCCCGCGGACCGGCTCGCGCAGGCGCCAGATCGCCCAGCCGAGCAGCAGACCCGGAGCCGAGGCAACGAGGAACGCGAACTGCCAGCCCGAGAAGCCCCACGCGCCGTCGGGGTAGCGCGTGTCCCACCACTGCGCGAGCACGCCGCCGAGCGTCATCGACAGGCCGAGCCCGAGCGCGGTGGCGACGCCCATCGCCGCCATCGCGGTGCCGCGCCGCTCGCGCGGGAAGGTGTCGAAGATGATCGAGTTGGCCGCCGGTTGCGCCGCCGCCTCGCCGACGCCGACGCCGAGCCGCGAAATTGCCAGCAGCGCGAACCCGCTGGCGAAGGCCGAGAGCCCGCAGAACGCCGACCAGGCGAAAATGCAGATCGCCAGCAGCCGGGTGCGGATCCAGCCGTCGACCAGGCGCCCGAGCGGCAGCGAGAACAGCGCGTAGAACAGCGCAAACACCGTGCCGTAAAGCAGCCCGAGCTCGGCCGCGCCGATCCCGAGGTCGGCCATGATGCTCGGCGCGAGGATCGAGAGGATCTGCCGGTCGAGCAGGCTCAGGCCCTGCGCCGCCGATACCAGCGTCAGCGTGTACCACCCGGCGCGGGTGACCTGGGCGGCCGGCTTCAGCGGCTCGTCGGCGGCGGTCGTGGCCATTCTCGTCGTTCCTCCCTCCTCGATCCTCCCGGTCCGGCGAAGCCGGATAGGGGGCTGGCAGAGGCCGTCAGGCCTCTGACGCAGGGGCCGCCGCGGCCCCTCCACCACGCCGCTGCGCGGTCCCCCTCCCCATGGCCGCTCCGCGGCCACAGGGAGAATTCATCTCACCCCTTCACCGCCTCGGCGATCGTCTGCGCGATCGGCGTGGTCGGGCGCCCGGCAAGCCGGCCCAGGTCACGGCTGTCGTCGTGGAGCGCGCCCTGGCCCGACAGCGCGCTGGTGCTGGCCAGCATCGCCGCGACCGGCGGCGGCAGCCCGGCGCCCTCGAGCGTCTTGGCGTAGTCGCTCTCGCTCTGGTCGACGTATTCGACGGCTTTGCCCGCCTGGCGCGAGACCTCGGCGGCGAACTCCGGCATCGCCCATGCCTCGTCGCCGGCGAGCTCGTAGACGTCGCCGCCCTTGCCGTTGA
Source organism: Pseudomonadota bacterium (assembly GCA_023432995.1). Taxonomy (GTDB): domain Bacteria; phylum Pseudomonadota; class Alphaproteobacteria; order Sphingomonadales; family Sphingomonadaceae; genus Croceibacterium_A. The sequence goes on from JAEZES010000043.1 coordinate 12,454, forward strand.
GCAGTGCGCCGACGTCGGCTGCGGCGAAGTCCGCGCGGGTCGCGGTCGACAGCTTCCCTTGTCCCACGGCGCCGAAGATCTTGCCGCTCTCGAGCGAGGGCGCGAGGCCCATCGTGTAGTTCTCGGAGTACCAGCCATGGCGCAGCACGTCGTAGTTGAGCCCACTCGCCGCGAGCAACTTCTCGGTCGCGACGTGCTCGGGCGCGAGCGGGAGCGGCGACTTGTCGCCTTTGAGGATCGAGGTGTAGGCGAGGTACGACACGCCGGCCTTCTTCGCCGCCTCGATCACGTTGCCGTGCTGGCGCTCGCGCTGGCCGACGGCGTTGCCCGAGATCAGCAGCACCCGGTCGACCCCCTGCAGCGCCGCCTCGAGGCTCGCGGGATCGTCGTAGTCGGCCTTGCGCACCTGCACGCCAAGCTGGTCGTACTGCTGCAGCGACGTGGGATCGCGCGCGAGGGCGACGATGTCCGCGGGATCGGTCTTGGTGAGCAGCTCGTCGAGCACCAGGCGCCCCAGCTTGCCGGTCGCGCCCGTCACGGCATAAGTCGTCATCGGAACCTCTCTTCTAGAGCTTGAACCAGCGCTCTGCGTTGGTCTGGAAGAACTTTGTCTTCTGGACGTCGCTGATGTCGAGATCGTCCATCCAGCGTACCTCGTCGGGCACGTATTGATAGGGGTAATCCATCGCGTACATCACCCGGTCCTCGCCCATGACCTCGATCATGGTCTTGATCGCCGGGCCGAACGGCAGCCCGCTGTTGGTCGCCAGCACGTTGGTGCGCATGTAGTGGAACAGGTCGTGCTGCAGCGGCTTGAGGCGCGGGTAGCGCTGGCTGCGGATACCGGCCTTGTGCATGTAGTCGAGCCGGTAGAGCATGAACGGCAGCCCCTCGCAGCCGTGCCCGAGCATCAGCTGCAGGTTCGGGTAGCGGTCGAACACCCCGGTCGTGAGCAGCCGCATCGCGTGGTAGCTGGTCTCGACCGCGAAGCCGAACACCGCCCCGTCGAGCCCGGCGCCGACCATGTCGCCGATCATCGCATCCGGCGGGCCCTGCGGATGGATGTAGAGCGGCAGGTCGAGATCGGCGCAGGCGCGCAGGATCGGGTCGAACTGCTCCTCGTCGAGGTAATGCCCGTGGGTGTGGCTGTTGACCTGCACCCCGTGGAAGCCGAGCTCCTCCTTGGCCCGCCGCAGCTCCTGCGCCGACCACTCGGGATCGATCGGGGCGATCGCCGCCATGCCGTAGAACCGGTCGGGATGCGCTTCGCACCGCTCCTTAAGGAAGTCGTTGGCGTTGCGCGCGATGCGCTTGGCTTCCTCGGCGTCGAACAGCGACTGCGTGCCCGGGCTGGTCAGCGCCAGCACCGCCTTGTCGATCCCGGCCTCGTCCATCGCCTGCAGCCGCAGCTCGCCGACGTCGAGCAGCCGCTCGCGGATGAAGGTCGTCCGCTCGCTCGGGCTGGTGCCATAGAAGCCCCACAGGCTGACCGTGCCCTTGTCGGCGCGGCCTTCCCTGACTAGCCGCAGGATCGCGTCGAGCTGCTCCTGGGTGGCGAAGGCTTCCTCGGTGGCGATGCGCAGGTAGCCGCGGTCGCCGCCGGTCTTGAGGTCGTGAGTCATTGCGTCCCTTCGGTTCTGTAGGCGCGCGGCCAGATTCCCTGTTTGCCCGGCGACAGGATGCCGTTGGGGTCGAGCGTGTCCTTGATCCGCTCGGCGAAGCGCCGCTGGGCATTGGCGTTGAAGTCGTAGAGCGCGGCGACCTCGTCCATGAAGTCGACGTGGCTGCGGTACTCGCCGTAGCCGAGCCGCGCGGCCGGCTCGAGCATCGCCTTGACCGCATCATAGGCGCCGCGCGCCTGGGGCTCGTTCTTCGTGTCGAACACCACCAGCGCGACGTGGATCATGCTGCGTTTGCCGACGATGATCGCCGCCGAATAGTCGAGCCCGCGCTCGTTGAGCACTCCGCGGGCAAGGTCGCGGATCGCGCAGCCGTCCCTGCCGGCGATCGGCATCGCGCACGAGAAGCCGATGTGCCCGCCGTCCTCGCCACCGTACCAGCGGGTCATCCGGTCGAGCGCCATGCTCGGGATGCCGGCCTGCACGCGGTGGTGCGGGTTCTCGAACTCGGGCAGGTCGTGCCCGTCGAACTCGTCGAAGGTGACTGCGCCCCCCGGCACTGCGGTGAGCGCGCGCTCGATCTTCGCCCGGTTGTGCGCCACTACCGGTGCGTCGCCGTAGAGCGCGAAGCGCATGACCCAGCGGCCGAAGCCGGGGGTCGCGGCGATCCGCTCGAGCACCTCCTCGGGGATCGGCCCCTCGCCGGTGTACCACTCCTCGCGGCCCCAGAACGCGCTCGCCGCGCAGACCGCGTTGATGATCATCGGCTGGTTGGGGATCGTGCCGTCGATCATCAGCGGGCGCAGCGCCTCGAGGAAGGTGCCGAAGTGCGCCTCGTCGGCGAGCGTGAACCAGCCCGGGGCGTAGACCTCGGGCGTCGGCATCAGAGCGACGCCCATCTTGGTCACAATCCCGAAGTTCGACTGCGTGAAGATCCCGTCCCAGCTCGGGCCGGCGCTGTGCGGGTAGATCAGCCAGTTGTGCGGGTTCGACATCCCGCCCATGCCGGTGCGCAGGATCTCCCCGTCGGGCAGCACCACTTCCATCCCGCAGTGGTGGGCGAAGTGATCGCCGATCGGGGTGTAGCCGAGCCCGTGCTCGAGTGCGTTGCCGATCACGCTGCCGGCGCCGAGATCGGGCACCGACATCCACAGCTTCGAGCCGATGCTGCGCAGGTGGTCGTAGAGATCGAAGAACCGCACCCCGGGCTCGACCAGCGCGACGCAGTTCTCGTCGTCGACCTCGAGCACGCGGTTCATCCGCCTCAGGCTCATCGTGAAGCTGCCCGAGACGCGCGGCGCGCCGCCGCCGTAACCCTTGTTGCGGCCCTGGCTCGAGGTCCACACCGGCGTGCCGTGCGCGTTGGCGATGCGCAACACCGCCTGCACCTCCTCAACGCTTCCCGGCAGCAGCACCGCACCCGGGCGGTACCACTCGCCGGGCGGGGCGAAGGGATCGCCGTGGTCGGCCATCCCTGCCGGATCGGTCACAACGTTCTCGGCGCCAAGCGCCGCGCGCATCGCGTCGAGCGCGGCGTCAAGATTGCCCGGGGGCAGGGTTCGTTCATCCATCTCGCCGTTTCCTCGCCCGGGACCCGGTCAGCCTTCGTGCACCGCCTTGAGCTGCATGCAGGCGAGCACGCCCTCGGGCCCGTCCTCGCTGCCGTGGCCCGACCACTTGACCCCGCCGAACGGCGCGTCCGCGCCGCCGATCATGTGGCTGTTGATGCCGACCATGCCGGCCTCGATCTCGGCCGCGAGGCGGCGCTGGCGGCGGAAGTCGCCGGTCCAGGCATAGGCCGCGAGGCCGTAGGGCAGGCGATTGGCCTCCTCGATCATGTCGGCTTCGCCCCTGAACGGATTGATCAGCGCCACCGGGCCGAACGGTTCCTCGTTCATGATCTGCGCCTCGAGGGGAATCTCGCTCAGCACCGAAGGCTCATAGAAGAACCCGCGGTTGCCGATGCGCTTGCCGCCGGTGTGCAGCCTGGCGCCCTTGGCGGTGGCGTCGCCGATCAGCCGGCCCATCGCCTCGGGCCGGCGCGGATTGGCCATCGGCCCCATCTGCGTCCCCTCGACGAGCCCGTCGCCGACCTTGAGCGCCTTGGCCCGCTCGACGAAACCGTCGCGGAACTGCTCGAACACGCTTTCCTCGACGATGAAGCGGGTCGGGCTGACGCAGACCTGGCCGGCGTTGCGGTACTTGCCGAACACCGCCGTCTCGAGCGCCTTGTCGAGATCGGCGTCGCCGAACACCAGCACCGGGCCGTGGCCGCCGAGTTCCATCGTCGTGCGCTTCATGTCCTCGGCCGCGAGTTTGGCCAGGTGCTTGCCGACCACCGTCGATCCGGTGAAGCTGAGCTTGCGGATCACCGGCGAGGCCAGCAGGTGGCGGCTGACTTCGTCGGGCACGCCGAACACGGCCTGCGCCACTTCCTTCGGCAGGCCCGCGTCGAGCAGGCACTGCAGCACCGCCAGCGCCGAGGCCGGGGCCTCCTCGGCCGCCTTCATGATCACCGAGCAGCCGGCGGCGATCGGCGCGCCGAGCTTGCGGCCCGGGTTGCCGATCGGGAAGTTCCACGGCGCGAACGCGGCGACCGGGCCGACCGGCTCCCAACGCACGGTCGAGCGCATGCCCTCGGGGCGGACCAGCTCGCGGCCGTAGAGGCGCGAGCACTCGCCGGCGTAGAAATTGAACAGCCCGACGTTCATCATCACTTCGATGCGGCTCTCGGGAAGCGGCTTGCCCTCTTCCATCGTTGCGATGCGGGCGATCTGCTCCTGCCGCTCGACCATCAGCCGCGCCGCGCCGGTCAGTACCGCGGCGCGCTCCTGCGGGGTCGACTTGCGCCAGACCTTGAAGCCCTTCGCGGCGACCTCGAGCGCGCGGTCGAGGTCGGCCGCCTCGGCCAGCGGCAGCGCGCCGATCGGCTCGCCCGTCACCGGGTTGACCACCTCGAAGGTCCGCCGGCCGCCGCCGGAGACCTTCTCGCCGTCGATGATCATGTGGAGGGCGGGGTATTCAGCCAAGGGAGCCTCCTTCGTGGTCGCGGGAGAGCCCGGTCCGAACCGATCCGATGGGCGGCCCGGCCAAACACACGACTCTCCCGTTTCGTATGTGTTGCTTACGATTGCGGCGGCCCCGGTGCCAAGTCAACGGGCGTGCAAGCCGCTCACAGGCCCATCGCCTCGAGCCGCTCGACCTCTTCGCGATAGGGCTTGATGCCGCGCCACATGAAGAACGCAGCCATCGGCAGCAGCACCGCGGCGGTGATCAGGATCGCCTTCCAGATCTGGTCCTCGTCGCCGACCACAAAAGTGCTGACGCCGCCGATCACCATCGGTCCCATCGCCCCGAAGAAGGTGAACATGAACAGGTACAGCGCGGTCACCTGGCCGCGCATCTCGTTGGGCGCGATCCGCTGGATCGCCGCGTTCTGCGCCGGCGCGCCGGCGAGGCCGAAAAACGCGGCCAAAGCCATCATCAGCAGCGCCAGCTCGCCGGTCGGCATCAGCGGCATGGCGATCGTTACCGCCGCGGTGCACGTGAAGATGATCGCCGTCGCGCGGATGTTGGCGTCCTTGTAGCGCTTACCGAGCCAGGTGACGAACGCGCCGCCGACCGCGATCCCCAGAAGCATCGCCACCAGCAGCATCGTCCCGAGCAGGTCGCCGAGCTGCGCCTCGTCCCACCCCTCGTAAGTCCTGAGGATGAACGGGGCGCGGAACTGCGGCAGGCCCTGGCTCTCGGTCGCCGACATCGCCAGCGCCACGAACAGCGGCAGGAACACGTACTTGCGTTGCCAGATCGCCACGGCCGCATCGAGCCCCATGAAGGCCAGCGCCTTGCGCCAGAACGGGGCCGAAGGCGGAACGAGTTGCGTGCTCCCGGGCGCACTGCGGCGCGGCGGTTCCTTCACCGTCAGCCAGATGAGTGCGGCGAGCAGGCCGGGCAGGCCGACCGCGATCAGCACCAGCTGCCAGCTGAAGATCTCGAAGACCCCGAAGCTGAGCGTCTCGCCGAGCGTCTCGGTCCAGCGGATCAGTCGCCCGCCGAGGATGTTGCCGAGCGAGTTGCCGAGGATGAAGCCGAGCTGCAGCAGCGCGAAGACCAGCGGAATCTTCAGCGGGCGGAAGTAGTCGACCAGGATCGAGTACGAGCCCGGACCGTTGGCCGACGAGCTCGCGCCGACGAACAGCCGCGTGGTGACGAGCTGCCACAGGTTCTGCGCCAGCCCGCCGAGCGCCATGATCGTGCCGAGCGCGGCGATGCCCGCCGAGAGCACGTATTTGCGCGGGAAGATGTCGACCAGCCGCGCCAGCGGGATGCCGACGATCACGTAGGCGACGACGGTGACCGGGCCGAGCAGCAGCCCGAGCACGAAATCCGAAATGCCGAAGCTGACCTTCATCTTCTCGGCCAGCAGGCCGAACGCGGTCTGGTCGAGGAAAGTGATGAAGGTCGCGAAGACGACGGCGAACAGGGCCCAGAAGCCGGCTTTTTCCGAAGGCCACGGCTGGCTCGCTGCGCCGGGCGCGGCCCGGCCCGCTTCGGCGGCCAGTTCCCCTCCGGTCGGCGCAATGGCCATGGTGCTCTCCCGCTGCCCCGCGTTGTCCGCGGTCGTTCTGCCGCGATTCCGCTTGCCCCCCGTTTCTAGGAGGCGAATAGGAAAACGCGAACGGGAAAGTTGTCGCATCGCGTCGCAATCGCGGCCGGCGGCAGGAGAGGATTGGTCGCGATGCAGAACCTCGCCGGCAAGACGGCGTTCGTCACCGGCGGTGGCAGCGGAATCGGGCTCGGCATCGCCAAGGCGCTGCTTGGCGAGGGGATGAAGGTGGTGATCGCCGATATCCGCGAGGATCACCTCGAAGACGCGCGCGAGGAGCTCGATGGCCGCGGCGACGTGCTGCCGATCCCGCTCGACGTAACCGACCGCGGGGCTTTCGCCGCCGCCGCCGAGGAAACCGAGCGCAAGTTCGGCCACGTCCACCTGCTGGTCAACAACGCCGGCGTCGCCGCGCTCGGCCCCGTCGAACTGGCGAAGTACGGTGACTGGGACTGGACGCTCGGCGTCTGCCTCGGCGGGACGATCAACGGCATCGTCACGTTCCTCCCGCGAATCCTAGCCCACGGCGAGGGCGGGCACATCGTCTCGACCGCTTCGATGAGCGGGCTGGTGCCGCACCCCGGGGCGGCGACTTACGTCACCGCCAAGTGCGCGATCGTCGGGCTGATGGAGGCGATGCGCGCCGAGCTCGAGGATCGCGGGGTGATCTGCTCGGCGTTCTGCCCGGGCGCCGTGCAGTCGAACATCGCCGAGGCGGGCAAGACCCGCCAACCGCGGTTCGCCGATACGGGCTATGTCGAGGCCGACAAGGCGCGCCAAAGCTCGGCCGATTTCATGCACCTGTTCATGACCAAGGAGGAGGTCGGCGAACGCGTCGTCGAAGGCATCCTGGCCGACGAGCTGTTCATCCTGACCCACTCCGAGTTTCTCGACGGGGTCCGCGACCGCGCGGCGGCGATGGTCGCCGCGGTGCCGCACCGCCGGCCGGAGAATCACGAATACAAGCAGACCTTCGAGCGGCTGTTCCGCAACCCGGCCCACGCCGCCGAAATCGCCCGGCAGGAGAAACTCAAGGCATGAGTGTTCAGGAGTACGACGACGAATACGCGACCGACCGCGCCGCGATCGAGGACCTGATGGCGCGCTACCTTTTCGCGCTCGACTACAACGACCTCGACAGCTTCATCGACATGTTCACCGACGACGCCGAATTCGAGTTCGCGCGCGGCCGGGTGGCCGGCAAGGCCAACATTCTCGAGGCGGTCAAGGGCTTCAAGAAGCGCATCGGCGAGCATTACAAGGACGAGGACGGCAACCCCGCCGTGCTGCGCCACGTGCTCGCGCATACTGCGATCCGCGTCGTTGGCGACCGCGCCTGGACCCGCGCCCAGTGGTTCGAGATGGCTAACGACGGGCCGGGCAAGAGCCTCAAGATGGGCACCTTCGGGATCTACGAGGACCAGCTGCGCAAGGTCGGCGGCCGCTGGCTGTTCAGCGAGCGGCGGATCATGAACGAGTTCCTCCCGGGCCGCGAAAGCGGCCCCGAGAACCCGATCCGCTCGATGGATGCGGCGGCGGCGTGAGCGGGTACGCGCGCGACCGGGCCGAGATCGCCGACCTGATGGCCCGCTATCTGTTCGCGATGGATTACCACGACCCCGACGCTTACGCCGAGTGCTTCACCGAAGACGGCGTGCTCGACTATGCGATGGGCACGCTCGCCGGCCGCGAGGCGATCAGGGCCGAGGCCAAGGTGTTCCGCGACAAGATCGCCGAAGTCTTCCGTGACTGGCAGGGCAACCCCGCCAAGGTGCGCCACCTGGTCCACCAGAAGGCGCTCGAGATCGACGGCGACCGCGCGCGACACACCGGCTTCTGGTGGGAAATGACCAACGGCGGGCCTGAAGGCCGGCCAGCGACGCCGTCGTTCGGCACTTACGAGGACGAGTTGCTCCGCGTCGACGGGCGCTGGCTGTTCAAGCGGCGCAAGATCTACAACGAGTTCCTGCAAGGGCGCGAGAGCGGGACGGGCAATCCGGTCCGGGCGATGGGAGAGAGCCAATGATCGACTTCGCCGGGCGTACGGCCTTCGTCACGGGGGGTGCCAACGGCGTCGGTATCGGCATCGTGCGCAACCTGCTGGGCGAGGGCTGCAAGGTGGCGATCGCCGACATTCGCCAGGATGCGATCGACGCTGCGCTCGCCAACCTCGACAACCGCGAGGTCATGGGCGTGCGGCTCGACGTGATGGACCGCGCGGGCTTCACCGCGGCGGCCGACGAGGTCGAGGCCGCGTTCGGCCCGGTCAGCCTGGTGTTCAACAACGCCGGGATCAACCTCTTCCAGACGATCGAGGACAGCTCCTATGACGACTGGGACTGGGTGCTCGGGGTCAATCTCGGCGGCGTCATCAACGGGGTGGTGACCTTCGCCCCGCGAATGAAGGCGCGCGCTCTCTCGGGCGAGGTCACCGGCGGCCATATCGCCAACACGGCGAGCATGGCGAGCTTCATCGCCAGCGGGGCCCCGGGCATCTACAACACCGCCAAGTTCGCGGTGCGCGGGCTCAGCTATTCGCTGCGGCACTCGATGTACCAGTACGGCATCGGCGTCTCGGTCGTGCATCCGGGGCTCGTCAAGAGCGTGATCTACGCGAGCGACGAGGTCCGGCCCGAGGGTCTCAGGGGCGCGGCCAGACCGGTCGACCCGGCCGCGGTCGAGCGCCTCGCCGGCATCCACGAATTCGGCATGGAACCGGACACGATCGGCGCGCGCATCCTCGACGGCATCCGCGACAACCGGGCCAACATCTTCACCCATCCCGACCACAAGGAGGAACTCGCGGAGCTGTTCGACGAGATCCTCGCGGACTACCGCGACTATCCCGAGGACACCGGCTTCGAGCAGCGCGTCGCGTTCGAGGGGATCCGCCGCGCCAACTTCGCCGAGACGCGCCGCAAGGCCAGGGCGATCGGGTGACGGCCTGCGTTCAGGTTCGCCGGGCTAGGGGCCGCGGATGACGCGCGCCCGGATTCTCCTCCCTGCCGTGCTGCTGGCCGCTCCCGCGGCCGCCCAGCAGCCGCCCCCATTGACGCTCGAGCATCGGCTGCTGCTGCGCTGCTCGGCGGCGTTCGCAATCGTCGCCGGCGACCAGCAGCGCGGCGTGGCGAGCGCGCTCGCCTATCCGCCGCTGGGCGAGCGCGGCCGCGAGTATTTCGTGCGCTCGAGCGTCCGGCTGATGGACGACCTCGCGCTGACCCGTGCGCAAGTCGAGGCGAGCCTGCGCGCCGAAGTCGAGGCCCTGCGCCGGACCTTGCAGGAGGGCGGCGACCCGGCCGCCAACCTCGACAGCGTGATGCAGCCGTGCCTTTCGGCGCTGGAGGCGTCGGGGCTGTAGACGTTCCGCGCCGGGTGCGGCATGGCAGTGGCCCGATGTGGCAGTTGTTCTGTTTCCCCCTCTGTCCGTTCAGCCGCAAGGTGCGCCTGGCGCTCAGCGAAAAAGGCGTCGGCTACGAACTTCGCCGCGAATATCCGTGGGACGGCAGCGACGAGTTCTACGCCTGCAATCCGGCCGGGCGCACGCCGGTGCTGCAACTGCGCGAGAAGAACCTGACGCTGGTCGATAGCCAGGCGATCTGCGAGTACTTCGAGGAGACCGTCGACAAGAGCCCGCTGATCCTCGGCACCGCCGCCGGCCGCGCCGAGATCCGCCGGCTGACCGCGCTGTTCGACGAGGCGTTCTTCACCGACGTCACGCAGCCACTGCTGCACGAGAAGATGAAAAAGCGCCTGGTGCTCAAGCAGCCGCCCGATTCCAAGGCGCTGCGGGTGGCGATGAAGCAGGCCCACGAGCATCTCGACTACATCGACTGGCTGACCGACACCCGCCGCTGGCTGGCGGGGGCGCAGCTCAGCCTCGCCGACTTCGCCGCCGCGGCGCAGATCTCGGTCGCCGATTATCTCGGCGGGATCGACTGGAGCGGGCACGAGCAGGCGCACGGGTGGTACCGGGTGATGAAGAGCCGCCCGAGCTTCCGCCCGCTGCTGACCGAGAAGATGGAGGGCATCCCGCCGCCGAGCCATTACGCGGACGTGAACGCCTAACCCTCTCCCGCTCGCCGCGCAGACTCCCCATATCGTCGGCCCGAGGAGATACCGATGTCCGAGAAGATCAACCTGACCGACGCCGAATGGCGCGAGAAGCTGACGCCCGAGCAGTACGCAGTCCTGCGCCAGGCGGGGACCGAGCGCGCCTTCACCGGCAAGTACGAGAAGAACAAGGCCAAGGGCGAATACCGCTGCGCCGGCTGCGGTCAGCCGCTGTTCGAGAGCGAGGACAAGTTCGACAGCGGTTCGGGCTGGCCGAGCTTCACCAGGCCGGCCGAGAGCGGAGCGGTCGACGAGCACCGCGACGTGTCCCACGGGATGGTTCGGACCGAAGTCGTGTGCGCGCGCTGCGAAGGGCACCTCGGCCACGTGTTCCCCGACGGCCCCGCCGACCAGGGCGGTCTGCGCTACTGCATCAACAGTGCGGCGCTCGAGTTCATGCCGGAGGATAACTGAGCGCGACGCGCGCCCGGCGCGTTAACGCTGCGTTCCGTTTGCCTTATGCACTGCGACGCGTGATGGGAGGGCGGCGCTGGCCGCGCTGCAGGATGACGGAGCCCGATGGCCCTAGAGAAGCGCGGCACGCGAACCCGTAACCGGACCAAGGCTGCGCGCCGCGGCGGTCCGCCGCCTCCCCCGCCGCCGCGGTGGCGCGTGTGGCTGCGGCGCGTGTTCGTGTGGGGCGGAGCGGTCGCCGCGCTGCTGCTGCTCGCGCTGGCGACCTCGGTCTATTTCGCCGCGCGCAGCATGCCGGGCTACGCCACGCTGATGAACAGCCAGGTCGGGCAGACGATCGTCGTCCGCGCGCGCGACGGCAGCGAGATCGTCGCGCTCGGCCCGAGCTACGGCCAATGGCTCTACTCGGACGAGATTCCCCAAGTGATGAAGGATGCGATGATCGCGGTCGAGGACCGCCGCTTCTACTCGCACTTCGGGGTCGATCCGCTGGGACTGGCGCGCGCGGTCTACGTCGCCTTTCGCGACGACGAGCGGGTCGGCGCGACCTCGACCATCACCCAGCAGCTCGCGCGCAACGTGTTCCTCAATTCCAACCGCTCGCTCGACCGCAAGCTGCGCGAGGCGGTGCTGGCGATGGCGCTCGAGTGGAAGTTCTCCAAGGATCAGATCCTCGAGCTTTACCTCAACAAGGTCTACTTCGGCGGCGGCGCCTACGGCATCGATTCCGCAAGCCGCCGGTTTTTCAGCCACTCGGCGCGGGAGTTGTCGACGGCCGAGGCGGCGATCATCGCCGGGCTGGTCAAGGCGCCGAGCCGCTACTCGCCGACCGCGGACGTCGACGCCGCGGTGAGCCGCGCCAACGTGGTGCTCGAGCAGATGCGCAAGTACGGCGCGCTCGGTGCCGACGAAGCGGCCGCGGTCGACGTTTCGGCGGTCAAGCTGCGCAAGGAGGAAGGGCTCAACTCCGCGCGCTACTTCACCGACTATGTGCTGCCGCAGCTCGACCTGCTGCTGCCCGACGCCGGCAACGAACCGATCGAGGTGTGGACCACGCTCGACCTCGACATGCAGCGCGCGGCGACCAACGCGGTCAGGGCCAACACACCCGGAGGCGCCCAGGGTGCCCTCGTCAGCCTCGACAGCGACGGAGCGATCCTCGCCCTCGTCGGCGGCCGCGACTACGTCCAGTCGAGCTACAATCGCGCGACCGATGCGCTGCGCCAGCCCGGCTCGGCGTGGAAGCTGTTCGTCTATCTGACCGCGCTCGAGGCCGGGTACACCCCGGGCGATCGGGTGGTCGACGAGCCGGTCACCATCGGCGGCTGGAGCCCGCGCAACTCGAACGGCCGCTTCGCTGGCGAAACCAACGTGCGCACCGCGTTCGCCTATTCGATCAACACCGTGGCCGCCCAGCTCGGCAACGAAGTCGGTTTCTCGAGCGTCGCGGGCATGGCCCGGCGCTTCGGTATTACCACGCCGATCAACACCAACCCCTCGATGGTCCTCGGCAGCTCGGAAGTGCGGGTGATCGACCTGACGCGCGCCTTCGCCGCGGTGGCGGGCGGCGGCCGCTCGATCGAGCCCTACGGGATCACGCGCGTGGTCACCTCAGACGGCGAAGTGCTCTACCAGCACGAGAAGCCGCGCAGCTACCAGCTCGTGCCTGACTACGTCGCGGCCGGGATCACCGACCTGCTGCAGACGGCGGTCAACACCGGCACCGGGCGGGCGGCGCAGATCGGGCGCCCGGTGGCCGGCAAGACCGGCACCACCAGTTCGAACAAGGACGGGTGGTTCGTCGGCTTCTCCAGCGGGGTCACGACCGGGGTGTGGATGGGCCGTGACGATGCCCGGGCGGTCCCCGGCCTGCAGGGCGGCACCGCGCCGGCGCGGGCGTTCGCCGACTTCATGCGCTTTGCGGTGAAAGGCCGCCCGGTCGAGGAATTCGACACCGAGGTCACGCTGCCCGACTGGCAGCTCGAACCGGACGAGGAGTGGCTCTACGGCGAGCCGGGCGACGACTACTACTACGTCGACGAGCAGGGCAACCTGATCGAGCCCGCCGGGCCCGACCCGCGCCGCGGGACGCCGTTCCCGCCCGAAGGCGAGGAGCTTCCGCCCGAGCCTTCGCGCCGACCCGAGGCC
>JAEZES010000068.1 GCA_023432995.1 Pseudomonadota bacterium
CTCCGCAGCCGACCTCGACTCCATCGCCGACCGCGTCGGCCTCGGCCGCGCCGGCCACGGCGGCGGTGTCCGAGCCCGCCGCCTTCGCGGGGTGCAAGGCGTGCCACTCGGTCGAGCCGGGCAAGCACGGCATCGGCCCGTCGCTCGCCGGCATCTGGGGGGAGAAGGCCGCGGCCGTCCCGGGCTACGAGTTCAGCGAGCCGATGAAGGCGTCGGGCCTGACCTGGAACCAGGCGACGCTCGATCGTTACCTGGCCGACCCGCGCGGGACCGTCCCCGGCACCAAGATGGCCTTCGGGGGCGTCGCCGACGCCGCCAAGCGCCAGGCTATCATCGACTACATCCGCGGGCTGGGAGGCGATGGCGCGGGCCGAGCAGGTCGAGGTCCGCGCGCGCATCGTGATCGAGCATCCGGTCGTCGGCGTGCTGCACAGCCTGCAGCAGGACGACGCGCCGCTTGGCCCCCAGCGCTCTCAAGCGGGCGATCCGCTGGCCTTCGAGGTCCCGCTGCGGGTGGCGGCCGGGTCGAAGTTCTTCGGGCCGCAAGTGCGCCGCGAGGGACCGGAACGGCGGTTCGTCTACATCCGCGTCGGCGCTTGCGCTGGTGACAGGGCCGCGCCGTGGACCCGGCGGATGAAGATCGACATCCACGACGTCGACCCGGCGCTGGTCGAGCGCGCGCGGGCCGGGGCCGTGCTCGAGGCGACGATCAACGGCACGCTGGCCGATGGCAGCCCGGCCTGCGCGACCATCCGCCCCGTCATCTGGCGCGCGGTCTGACCTGATCAAGGGGCGATGCGGCCCGCCTCGCTGCCCTATTGCCGCCTCCGCCGGCACCGCGCATAGCTCGCCACACGGGGGGAATCATGAGCATCGATCGATTTGCCGCGCTGTCGGCGCTCGCGCTGGCCTTGGCTCCGGCTCCCGCCGGGGCCTACACCATCCTGAGCGGCGACGACCTGCACGAGATCTGCCAGGGGACGTTCGAGACCGAACAGGGGGCGATCAGTGCCACGTTCTGCGCGGGGTTCATCCGCGGCGCCTTCGAGCAGTTCCGGCGGCAGGAGATCGCCATCGGGCATCGCCCCGATCAGTGCCTGCCGGCCGATATCAGCAACCGGCAGATCGTCGACCTGGTCAAGGCCTATGTCGGAGCGGAAACGACGCGTCGGGACGTGCCGGCGATGATGCTGGTGCAAGCTGCCCTGGAGAAGGCCTTTCCCGGCTGCTTTGCCGGATAGGTCGGAGCGCCGCTCAGGCGCCGGGCATGGCCGGCGCCCTCGGCGGAGACTGCGGGGTGGGCTGGGCCCACCCCGGTTGTCTCACAGGCCTTCGACGGCCTTGCTGACGAGGATGTTTACCGCGACGCGGCGGTTCTGCGCCTTGCCTTCCGGCGTGTCGTTGCTCGCCAGCGGGTCGGCCTCGGCCATCCCGGTGGGCGTGAGCATGCGATAGGGCTTCCAGCCGCACGCCTGCTGCAGATGATTGACGACGCGGCCGGCCCGGCGTTCGCTGAGCTGCTGGTTGTACTCGAGGTCACCGGTCGAATCGGTGTAGCCGACGACCAGCAACAGGGCGTTGTCGATCCTCTCGGCTTCGGCCGCCGTGGCGCAGAGGTTGGTCTGGTCCTGCGGCGACAGCACCGCCTTGCCGGTGTCGAAATGGACGTTCGTCGTGCGCATGACGTTGTACTGGTCGATGTCGCCCATGCGCCCGCGCAGGGCCTCGGTGGCCGCGGCGTTCTGCTCGATGGCGACTTCGTGCTCGCCGAAGCGCTGCTCGGTGCCGTTGCGGATCATCGACGCGGTTCTGAGGTCGCGGCTCTTGAGGTCGATGCGGTCGGCCAGCAGGCCGCCTTCCCACTGCAGCGTCTCGACGCTGACCGGCAGGCCGTTGAGCAGCGACGTCGCAGCCAGCGAGTTGCGGTCGAGCCCGAGAAGGCCGCCGCTCGAGCGAATCCGGGTCTGGTCATCGATGTTGATGACCGTGCTGGTGCCGTCGGCCGCCGTAACCTGCATGCGGTTGCCGCTGCGAGCGGAAATGATCCCCTGGATCTCGGGGCCCTCAGTCATCGTCGCCCGGTCGGGCAATTGTCCGGTGACGGTCACGACCCCGTCGGGCGCAACTTGGGCTTGCGCTGCGAAACCGCCGGTCGCGGCCACACCCAGCGCTGCCGCCAGGCCAAGCATTCTGGGACTTCTTATCGCGAAACTCATCATGCTCTCCTTCGAAATGCCCAGCTGGCCCTGCGATCTTCGGCCTCTTGCAAGACCGCTCCCCGGCGAGCGCACGCCCGGCTGTCAGAACTCTTCGCCCCATGTCATGCGCCGCACGGCGGGCACCGCGCTCGAACGCCGTCGCCGCGTGTTAACTTTGTTCCTGTCTGCCAGATGAACGATCGCGCCGCGCGCGCCCGCCGCGTGGGCAGTGCGAGCGCGCCGTGCGACGAACCGAAGCAGAGCGTGGCGCGCAGGGCGCGAGCCGGATCGCCCGTTGCGGGTCTCAGGCCGACGGGAGAGGCGTCACCATACAGGCGTCGGCAATGGCTTCGAGATGGCGATGATCGGTCCCGCAGCAGCCGCCGAGCACCGTCAGCTGGGGGAGCTGGGTCCGCAGTTCCGCGTAGCGCCGACCGAGATCGAGCGGGTCGCCGGCGTCGAGCGCCGTCATGGCGTCGAGTTCGGCATGGCTGCAGCGCGAGGCGTTGGCGCGGATTCCGCGCACGCGGGCGACCCAGTCGCCGCCGCTCAGCTGAGAGGCGAAATGGCTCGGGTGCGCGCAGTTGATCATGAAATACGCGGGATAGCCGCCGGTCGCTTCATCGACCGCCTCGATCGCCTCGCCAAGGGGTTGCCCGGTCGGCAGCCGCCCATCGGTCTCGACCGTGAAAGACAGCGCGAACGGCAGCCCGGTCTGCGCCGCGGCGCGGGTGACACCGATCGCCTCGCCCAGATTGTTGATCGTCAGCGCCGCCAGCATGTCGGGGTTGGCCGAAGCGAGAACCCGCGCCTGGTGGCCGTGATAGCGCTCGGCCTCGGCGGCGCTCATGAGACGGCCGGGTTCGTAGCCGTCGCCGCGCGGGCCGAGGCATCCGCTGACGACGATCGGGCTCCGCTCGCCGGCGAACTCGTGCCGCAGCTCGTGCAGCAGTTCGACCGAGGCGCGGTTGAGCCGGTCGAGCTCGCCGTGGGACAGGCCGAGCGGTGCAGCCCAGTCGGGGCCCGCCCGCCAGCTGGCGCTTTCGAGAATGATGCCGGCGTCGTGGCGGACGGCGACCTCGACGCAGGCGCGGAAGTAGTCGCGCAGCTGCGCACGGCCGCTCTCGTCCTGCAGCAGCACGATCGAGGCGAAGCAGGGCAGCTCGACGCCGCGGTTGAAGATCAGGTCGGTCTCGAGGCCGGCGTCGGTGAGGAACAGCTGTTCGAGCTGGGGAAGCGAAGGGCGCATGAGGGGTCTCCGGGGATCTGCGTTATGCCCGCAAGACTACCCTCCGCCTCGGCGGGCCCACTAGCGGTCGCGCGGTCACTTTTCCGTCCGCTTCCGGCAAGTCTTGGGAAAGATGGGAGAAACAGAGGGCGCGGACGGGGCTCACGGGCCGGTCGGCGGTCGTTCCGCGGAGCGGAACTCTACTATTGGTACAGTTTGCACGGCCACTCCGCTGCCGTCCGCCGCATGGCACCGCTGCCAGCGGGAGAG
>JAEZES010000076.1 GCA_023432995.1 Pseudomonadota bacterium
GGCCTCGGCGGTGGCGCGCTGCTTGTCGATCCGGCGGACGCGCTCGATCAGCTGGGCCCGCCGCAGCTTGGCGCGGTCATCCCTCATGGCCGAGCAGCTGACCCATTTCGCGCAGCGACTGTTCGTACGGCACGCGCTCGTCGATCCGTTGACACAGGAGCTCGCTCAACGCGCCATGCATGGCGATGGCCCGGTCGACCAGGGGGTCCGCACCGGGGCGGTAGGCGCCCATCAGGACGAGGTCGCGGTTGCTCTCGTAGGCCGAAGACAACGCGCGGAACTGTCGAGCGAGCTCGACATGCCTGGGTGAGACGATGTCGTTCATCACCCGGCTCAGCGAGGCGGCGACGTCGATCGCCGGGTACTGGCCGCGTTGCGCCAGTTCGCGCGACAGCACGATGTGGCCGTCGAGGATCGACCGCGCGGTGTCGACGACCGGATCGTTGTGGTCGTCGCCGTCGGCCAGCACGGTGTACAGCCCGGTGATCGACCCGCCGCTCTCGGCCGAGTTGCCGGCCCGCTCGACCAGCTTGGTGATCGTCGCCAGCGCCGATGGCGGATAGCCGCGCGCCGCACCCGGTTCGCCGAGCAGCAGCCCGATTTCCCGCGCCGCGTGGGCGACCCGGGTCAGGCTGTCGATGATCAGCAGGACGCGGTGCCCGGCGGCGCGGAAGTGCTCGGCCAGCGACGTTGCCAGCATCGCCCCGCGCAGGCGCAAGTTCGGCGCGTGATCCGCCGGCACGGCGACCAGCGCGATGTTGCGCGCCTTCTCGCCGGACATGTGCCGCTCGACGAAGTCGGACACTTCGCGCGCCCGTTCGCCGATCAGCCCGACGACGACGATGTCGGCCGCGGCGCCGTGCGCGATCATGTCGATCAGGACCGACTTGCCGACGCCCGATCCGGCCATGATGCCGATGCGCTGGCCGAGGCCGAGCGTGGTCAGCGCGTTGATGGCGCGAATGCCGGTGTCGAACGGTTCGGTCACGCTGGCCCGGTCGAGCGCCCCGGTGCGCACGCCGCCGGCCGGCCACTCGCCCGCCGCAGAGACCGCTGGGCCGCCGTCGATCGGCCGCCCTTCGCCGTCGACGGCAAGGCCGAGATAGGCGGGGCCGACCGGTAGCATTCCCGGGCGGCCCTCGGCCCGCACGCGCGCGCCCGGGCGCAGCAGCACGGCGTCGCCGAGCAGCATCATCATCGTCCGTCCGTTGCGGAAGCCGATCGCCTCTGCCGTCGGCGCGCGGCCCTTGCCGTCGTCGATCGAACAGAGCGCCCCGACCGGCACCGACAGCCCGCTGACTTCGATCAGGCCGCCGTCGCAGGCGGTGACGAGGCCGAACCGGCGGGGAGCCAGGTCGAGCGGGCCGACGGCCAGCTCGTCGAGCGTGGCCTCGAGAATGTTCAGCACTGCCGAAAGGCCTCGGCGAGCGCCCGCCGCCAGTGGGTCGGGCCGTCCTCGATTCCGCCGTCGGGCGTCTCGATCCGCAAGCCGCCGCGTTCGACGCTCGGGTCGGCCTTGACCTTGAGCGTGCCCGGCAACCGTGCCTCGATCAGCGCGAGGTCATCGGGATGGACGCGGACCAGCCGCTCGTCCTGCGCCCGCTGCAGCATCGTCACGGCGCGCTCGATGCGCGCGAGCAAGCCGTCGGCGTCGAGCGCCAGCGGCAGCACCGCCGCTTCGCACAGCGCCAGCACGGTCTGCTTGAGCCGATCGCGCAGCCGCTCGGCGTCTTCGGCATCGAGCTGCGCGAAGACGAGCTCGATCTCTGCCCTCGCCGCATCGC
Organism: Pseudomonadota bacterium; assembly: GCA_023432995.1. Lineage (GTDB taxonomy): Bacteria > Pseudomonadota > Alphaproteobacteria > Sphingomonadales > Sphingomonadaceae > Croceibacterium_A. Next base: position 1,785 of record JAEZES010000076.1, read on the forward strand.
GCTCGTGCTCGGCCACGCGTGCCTCCTCGGCCGCCTTGGTTGCACCCTCGCGGTAGCCGCGCTCGTAGGCGTGGACCAGCGGATCGACCATCGCGCCCGGTTCGGCGGATTTCGGCGGCGGCGCGCCGAACATCGCCGCGAAGCGCCCTTCGCGCGAGAATCGCGGCAGCCGGCCGAGCTGAGCCAGCGGCAGGCTAGACATATTCGTCGCCGCCGTCGCCGAGCACGATCGTGCCGTCCGCGGCGAGCCGCTTGGCCACCGCGATGACTGCCTGCTGCGCCGCCTGGACATCGGCCTTGCGCACGCGCCCGCGCGCCTCCAGCTCGTCGCGCACGCCGTCGGCCGCACGGGTCGACATCGCCGCGAAGAACGGCTCGCGCTCGTCTTCCGGGATGCCTTTCAGCGCATCGATCAGCGTCTCGTTCTCGATCTCGCGCAGCAGCTGGCCCATGGTCTTCGCGTCGAGCGCGTAGAGGTGCTCAAACTTGAACATTTCGGCCTCGAGCTCGCGCGCGAGCTTCTTGTCGATCTTGCCGATCTCCGGCATCACCCGCTTCTCGACCGAGCGGGCGGCGTTGTTGATGATCTCGGCCGCCTCGCGCACGCCGCCCATGGTCAGCGGCATGCGGCCGTGGTTGCGGGCGATCTTGGCCGTCAGCAGCTGCTCGAGCACGTCGAGCGCCTCGGGGGCGATCGGCCCCAGTCGGGCGACGCGCTGGACGACGGGAGTCTGCACCGCGTCGGGCAGACCGGCGAGCACTTGCGCCGCGACCTGCGGGTCGAGCTGCAGCAGCAGCACGGCGATCGCCTGCGGATGCTCGTCGGCGATCAGCGTCACGATCACTTCGGGATCGAGCCAGCGCGCCAGCTCGAGCGCGGTCGCCGGCTTGCGCATGGCTTCGGGCGCAATGCGCCGCATCAGGTTGTCGGCCTTGAGCTCGCCGACCGCCCCGGTCATCAGCCGGCGCACGTCCTGTGCCCGGTCGCCGGGCGGAAGCCCCGCCTCGTCGGCCCGCTCGGCGAACCCCGCTATGGCGTCGGCGATCGCCCCGGGGCCGATCTCGCCGAGCTCGCACATCTTCGTGCCGAGCAGCCGCAGCTCCTCGGGCGTCAGCCGCGAGAGCAGGCCGGTCGCATCCTCTTCCGCCAGCAGCATGACGAGCACGGCGGCGCGTTCGGGATCGGCGGCAGTGGAGATTACCGCGTTCATTGGGCCGCCTCCTGCTCCCGGCGGCGGTCGCCGAGCATGCGGCGAAGCGCGAGCAGGGCGTCGTCGGGCTTCTCGCGGACGATCCGCTGAGCCAGTTCGATCTGCGCCGCGAGCCGCTCGCGGTCGTGGCCCGGTTCACCCTGCGGGATCATCGTCAGGAAGCCCTGGCGCGGTGGCCGGTCGTCGGCGCCCTCTCCGTCTTCGGTCCGACGCTTGCCGCCGCCGAAGGCCTTGAGCAGCGGCCGGACCGCGAACAGCAGGACCAGCACCACCGCCAGCAGGGCCACGGCGTTGCGCAGGATCGTCGCGAACCACGCCGTCTCCCAGAAGGGCAGCGCGTCGACTTCGGGCGCCAGGAACGGGCGCACTATCACTGCGACCTGGTCGCCGCGTTCGGGGTTGGCGCCGACCGCGGCGGAGATCAGGCGCTCGACCTTCTTGAGGTCGGCGGCGCTCGTTCCTTTCATCGCTTCCGCGCTGAGCGCGACGGCGACCGACAGCCGCCGGACGCTCCCGGGCGCGGTGTTCGAAACCGCCACCTCACGGCCGAGCTCGTACGTGCGCGTGGCGCTGCTCTCGCCGGTCGTCGGCGGGCGCGGCGTCACGACCGGGGTGCCGTCGGGCGCGCCGGGCTGCGCCTGGGCATCTGCGGGCGGCGAGTTGGACAGGACGCCGGGTACGCCGATTGCGGCCCCGCCGACGGTCTGGGTTTCCTGCTGCGTCTCGCGCCGGATCGCCCCTTCCTTGTCGTAACTCTCGCGCGCCGAGGTGACCTCGTTCATGTCGAGCTCGACCTGGATCTCGCTCGAGAAATTGCCTTCGCCGAACATCGGCGTCAGCAGCTGCGCGACCTGCGCGCGCAGCTTGCTTTCCATCCGCGCCTGCAATCCCAGCCCGTCGGAGTCGGCGCTTTCGGGCTGCGACAGGAGCCTGCCGTGCTGGTCGACGATCCGCACCGAATCGATCGACAGCCCGGGCACCGAGGCGGCGACCAGGTTGGCGATCGCGGTCACCTGGCTGTCGGCCAGCTGTCGCCCGCGCGCGAGGCGCAGCATGACCGAGGCGCTCGGCGGCGCGTCTTCGCGCACGAACACCGAGCGCTCGGGCCGGGCGAGATGCACGCGCACCGCCTCGACCCCGTCGATTTCCATGATCGTCAGCGTCAGCTCGCGTTCCTGAGCGGCGCGCAGCCGGTCGCCCTCGAGCGTGCGGCTGGCGCCCATCGGCAGGGAGTCGAGCAGCTCCGCGCCGCTCTCGGGCGTCGCCAGCGCGCCTTCGGACGCCACCAGCATGCGGGCGCGATAGAGGTCGCTCTCGTCGACGCTGAGCGCCCCGGTGGCGTTGTCGATCGTGTAGCCGATCGACGCCTTGTCGAGCGCGGCGACCACCTCGGCCCGCTCGGCGTCATTGAGCGTCGAATAGAGCATTCGCTGCGGCGCCGGCGAGAGCGCGGTCCAGGTCAGCGCGATCAGGCCGAGGCCGGCGACCCCGGCGAACCACGGCAGGGCCTTCCTGACCGGCGGCTGCGCGGCAAACGCGCGCAGGCGATCGAGCGTCGTCCCGCCTGCGGGATCGCGCAGCGGCGCCAGCAACGTTTGCGGCAGCGCGGCCGCATTCCCCGCAGGGGAGGGAACCAGGTCACTCATTTACTCAGACCCCCATCCGCATGATGTCCTGGTAGGCGGACAACAGCTTGTTCCTCACCTGCAGTGTCGCCTCGAACGCGACGCCGGCTTCCTGCCGGGCGAGCATGACCTTGGCGATGTCGGTGGCTTCGCCGCGTTCGTACGCCTCGGTCAGTCCCGCCGCGCGCTGCTGGCTGGCGTTGACCCCGTCGAGCGCCGTCTTCAGCGTGTCGGCGAACCCACCGGCGGGCTCGGCCGGCGCCTCGACGGCACCGCCCTGCTTCGCCTGATGCAGCTCCTGCAGCAGCGCCGTGCGATCGATGATCTGCTGGCGCAGCGCGATGATCTGCCCGACCGAGCCGCCGGCGCCGAGGCCGTTGACCGCACTCATCGGCGGCCTCCGATGGCCAGGCCGGCCTCACGGAACGACGCCAGCCGGTAGCGCAGCGTGCGCTCGCTGATGCCGAGCTGCCGGGCGGCCTGCGCACGGCGTCCGCCGCAGGCGTCGAGCGTCTCCATGATCGCGCGGGCCTCCGAGATCTGCACGATCTTGGACAGCTTCTCGCCGGCCGACGCCTCGGGCTCGTCGCTGGCCGTCTCGACCAGGCGTACTGCGCGGTCGAACACGATGTGCTCGGGGCGGATCTCCGGTTGGCCGGCGGCGAGGATCTGGGCGCGCCGCATCACGTTCTCGAGCTCGCGGACGTTGCCGGGCCAGCCGTGCGCCCGCAGCATCGCCAATGCGGCGTCGCTGATCCACGGCGCCGGGGCGCCGTCGGGCGAGTGGCGTAACAGCAGCGCGAAGGCGAGCGGGGCGATGTCGGCCGGGCGGTCGCGCAGCGCCACCAGCCCGATCGGGAACACGTTGAGGCGATAGTAGAGGTCGGCGCGGAAGCGGCCCTGCTCGACTTCGACCGGCAGGTCGCGGTTGGCAGCGGCGATCACTCGCACGTCAACCTTGACCGGCCGCGTCGCTCCGACCGGCACGACTTCGCCTTCCTGCAGCGCGCGCAGCAGCTTGGCCTGCAGCGCCAGCGGCAGCTCGGCGATCTCGTCGAGCAGCAGCGTGCCGCCGTCGGCGGCGCGGAAGAAGCCCTCGCTGGCCCCGGTGGCGCCGGTGAAGGCGCCCTTCTGGTGGCCGAACAGCAGCGCTTCCATCATCGTCTCGGGGATCGCCGCGCAATTGACCGCCACGAACGGCTGGTCGCGCCGGTCGCTGCGATTATGGATGAAGCGGCTGAGCACTTCCTTGCCGGTCCCGGTCGGTCCGTTGATCAGCACCGGGATGTCGGTCCGCGCCAGGCGATCGGCCACCGCCAGCACCGAGAGTGTCTCCGGATCGGCGGCGACGGGTTCGCTGCGGCCGGCGAGCAGTGCGATCAGCGCGGCGAAGGTCGCCTCGGACAGCGGGTCGGTATAGGCGAGCCGCGCCCGGCTCGCCGTCCGGCTCAGGCCCGGCCGTTCGCCCCGCGACACGCTGACAGTGCTCGCACGATCGGCAAGCAGGCGTTCGCAATCGTCTCCGACCGTCAGATGCCGGCCGGGAAACAGCGAAGACGCAATTCCGTCCAGTTTGCTGGCAAGAGCAGAATGACTTTTTTTGAACGCATGCGACGTTTCAAGCGACCCCACCTCGACCCCCATTTGACCCGCTATTTCTTGCGACCGAAGTGACGCGCGGACGGGCAAGTTATCGCTAATTTTAGACCTAGTAGAACTACGTGGATCGGCAGATTTATCGCTGATCTGACGCCAGTTTGCGCGTGCCTCAGCCCTTAAATGTCGGACCCCGGTGTCGGTCTTGGGCTCAGCTGCCACCATTCATGAAACCATCCGGGCAGCGTCGAAATCGACCGAAGGAGTTTTCTTATGTCCGTGATCAACACCAATATCAGCGCGCTCAGGGCCGCCAACGCGTCGGCGAGCGCCGACAAGGCTCTCGGCACCGCCATGGAGCGTCTTTCCACCGGCAAGCGCATCAACAGCGCCAAGGACGACGCCGCCGGCCTGGCCATCGCCAGCTCGATGACGTCGCAGATCCGCGGCATGAACCAGGGCATCCGCAACGCCAACGACGGCATCTCGCTGGCGCAGACCGCGGAAGGTGCGCTCAACGAAGTCACCAACATGCTGCAGCGCGTTCGCGAACTGGCCGTGCAGGCCGCGTCCGGCACCTATCAGGACGCCGACCGCACCAACCTGCAGGCCGAAGTCGACCAGCTGACCGCGCAGATCGACCAGGTGGTCACGAACTCGGAGTTCAACGGCGTCGTTCTGTTTGACGGCAGCGTCGCCACGGTCACCATCCAGGCCGGCGCGAACGCCAGCGACACCGTCGATCTGACGATGGCCGACCTGACCTCGCTCGCCGCGAGCGGCGGTGCGGCCGGGTCGTACGACATCGACGATGCCGCGGCGGCCGGAACCACGATCGCCACGCTCGACACCGAGCTCGAGTCGATCTCGACCGCCCGCGCCACGCTCGGCGCCGGCCAGAGCCGTCTCGAGTCGGCGGTCAACACGCTGACCAACAACGTGACCAACCTGTCGGACGCGCGTTCGCGCATCGAGGACACCGACTACTCGGCGGAGACCACGGCGCTCGCGAAGGCGCAGGTCCTCAGCCAGGCGTCGACCGCGATGCTGGCGCAGGCCAACCAGAGCCAGCAGAACGTTCTCTCGCTGCTGCGCTAAGTCTAGGCCGACCCATTCGGCCCGGCGAGGCCCGGCGCTCTCCCCAGG
>JAEZES010000091.1 GCA_023432995.1 Pseudomonadota bacterium
GCCTGGTGGCCGCGGTCGTGGCGCTGCGCTCGCTGTGCTACACCCAGATCCGCCGCGTTCGCGAGTTCCGCCTGGCCGAGATCGACGCCGGCTTCGGCCTGCCCGAGGCGCGGCTCAGCGCGAGCCAAGAGGCCGAGCGCGAACGCGCCCACGACGCCGCCACCCGCGCGCTCAACGACGAGATCGCGCTCGCGGTAGCGAACTTCACCGGGCTCACGCTGTGACCGCGCGCAAGACCCTCTCCCTCCGCGGTCCCGCCGAACGCAAGGAAACCGCTCCGCGCACCGCGTGGAACGTGTCCGAGACGCGGCGCGAGCGGCTCAAGGAGATGGCGCGGGCGATGCGGCGCGAGCCGACCGAGGCCGAAAAGGCGCTGTGGGCGCGGCTCGGCGGGCAGAAGGTCGGCGGGTTCAAGTTCCATCGCCAGGTGGTGATTGGTTCGACGGTGGTCGACTTCGCCTGCCCGGCCCGCTGGCTGGTGGTCGAGGTGACCGGCGACGTCAGCGCGGAAGTCGCCGCGCTGCAGGACAAGAAGCTGGCCGATGTCGGTGTGCGGGTGCTGCGCTTCGCCGAAGAGCAGGTGCTCGAGGACGGCGACACGGTCGTCGCAGCGATCCTCGCCGAGCTGCAGAAACCGTTCGACCGTCGCAAGGCGCTGGCGGCAAACGCGGCGGGCGCGCGGCGCGAGGCGGACGAGGTGTTCGACACCACCGGCGACGAGGAGGAGGGTGCTTGATGTTCAAGCGGTTGGCGCCCTGTCTGCTCGTTCTCGTGCCCGCGCCCGGCCTTGCCCAGACCTGCACGCTCGACCGGCTCGATCTGGCCGGGCCGATCGCCGATGCCGTGCGCGCTTACGTGGTCTGCGGCATGCTCACCCGCGGGCAGACCGACCTGTCGCGCGACGGACGCTCGATCGACGCGAGTATCTACGGGCCCAACTCGCCCACTGCCTGCGCGACCGTGCGCGCGAATGCGGTGCGCGAAGCCGATCGGACCCTTCAGCCGACGATGCCCAACCAAGAGGCGCGCGAGCGCTTCATCGCCGCGGCCCTCGAGGACGCCGACCACTTCATCGCGACGCTGCCCGCCAGCGATGCGGTCGGTATCGACCCAATCATGCAGCCGGCGCCCTGCGCTGCCGACCAGACCAGGACCTCGAATGCTCCAGATCGATAATCTCCACGCCACGGTTGGCGGCACGCCGATCCTCAACGGGCTCACGCTCGCCGTGAACGCGGGCGAAGTGCACGCGATCATGGGGCCGAACGGTGCGGGCAAGTCGACGCTGGCCTATGTGCTCGGCGGGCGGCCGGGGTACGAGGTGACCGGGGGTTCGGTGAGCTTCAATGGACAGGATCTGCTCGCGCTCGCGCCGCACGAGCGGGCGGCGGCGGGGCTGTTTCTCGGGTTCCAGTACCCGGTCGAGATCCCCGGCGTCTCCAACGTGCAGTTCCTGCGCGAGGCGCTCAACGCGCAGCGCAAGGCGCGCGGGCAGGAGCCGCTGTCGGGCGGCGAGTTCCTCAAGCTCGCGCGCGAGAAGGCCGGGCTGCTCCGGTTCGACATGGAAATGCTCAAGCGGCCGGTGAACGTCGGCTTCTCGGGCGGCGAGAAGAAGCGCGCCGAGATGGTCCAGATGGGCATCCTCGACCCCGCCTTCGCGGTGCTCGACGAGACCGACAGCGGTCTCGACATCGATGCGTTGCGGATCGTCGGGGAGGGCATCAACGCGATCATGCGCCGCCCGGACAAGGGCGTGCTGCTGATCACCCACTACCAGCGGCTGCTCGATTACGTGAAGCCGGACGTGGTCCACGTGCTGTCGAAGGGCCGCATCGTCCGCAGCGGGGGGCCCGAGCTGGCGCTCGAACTCGAGCGCGAGGGTTACGAGGCGGTGGCGTGATGGATTGGGTGCTCGCAGAGGTGCAGAGGCGCAGAGACTGGGGCCACGCGGAGACGCGGAGACGCGGAGCGGCCTGCGGCGAAGCCGCTCCCCGACTCCGTGCCATCCGCTTGTCGCAACCCGCAGGGGGGAAAGCGGCTTCGCCGCAGGCGCTACCCCTCCGCGCCTCTGCGCCTCTGCGAGCGCATCCCCTTTCCTTCTCCGCGTCTCCGCGTCTCCGCGTGAACCCCGTTGGCGCTGCCGTGGGATCGCGCGCATGACCCTGCTCACCCTCCTCACCACGCGCGACGAGGACTGGCGCTATGCCGATCCCGAGGCGCTGGCGCAGCTCGCGCCGGCGGAGCTTGAGGTGTGGCACGAGGCCACGCTGGCCCCCGGCGAGACGCGCTCGAAGACGCTGATCCTCGACGACGCGTACCCCGGCCTGCACCGCGTGCGGCTGACCGTCGGCGAAGGCGCTCGGGCGGAGATCTTCGCGGTGGCTTCGGCGAGTGCTTATACCCGGCTCGAAGTCGAAGTGCGGCTGGCCACAGGCGCACACTTCGAGTTCGGCGGGGTGACCATCGGCGGCGGCACGGCGACGCGCGAGTTCGTCACCCGCGCCGTCCACGCCGAGCCCGGCGCGAGCTCGAACCAGGTCGTGCGCGCGGTCCACTGGGGCCAGGCCACGGGCAACTTCCTTGGCCGCATCGAGGTCGCCCGCCATGCGCAACAGACCGACGCGGCGCAGGATTTCAAGGGCCTGCTGCTCGAGCTCGGCGCTGCCGCCAATGCCAAGCCCGAGCTCGAGATCTTCGCCGACGACGTCAAGTGCGCCCACGGCGCGGCGATCGGCGAGATGGACGAGGCCGCGCGCTTCTACATGGCCGCGCGCGGCATCCCGCCCGAGCTCGCGCAGAAGCTGCTCGTGCGCGCGTTCATCGCCGATGCCTTCGTCGCAGTCGCGGACGAGCGGGAGCGCGACGCGCTGTTCGACGCAGCCCTCGCGGCGCTGGGAGACAAGGCATGAGCGAGCATGATCCAATCCTTCCCGAGCTTGCCTCGGGGAGGGGGACCGCCAGCGAAGCGGGGGGGGGAGGGGTACCCCTCCGTCAGCCGCCTTCGGCGCCTGCCACCTCCCCGAGCAAGCTCGGGGAGGATTTGCGGCGCGAGTTCCCCGGCCTGCGCAACGCCGACGGCACGCCGTGGCACTACCTCGACTCCGCCGCCACGGCGCAGAAGCCGCAGGCGGTGATCGATGCGGTGACCCGCGCGATCGGCGCCGACTACGCCACGGTCCACCGCGGCGTGTACACGCGCTCGGCCGAGATGACGCTCGGCTACGAGGCGGCCCGGCGCCGGGTCGCCGAGTTCATCGGCGGCCGCGAGGACGAGGTGGTGTTCACCCGCGGCGCAACCGAGGCGATCAACCTCGTCGCTTACAGCTACCCCGACAAGCGCCGCGTGCTGCTGAGCGAGCTCGAGCACCACTCGAACATCGTGCCCTGGCAGCTCGCCGGATGGCAGGTCGACGTCTGTCCGCTGACCGCCGACGGCCGGATCGACCTCGACGCCGCCGAGCGCCTGCTGACGAACGACCACGCGATGGTCGCCTTCGCGCACGTGTCGAACGTACTCGGCTCGGTGCTCGACGCGCCGCGCGCCGCGGGCCTCGCCCATGCGGTCGGCGCCAGGCTGCTGCTCGACGGCTGCCAGGCGGTCCCGCGGCTGCCGGTCGACGTCGCCGCGCTCGGCTGCGACTTCTATGCCTTCTCCGGCCACAAGCTCTACGGTCCGACCGGGATCGGCGCCTTGTGGGGCCGTCGCGAGCTGCTCGAGGCCATGCCGCCGTGGCAGGGCGGCGGCGCGATGATCGAGCGGGTCACGTTCGAGAAGACCACCTTTGCGCCGCCGCCGCAGCGGTTCGAGGCAGGGACCCCGGCGATCGTCGAGGCGATCGGGCTCGGCGTGGCCTGCGATTATGTCGCCGGCATCGGTCTCGAGGCGATCCACGCGCACGAGGCGCGCCTGGTCGCGCAGTTGCGCGAAGGGCTCCGCGGGATGAACGACGTGACCCTGTTCGGGCCCGACGACAGCGCCGGCATCGTCAGCTTCGCGCTCGACGGCATTCATCCGCACGATCTCGGCACCATCCTGGACGAGGAGAGCGTCGCGATCCGCGCCGGGCACCATTGCGCGCAGCCGCTGATGGACCGTCTCGGCGTGCCGGCGACCGCGCGGGCGAGCTTTGGATTGTACAGCGACGAGAGCGACGTCGCCGCGCTGCTGCGCGGCATCGAGCGCACCAAGAGGATCTTCGGATGAACGAGGAAACCGGCAAGAGCTTCCGGGTCGAGGAAGTCGAAGGCGTGCCGCCGCCGCCCCGCGCGCGCGTCGAGGACGCGGAACCCGCGGCCGAGAAGCTCGCACGCAAGCGCGACTACCTCGAAGGCTTTCTCGCGCAAGCGCCGCAGGGCGACAGCCCGACCGAGCCCGGTGGCGCGCTCTACGAGGCGGTGATCGACGCGCTGCGCGAGATCTACGATCCCGAGATCCCGGTGAACATCTACGACCTCGGGTTGATCTACGGCGTCGAAGTCACCCCCGAGGCCGACGTCATGGTGACGATGACGCTGACCACGCCGCATTGCCCGGTCGCGGAATCGATGCCCGGCGAGGTCGAGCTCCGCGTCAGCTCGGTCCCGGGCGTGCGCGACGCCGAGGTCAACCTGGTGTGGGATCCGCCGTGGGACCCGGCCAAGATGAGCGATGAGGCCCGCCTCGAGCTGGGGATGTTGTAGTGCCGCGTCCGGGCACCCATCTCGACGAGGCAAGCGCATGACCGAGAGCAAGCTCCGCCAGCGACCCGCCGCGGTCACCCTGACGCCCGCCGCCGAGGCGCGCATCGCCGCGCTGATGGCGCGCGCGCCCGAAGGCGCGATCGGCGTGAAGCTCTCGACCCCGCGCCGCGGTTGCTCGGGGCTGGCCTACTCGGTCGACTACGTCACCGAGGAACAGCCTTTCGACGAGAAGATCGTCACTCCGGGGGGGACGTTCTACATCGACGGCGGCAGCGTGCTGTACCTGGTCGGTTCGACGATGGACTGGCAGGAGGACGATTTCGCCGCCGGCTTCGTGTTCGCCAATCCCAACGCCAAAGGTGCCTGTGGCTGCGGCGAGAGCTTTACGGTATGAGCCCAGCGATACCTCGCCGCGAAACCCGTCACGATATCGAGCGCGAACTGGCCGAGCAGCGGCGCAGGCAGCGCGCGCGGCGTCCCGACCTTCCCGCCGCCGTGGCGAACGAGGTCAAGCGCGAACTGGTCAGGCAGCGCAAGACGCTGGGCATGGACGAATACGTCGAGATCCACGTCCGCAGCGTGCACGGCAAGCACAAGCTCGTCGTCAAGAAGGGCCGCAAGCGCCGCCCGGGCGAGGGCGGCCTGGCGGTGCCGGTGGAGCCGCCGCGGGGCCCCCGGCCGCTGCAGGGC
>JAEZES010000093.1 GCA_023432995.1 Pseudomonadota bacterium
GTCTCCCATGGGTCTGCCGTTGGGCCCGAGCGAGCGGGCCAACCGGCTGGCCAGCGATCCGCGGCTGCTAGCTCTGCCGCTTGGCCGTGAACTCCTCGCCGCCCGCGCCGGCGACGTCGCGCTTGAACTTGATCTCGTCGGCCGAGACGATCTGCCCGGTATAGGTGATGGCGAGCGGCTGGCCCTGGTAGTTGAGGTTCTCGACGAAAGTCACCTTGTCGCCATCGACCGTGCCCGAGAGGTCGCCCTCGCCGAGGTTCGACTTGGCGTGCCCGGTCAGCGTCTGGCCGTCGAGCTTGAAGGTATAGGTGTAGGTCTGCTGGCCCACCTGGCTGTCGAACGAGGTCGTCCAGGTGCCGCTGACATCGGCGGCGGGCGCTGCGGCGAGCGCGGCCGACGGGGCCAGCGCGACGGCCGCGCCGGTGCCGATTGTCGCGGCGGCGAGCAGGAATGCGATCGATTTAATGGTTCGGCCCTCTCCCTGATGGACGTCGCAGCAGTCTAGCGCGAGCCGGCGGATTCGCCAGCCTTTCGGCGCCGGTCAGGCCGCGGCGGCAATCAGCCGGCGGCGGGCCTCGGCTTCGCCGATCAGCGGCAGCAGCGCGTGCATCTCGGGGCCGTGGTCCCTGCCGGTGAGCGCCTGGCGCAGCGGCAGGAACAGCGCGCGCCCCTTGCGCCCCGTCGCCTGCTTGAGCGCGCCGGTCCATGCGGGCCACGGATCGTCGCTCCAGACGAGCAACCGCTCCGCCTGCGCCAGGTAGACGCGCGCCTCCGGGTCGAACGGCGGCACTTCGATCGGGCCGGTGACGACGCGCCACCAGTCGGCCGCCTCGGCCACCGTTTCGAGGTTCGGCCGGATCGCTTCCCAGGCTTCCGCCGGCATGCCTGCGGGCAGGCGCGGAGCGACCTGTTCGAACGGCAGCTGGTGCACGATCGAGGCGTTGAGCCGGGCCAGCTCGGCTTCGTCGAACCGCGCCGGCGCCCGGCCGAACGTCGCCAGGTCGAAGCTCCCCACCAGCCGCTCGCGTTCGAGGATCGGCTCGACCGGCTGCGAAGTGCCGAGGCGCGCGAGCAGCGCGACCAGCGCTTCGGGCTCGATCCCCGCCGCGCGGAAGGCGTCGCAGCCGAGCGAGCCGAGCCGCTTCGACAGCTTGCCCTCGCTGCCGACCAGCAGCGCCTCGTGCGCAAAGCGCGGCGGCGCCGCACCGAGCGCGGTGAACATCTGGATCTGCAGCGCGGTGTTGGAGACGTGATCCTCACCGCGCAGCACGTCGGTCACGCCCATCGCAATGTCGTCGACCGCGCTCGGCAGCATGTACAGCCACGAGCCGTCCGCACGGCGGACGACCGGATCGCTGAGCTGCGCGGGCTCGAAATGCTGCGCGCCGCGGATGCCGTCGTGCCACTCGATCGGCGCAGCCTCGTCGAGCCGGAAACGCCAGTGAGGCGCAAGGCCCGCGGCCTCCTTGCCGGCACGCTCGGCTTCGGTCAGCTTCAGCGCCGCGCGGTCGTAGATCGGCGGCAGGCCCCGGCCGAGCTGCACCTTGCGCTTGAGCTCGAGCTCCTGCGCCGTCTCGTAGCACGGATAGACCCGACCCGCGTCCCGCAGCCGGTCGAACGCCGCCTCGTACTGCGCCAGCCGCTCCGACTGCCGCGCCTCGCCGTCGGGTTCGAGCCCGAGCCAGGCCAGATCCTCGCGGATCGCCTCGACGAACCGCTCCTCGCTGCGCGCCGCGTCGGTGTCGTCGATCCGCAGCAGGAAGCGGCCGCCCGCCTGGCGCGCCAGCAGCCAGTTGTGCAGCGCGGTGCGCACGTTGCCGACGTGCAGCTGCCCGGTCGGCGAAGGCGCGAAGCGGGTCGTGGCCATGCGCGGCGCCTAGCGCTCACTCACTGGCTGAACAATAGAACGCCGTCCTCCCCGCCAATCTCGATCCCGTTCGCGGGGGTGCGGGTGATCGCGCTGGCGCCGTTCATCGCGGCGACGATCGCCTCTTCCTCCGGCAGCAGCGCGCGGCCGCAGCTCGCGCGCGGGAAAAGCTGTTCGGTGACGAGCCGCGGGCCGTCGAAGAACAACACCCAAGACAGCTGCACGCAGCCGGAGTCGACGATTATTCCGGTATCGTCGATCCGCGCGGTGATCGCATGCGGCAGGTCGATCTCGCGCCCGCCGGCTCCCGCGACCCGGTACTCGCCGCCCAGCGCGTCGAGGTCCGCGATCGCGCCGTTCGGCTCAACGAGCGAAGGCGCCGGAGCGGGCGAAGGTACAGCCGTACCGCCGACGGCGGACTCGGACGCGCGCGCCGGCGTGGCCTGCTCCGCCGTCTCGGCCGGCGGCCCGCCGCACGCAGCCAGCGTGGCGACCAGCAGGGCGGTCGCCAGCGCCAGGCGCATCGCGCGAGCCGGGCTTGCCATGCGGGCTACTGCCGCGTGGCCGTGAACTCCTCGCCACCGGCACCGGCGACGTCGCGCTTGAATTTGATCTCGTTCGCCGAGACGATCTGGCCGATGTAGGTGATGGCCAGAGCCTGCCCCTGGTAGTCGAGGTTCTCGACGAAGGTCACCTTGTCGCCGTCGACAGTGCCCTGCACCGGACCCTCGCCGAGGTTCGACTTGGCATGCCCGGTCAGCTTCTCGCCTTCGAGCTTGAAGGTATAGGTGTAGGTTTGCTTGCCAACCTGGCTGTCGAACTCGGTTGTCCAGGTGCCGCTGATGTCGGCGCTCGGCGCGGCGGCAAGCGCCGCCAACGGTGCGAGGGCGACCGCGGCACCGGCCGTCATCCCCGCGGCAGCAAACAGCAATGCGATCGGTTTCATGATCGGGTCCTCCCGGCGTGCTCCGCCCGCAGCTTAGCGCCGAAAGCGCGAGACGCCAGCGGGAGAACGTTTGCGGCTTGCGGCGGTAACAATGGCAACCGCATGATCGAACCGCCCTGCTCTTGCGCGTTGCACCACGAAGCGCGAACCGCTGCGACGAACCGCTCCGCGCTGCGCGCTGCGTCGGTGTCGTCGATCCGCAGCAGGAAGCGGCCGCCAGCCTTCCGTGCCAGCAGCCAGCTATGCAGCGCCATGCGCAGGTTGCCGACGTGCAGTCGGCCGGTTGGGCGAAGGGC
>JAEZES010000103.1 GCA_023432995.1 Pseudomonadota bacterium
GTGTGGGCCCGGGTCCCCCCGACCGCCGAGCTCGAAGCGCTGCGGCAGAAGGTCGAGCGCGCCTGTGAGAGCGCCGGGCTCGGGCGCGAGACGCGCAAGTTCGTGCCCCACATCACCCTCGCCCGCACCGACCGCGCGGCGGGGCCGGTCGCCGCCTGGCTCGCCGCCTGGAGCGACCTCGCCGCCGGGCCGTGGACGGTCGAGGAGTTCCTGCTGTTCGAAAGCCACCTCGGCCGCAGCGGCGCGCACTACGAGGCGGTGGCGCGGTTTGCGCTGGGGGCGAAGGAGCCCTCATCCAACTCCGGCTAACCCCCGCTTGCGCGGGAGTAAGTCTCCGTATCCTTCTCCCGCCAGGGGGAGCAGAAAGACCCAGCGCTTGCGGCCAAGCTTCTTCTCCCACTGGTGGGCGAAGGATAGCGCAGCTTGCCAGCTTGCTGGCTAGCGGAGCTTGGATGAGGGCCCCTCTCTCCCCCCACCCTTGCCTCGCCGCCGCGCGCCGCCTAGGCGGTTGCCCATGAAACCGACCGGCGCCGTCCGCGCGCGAGGAGACTTTCCCCGATGACCATCCGCCTCTTCACCGGCGCCGCGCTCGGCGCGCTGCTCGCCGCCTGCACCACCGCCGAGGATACCGCGATGCCCGCGACCGCGTCCGTCAGCCTTCCCGAGGCCAGCGGCCCGTTCGCCGAGGACTGGACGCTGCCGTTCCACACCACCGACTTCAGCCGGATCCAGGACAGCGACTACAAGCCCGCGTTCGAGCAGGCGATGGCGATCCAGCGCGCCGAGATCGCGGCGATCACCGCCAACCCCGAGCCGCCGACGTTCGACAACACCATCGTCGCGCTCGAGCGCTCGGGCCGCATGCTCGGCCGGGTCTACGCCGCGTTCGGCACCGTCACCGGGGCCCACACCAACGACACGCTCGACGCAATCGACGCCGAGATGTCGCCGAAGCTCTCGGCCCACTTCGACGCGATCAACCTCGACCCCGAGCTCTTCGCCCGGGTCAAGGCGGTCTACGACAACCGCGCGGCGATGAGCCTGACCCCGGAAGACGCCTGGCTGCTCGAGAACACCTGGGAGGACATGGTCCACGCCGGGGCCATGCTGAGCGACGCGCAGAAAGACGAGGTCAAGGCGATCAACACCCGGCTGTCGGAGCTGACCACGCGCTTCGGGCAGGTGCTGGTCGAGGCGACCAACGCCAACGCGCTGGTGGTCGCCGACCGCGCCGCGCTGGCCGGGCTCAGCGAGGCCGAGATCGCCGCCGCGGCCAAGGCGGCCGAGGCGCGCGGGCTCGCCGGGCAATACCTGCTGGCGCTGCAGAACACGACCCAGCAGCCGCCGCTGGCGACGCTGACCGAGCGCGCCACGCGCGAGGCGCTGTTCGAGCGCTCGATCCACCGCGCCGCCCGCGGCGACGCCAACGACACCCGCGCGCTGGTGGCCGAGATCGTCCAGCTGCGCGCGCGCAAGGCGGCGCTGTTCGGCGAGCCGACCTGGGCCGCCTACACGATGTACGACCGCATGGCGCAGGACCCGCAGACCGCGCTCGACTTCATGCGCCGGATGGTCCCCGCGCTGGCGGCGACCCAGAAGCGCGAGGCGGCGATCCTCAACGAGGCGATCCGCGCCGACGGCCAGGACTTCGAGGTCCGCCCGTGGGACTGGCAGATGTACGCCGACAAGGTGAAGCAGCAGCGCTACGCGTTCGACGAGGGAACGGTGAAGGCCTACTTCCAGATCGACCGCGTGCTCGAGGACGGCGTGTTCTACGCCGCCAACCGGCTCTACGGCCTGACCTTCACCAAGCGCACCGACCTGCCGGTGTGGCATCCCGACGTCACCACCTACACGGTGTTCGACCGCGACGGCTCCGAGCTCGGGCTGTTCTACTTCGACCCTTACCAGCGCGATTCCAAGCGCGGCGGGGCGTGGATGAGCACGCTGGTCGACCAGAGCAAGCTGTGGGGCACCCGGACCGTTGCCTACAACGTGCTCAACATCCCCAAGGCAGCCGAGGGCCAACCGCAGCTGGTCAGCTGGGACAACGTGCAGACGATGTTCCACGAGTTCGGCCACGCGCTGCACTACCTGTTCAGCGACCTGACCTACCCCTCGGGCGGCGGCGTGGCGCGCGACTTCGTCGAGTACCCGAGCCAGGTCAACGAGATGTGGGCCAGCCACCCCGAGGTCCTCGCCCACTACGCCCGCCATCACGAGACCGGCGCGGCGATGCCGGTCGAGCTGATCGAGCGGATCGAGGCCGCCGGCAAGTGGAACCAGGGCTACGAGCTCGGCGAAGTGGTCGAGGCGGCGCTGCTCGACATGGAGTGGCACGCGCTGACGCCGCAGCAGGCGGCCGCGGTGGCGACCCCGGCGCAAGTCGACGCGTTCGAGCAGGGGGCGCTCGACCGCCTCGGGCTCGAGGTCGCGCTGGTCCCGCCGCGCTACCGCTCGAGCTACTTCCGGCACATCTTCTCCGATCCGTCGGGCTACTCGGCCGGCTACTACTCGTACCTGTGGACCGAGATGCTCGACCGCGACAGCCGCGCCTGGTTCCGCGAGAATGGCGGCCTGACACGCGCCAACGGCGACCGCTTCCGCAAGATGATCCTCAGCCCCGGCGGAACGCAGGACTATTTCGAAGCCTACCGCGCCTTCGCCGGCCGCGAGCCGCGCGTGGAGCCGATGCTCGAAGCCCGCGGCCTGCTCGGCACCCCGCCGGAAGCCGAAGCCGCCGACGCGGCGGACGAGACTGGTTGACGCTCGACTGACGCCTCACCTCGTCATTGCGAGCGTAGCGGGCCGAAGGCGCCCACCACCTTTCGTCGTCATTGCGAGGAGGCGAAGCCG
>JAEZES010000106.1 GCA_023432995.1 Pseudomonadota bacterium
ACCTGGTGCTGGCCGCGGCCGCGGCCGTGGTGCTCGGCCTTCTCGGGCCCGCCGGCGCGCAGCTCGCCCTGTCGGCTGCCGGGAGCCCGGTGGTGGTCGGGGCCGACGGCGCCTTCAGCCTGGTCGGCACGTTCGCCTTCGTGCTGATCCTGATCAACGTGTTCCTGGCGCTGTTCAACCTGCTGCCGGTGCCGCCGTTCGACGGATCGCACATCGTCGAGGGGCTGCTGCCGCCCGCCGCGGCGCGGGTCTATGCCCGGCTGCGGCCGTTCGGCTTCGCGCTCATCTTCCTGCTCCTGCTGGTGATCCCGTGGCTGTTTCCCGGGCTCGGCGTCGTCGAGCGGGTCGTGCTGCCTCCGGTGCTGTGGGTGCAGGAGCGGTACCTCGACCTGGCCGCCTTCATCGCCGGCGGATAATTTAACCCGGATATATTGAAAAATAAAACCCGGGTGATTATCTGGCCGCCGACAAGAAGGTTTCCGATGACCCTTACCGTATTCCTCAAGGACCAGTTGCTCGCTCGCGGCACGCGCGAGGAAGTCGTGCCCAGGATGCGCGAGGTCCAGCCGCTCGAGCGGACCAGCGACCTGCTCGCATTCGACGACGAGACGGGGCGGCAGATCGATCTCGACCTGCGTCCCGAGGCGCAGCCGGCTCCGCGGCGCGGGCGCCCGGCGCTCGGCGTCGAAGCCCGCGAGGTGACGCTCCTGCCGCGCCACTGGGAATGGCTCGCGCAGCAGCGCGGCGGGGCCTCGGCGACGCTGCGCAAGCTGGTCGAGGAGGCGCTGCGCAAGGGACGCACGGCAAAGGACCACCACGACACCGCCTATCGCTTTCTCTATGCGATGGCGGGTGACCTGCCGCATTTCGTCGACGCGGTGCGCGAGATGTATGCCGGGAACAAGGTCGGCTACGACCACTTCACCTATGACTGGCCGCGCGACATCCGCGACCACGGCAGGAGCCTGGCGTTTCCCGAATGACCGAAGCTGCGACCTTGCCGCAACCTCACGGCTGGCTCGTGCTCGACAAGCCGCGCGGCCTGGGTTCGACCCAGGCCGTCGCGGCGGTCAAGCGCGTGCTGCGCCGGGCCGGCTATGGCAAGGTCAAGATCGGCCACGGCGGCACGCTCGATCCGCTCGCGGAGGGCGTGCTGCCGATCGCGCTCGGCGAGGCGACCAAGCTCGCCGGGCGCATGCTCGACGCGCGCAAGACTTACGCCTTCACGATCGCCTTCGGCGAGGAGACCGACACGCTCGACCTCGAGGGCGAGGTCATCGCGCGCAGCGACCGCCGCCCGCCGCTCGCCGCGGTCGCGGCGATCGGCGCGCACTTCACCGGGGAGATCGAGCAGGTTCCGCCAGCCTACTCGGCGCTCAAGGTCGACGGCAGGCGCGCTTACGACCGGGCACGGGCAGGCGAAGAGGTCGACCTCGCGAGCCGCCGGGTGACGGTCCATTCGCTCGAACTCGAAGGCAACGCCGAACTCCCGCCGATCGAGTCGACTTTCGCCAGGGGTCCGGGACGGCTCGACCCGATCTTCGCCCCCGAGGCGCCGCTCGAACTGGCCGACAGCGTTACTCTGGTGGCGACCGTCTCGAAAGGGACCTATGTCCGTTCGCTGGCGCGCGACATCGCGCACGCTCTGGGAACGGTCGGGCACGTCACTTATCTCAGGCGCACCGCCGCGGGTCCGTTCACCGAAACGCACGCGATTTCGCTGGACATCCTCGAGCAAATCGGTAACGGCGCGCGGCTTGAAGACCACCTCCTGCCGCTGGAGGCGGGGCTGGACGGTATCCCGGCCCTGACCCTCGACCCGGAGAGCGCGCAGGCGGCCCGCCAGGGCCGGGTCCTCTCCGGAATGCTCGAACCCGACGGGCTCTACCTCGCAACGGCCGGCAAAGTCCCCGTGGCGCTGATGGAACTTTCGGGCGGCACGGCGAAAGTCGTGCGGGGCTTCAACCTACCCGATACCGCGGAGTAACGAGAATGTCGGTCACGGCCGAGACGAAGCAGAAGATTATCAAGGACAACGCCCAGTCCAAGGGCGACACCGGTTCCCCCGAAGTGCAGGTCGCGATCCTCACCGAGCGCATCCGCAACCTGACCGAGCACTTCAAGGACCACCACAAGGACAACCATTCGCGCCGCGGCCTGCTGATGATGGTCAACAAGCGCCGCAGCCTGCTCGCGTACCTCAAGAAGAAGGACGTCGAGCGCTACAACAGCCTGATCCAGAAGCTGGGTCTGCGGAAATAAGAGTTTAGCGAGGGCGGCTCCGATGAGGGCCGCCCTTTCGCTTTTGGCATCCTTCGCAATTCGGTGGAGGGGCCTGGGGCTTAAGGGCCCCGCACCGGACCGGGACGGCATACCCGGCTTGAGGCCCCGCCGCGCAATCTGGCGCCGCGGGTTCACGAAGGAAGACACATGTTCGACACGAAAACCGTATCGCTGGAGTGGGGCGGCAAGACCCTCACTCTGGAAACCGGCCGCATTGCCCGTCAGGCCGACGGGGCGGTCCTCGCCACTTACGGCGAAACCGTGGTGCTGTGCGCGGTCACCGCCGCCAAGTCGGTCAAGGAAGGGCAGGACTTCTTCCCGCTGACCGTGCACTACCAGGAAAAGTTCTCCGCCGCCGGGCGCATTCCAGGCGGCTTCTTCAAGCGCGAGCGCGGGGCGACCGAGAAGGAAACGCTTACCAGCCGCCTGATCGACCGGCCGATCCGGCCGCTGTTCCCGGAAGGGTTCTACAACGAGATCAACTGCATCGCCCAGGTCCTGAGCTATGACGGCGAGACCGAGGCCGACATCGTCGCGATGATCGCCGCGTCGGCTGCGCTGACCATCTCGGGCGTCCCGTTCATGGGGCCGATCGGCGGCTGCCGCGTGGGCTTCAAGGACGGCGAATACGTGCTCAACCCGTCGATGGCGCAAGTCGCCGAGGGCCGGCTGGACCTCGTCGTCGCCGCCACCCACGACGCGGTGATGATGGTCGAGTCCGAGGCCAAGGAGCTGACCGAGGACGAGATGCTCGGCGCGGTGATGTTCGCGCACGAGGAATCGAAGAAGGTCGTCAAGGCGATCATCCAGCTCGCCGAGAAGGCCGCCAAGCATCCGTGGGAGCTCGAGATCGCCGACAATTCGGCGATGAAGGCCGAGATCAAGAAGCTGATCGGCGACGACGTCGCCGCGGCCTACAAGCTGACCAGCAAGTCGGCCCGCTCCGAGGCGCTCAACGCCGCGCGTGACAAGGTCAAGGCCAAGTACGCCGACGCCGACGGGCAGACGCTGATGGCCGCGATCAAGCTGACCAAGAAGGTCGAGGCGGACGTCGTCCGCACCGCGATCCTCAAGGACGGTTCGCGGATCGACGGCCGCAAGCTCGATCAGGTCCGCCCGATCGAGGCGACCGTCGGCTTCCTGCCGCGCACCCACGGCTCGGCGCTGTTCACCCGCGGCGAGACGCAGGCGATCTGCACCACCACGCTCGGCACCAAGGACAGCGAGCAGATGATCGATGGCCTGACCGGGCTGTCGTACGAGAGCTTCATGCTGCACTACAACTTCCCGCCCTACTCGGTCGGCGAAGTGGGCCGCTTCGGAGCGCCCGGACGGCGCGAGGTCGGCCACGGCAAGCTCGCCTGGCGCGCGCTGCACCCGGTGCTGCCGTCGAAGGAAGAGTTCCCGTACACGATCCGCATTCTGTCCGACATCACCGAGTCCAACGGCTCGAGCTCGATGGCCACGGTGTGCGGCGGCTGCCTGGCGATGATGGATGCCGGCGTGCCGATCGCGCGCCCGGTCAGCGGCATCGCGATGGGCCTGATCCTCGAGGGCAAGGACTTCGCGGTCCTCAGTGACATCCTCGGCGACGAGGACCACCTCGGCGACATGGACTTCAAGGTCGCCGGTACCGAAGCGGGCATCACCAGCCTGCAGATGGACATCAAGATCGCCGGCATCACCAAGGAGATCATGGCCAAGGCGCTCGAGCAGGCGAAGGCCGGCCGCGCGCACATCCTCGGCGAGATGACCAAGGCGCTCGGCAGCTCGCGCACCGAGCTTTCGGCGCACGCGCCGCGGATCGAGACGATCACGATCGACAAGTCGAAGATCCGCGACGTCATCGGCACTGGCGGCAAGGTGATCCGCGAGATCGTCGCCGAGACCGGCGCCAAGGTCGACATCGACGACGAGGGCGTGATCAAGATCAGCTCGTCGGACCTGACGCAGATCGAAGCCGCCAAGAAGTGGATCCTCGGCATCGTCGAGGAGCCCGAGGTCGGCAAGATCTACTCGGGCAAGGTGGTCAACATCGTCGACTTCGGCGCGTTCGTGAACTTCATGGGCGGCAAGGACGGCCTCGTCCACGT
>JAEZES010000237.1 GCA_023432995.1 Pseudomonadota bacterium
CATCGGCCCGATGCTGATCGGGATGGAAAAGCCGGTCCAGATCGCCCCGATGACCGCCAGCGCGCCCGATGTGCTGACCCTGGCGGTGCTGGCGGCGGCGGGGGTGGTGGGCTGACGAGCCCCCTCCACCACTCGCTCCCCCGGAAGCGGGGGAGGCTTCAGATAACGCTTGTTCCAGCCCCCCCCCGTTTACGGGGGAGGTGTCCGCGCAGCGGACGGAGGGGGTCCGTTACCCCCACGCGCTCCACACGCCGTAGGCGCTGGTCAGCGTCAACACCGCGCCGACCAGGATCAGCATCTGCTTGGCCGGGAAGTGCTTGGCCGCCCAGGCGCCGAGCGGCGCCGCCAGCAGGCCGCCGATCAGCAGGCCCAGGGTCGCCCCGGCGAGGTCGGCCACGCCGAGGTGGTAGATGAACGCGGCCGAGATCGTCAGCGTGAGGAAGAACTCGACCGAGTTGACCGTGCCGACCACCTTGCGCGGGTCGGCGCCCTGGATCAGCAGGTTGGAAGTGACCACCGGGCCCCAGCCCCCGCCGCCCGCGGCATCGAGAAACCCGCCGACGAGCCCGAGCGGGGCGACCAGCTTCGCTTCCTTCAGCTTGGGCGGGTACATCAGGCCGCGCCACAGCAGGTACACGCCGATCCCCGTCAGGTACATCAGCACGAACGGCTTGACCGCCCCGGCGTCGAGGCTCGACAGCAGGTAGGCGCCGCTGAAGCCGCCGATCACGCCGGGGATCAGCAGCCGCAGGAACAGCCGTCCGTCGATGTTGCGGTGGATCAGGTGGCTGATGCCCGAGACGCCGGTGGTGAAGCACTCGACCACGTGGACCCGCTGCGAGGCGAGCGCCGGGGGGACGCCGAGGACCCCGACCAGCAGCGTGTTCGAGATCACCCCGAAGGCCATGCCGAGCGCGCCGTCGACCAGCTGTGCGGCGAAACCGACGGCGATGAACGGAAGGAGCGCGACAAGGTCGAAATCGCCGAAATGCAGCATGCCGCTCCCCGCCAAAAAGACATGCCCGGCTAGCCGGACACTTCTCAACCAAAAAGATAGAGAATCATTCGAGCACCGAAGCGACGCTATTTCCCGGCGAATGCGGCCAATATGCGGCAGCGCGCCGGTCAAGCCTCCGGACGCGGAAACCTCACGCCTCGGCGCGATCCGCCACGACCGACGGCTGCCGGCGGCGTTTTGCTGAGCGACGGCAGGAGGAATGTCGACAGAAAGGATTCCGAAATGTCCCGCTCAATCTTGGCTGCCGCGACGATCACCTTTGCGGTCGCCGTACCCCAGGCGCCGGCCGCGTCGCAGGGCGACGGCTCGATCACCGTCACCGGCCCCTCGGCGCGCCCGTCCGGCGATCCGTCGAACGGCGTTCGCCAGCGCACCCGCCTGACCTCGAACGTCGTGGTCGAGTTCGCCGATCTCGACCTGCGCTCCGAATACGGCCGCTGGATACTCGACCAACGAATCCGGGTCGCCGCCGACGCGGCCTGCGACGAACTCGACGCGATCGATCCCCCGAGCGGCATGAGCGGCGGCGTGGCCTATGACGACTGCCGCTCGCTGGCGATGCGGCGGGCGGAGCCGCAGAAGCGGCGCGCGCTGCTCGCCGCCGGCTAGGCGGATTCGGCCCGGCGGCGGTAGCGGAAGTACCAGACTTCGTGGCCCAGCCGCCGGGCCTTGGCCTCGTAGCGGGTCTCGATCCACCCGCCGGGGCGCCGTTGCCAGCTGTCCGGCCCCTCGACCAGCCACTCGAACGTCTCGCGGCGCCGCCGCATGACCATCAGCGCGTGGCGCAGGTAGACGGGGTGGTCGGTGCCGAAGCGGAACTCGCCGCCCGGCCTGAGCTTGCGGGCGAACAGCTCGACCGGGCCGTCGTTCATCATCCGCCGCTTGGCGTGGCGTGCCTTGGGCCAGGGGTCGGGGTGCAGCAGGTAGAGGAACGACAGCGCCCCCTCGGGCACGCGGCGCAGCACTTCGAGCGCGTCGCCGTGGTGCAGCCGCACGTTGCCGAGCGGCGCGTGCCGGCCGTCGTCGCCGTTCACGTGGACCAGCGCCTGGGCGACGCCGTTGAGGAACGGCTCGCAGCCGATGAAACCGTGGTCGGGCAGCATGTTGGCGCGGGCTGCGAGGTGCTCGCCGCCGCCGATGCCGATCTCGAAGTGCAGCGGGCGGTCGCTGCCGAACAGCCGTTCGGCGGTGACCGGCCCCTCGGCCGGCACCGCGATCTGCGGCAGCAGGGTGTCGACGAGCGCCTGCTGGCCGGCTCGCAGCGCCTTGCCCTTGGCGCGGCCGTAGAGCCGGTTGATCGTGGTCGGGTCGCCGGGCTTGTTCGCGGTCATGGCCGCCGCGTCTGACGAGGGGCCGGACCCGGGTCAAGGCAGGCGGAGGCCGGCACCCCCGCCCGGCTGCCGTCGATCCGCGCCAGGACACAAAAAATTTGGGATAGACGCCCCCGGGCGCCTGTGGTGATCCTCCCGGGCATGCCGGCCCCGGATCGCTTTTCCCGTTCGGTTGACGCGCTCACCGACAAGGAACTCGAAATCCTGCGCCTTCTCACGGCGGGGCACACCGTGAAGTCGATCGCGGCCCGGCTGGGCCGTTCGGAAGCCTCGATCAACGAGCGGCTGCGAGATGCGCGCCGCAAGACCGGCGTCGGCAGCAGCCGCGCCTTGGCGCGCTATCTTGATGCCCAAAAAATCTGGGACAAGAATATCGATCTATCGGCACAGGACCACTCGGCCGACCAAGAGCCGTCGCCAATCGCACGGCGGCTGACGTCGAAAGGACCGATTATCATGCTGATTGCAATGGCTCTCGCCGCTGCCGGAATCGTCTTCACGACCCAGCAGGCGGCACAACCGCAAGGCGCCCAGGTCGCCGCGCCCGCCCCGCTGGTGGTCGGGCGCTGGGCGCTCGACACCTCGCGCCTGCCCGCCGAGGGGCGCCCGCGCAGTGTCACCCTCGAGTTCCGCGTTGCGGAGGATGGCACGTGGACCGGCCGCAGCGAGGTGGTCGAGGCCGACGGCTCGCGCCAACATGCGCAGGCGACCGCTCCCGCCGACGGCGTCCCCGTCCCGCTCACCGGCAACATGCAGTTCGCCGACATGGTCTCGATGCGCCAGCCCGCGCGCAACACCCTCGTGCTGACCTTCACCAAGGGCGGCGAGCAGGTCTCGACGCGGATCTATACCGTCGAGGACGACGGCCGCTCGATGAAGGAGACCATCGTCTGGGCCGGGGACATCACCCCGCGGACGGTCACGACCTACTTCAACCGCGTCGGCTGACCTCCCCCGGCGCAAAAAGAACCGCCCCGGAGCCAGGGCTCCGGGGCGGCTTCACGCCAGGAGGGATAGGGATCGTCAGGCCGCTTCGGCCTCTTCGCCCGGATCGCGCAGCACGTAGCCGCGGCCCCAGACGGTTTCGATGTAGTTTTCGCCGCCGCAGGCGCTCGAAAGCTTCTTGCGCAGCTTGCAGATGAACACGTCGATGATCTTGAGTTCCGGCTCGTCCATCCCGCCGTAGAGGTGGTTGAGGAACATTTCCTTGGTCAGCGTCGTGCCCTTGCGCAGCGAGAGCAGCTCGAGCATCGCGTATTCCTTGCCGGTCAGGTGGACCCGGGCGCCGTCGACCTCGACGGTCTTGGCGTCGAGGTTGACCGCCAGCTTGCCGGTGCGGATGACCGACTGCGAATGACCCTTCGAGCGACGCACCACCGCGTGGATGCGGGCGACCAGTTCGTCGCGGTGGAACGGCTTGGTCACGTAGTCGTCGGCACCGAAGCCGAACGAGCGGATCTTGGAATCCATCTCGGAGATGCCCGAGAGGATCAGCACCGGGGTCTGCACCTTGGCCACGCGCAGCTTCTTGAGCACGTCGTAGCCGTGCATGTCGGGCAGGTTCAGGTCGAGCAGGATGATGTCGTAATCGTAGAGCTTGCCGAGGTCCAAGCCCTCCTCGCCGAGGTCGGTCGAGTAGACGTTGAAGCCTTCCGTCGTCAGCATGAGCTCGATCGCCTTGGCGGTCGTGGGCTCGTCTTCGATCAGCAACACGCGCATGGGTGTCCCCCTTAAACCCCTCGGTAACAGCCCGCCCGGAGGCGTTGCCCGGAATTAACCACGCCATCTCTCAACGAAAAAGGTTAATTTTTCCTTTAACGATTGTGCCGGCGGCGCGAGTCCTTTTGGCAACAGGGGGCGCCGCCCCGCTGTCAGGCCACCCGCGCGAGCTTCTTCTGCCGCCGCCGCTGGACCGAGCTGCCGATGCCGATCGCCTCGCGGTATTTTGCCACCGTGCGGCGCGCGAGTTCGAAACCCTTGGCGCGCAGCAGTTCGACCAGCTGGTCGTCCGACAGGATGTCGTTCGGGTCCTCGGCGTCGCACAGCGCGCGGATCTGCGCCTTGACCGCTTCGGCCGAAACCGCGCCCTCGCCGTCGGCCGAGGCGACGCCGCTGGTGAAGAAGTATTTCAGCTCGAACGTCCCGCGGGCACAGTTGAGGTACTTGTTCGAGGTCACCCGGCTGACGGTGCTCTCGTGCAGCGAGACCGCTTCGGCCACCGCGCGCAGCGTCAGCGGCTTGAGCTGCGAGACCCCCTGGCGAAAGAACCCCTCCTGCTGCTTGACGATCTCGGCGGCGACCTTGAGGATCGTCCGCTGCCGCTGGTCGAGCGCCTTGATCAGCGCCTTGGCGTCGGCCAGCTTCTCGCTCAGCCAGCTCCGCGACGCCCTGTCGATGCAGCCGTTCTTGAGCTCGACGTAGTACGAGCGATTGACGACGAGGCGCGGCAGCGTCGCCTCGTTGAGCGCGATCTGCCAGCCTGACGCGCCGCCGCCCGAGACGAGGATGTCGGGCACCACCGGGGCGCGTTCGCCGCGGCCGAACTTGAGCCCCGGCTTCGGATCGTAGCTGCGCAGTTCGACCAGCATCTCGGCGAAGTCCTCGTCGTCGACGTCGCACATCCGCTTGAGCCGGGCGAACTCGCCGCGGGCGACGAGTTCGAGGTTGTCGATCAGCCGCGCCATGCACGGGTCGTAGCGATCGGCTTCCTTCGCCTGCAGCGCGAGGCATTCGCCGAGCGTGCGCGCGCCGACGCCGGTCGGGTCGAGCGACTGGACCACCGCGAGCGCCTCCTCCGCGCAGGCGAGCGGCACGTCGAGGTCGGCGGCAACCTCGCGCAGCGGGGTGGCGAGGTAGCCGGCCTCGTCGAGCAGCCCGATCAGGTGGCGGGCGACGAACAGCACGCGCGGGTCGTTGGTCGCGGTGCCGACCTGCGCTTCGAGGTGCTCGGCCAGGGTCGGCTCGTCGTTGCCGCGCTCGCCGATGTCCGGCCCGTCCTCCCCGCCGCCGGCGCTCGCCGTGGCCGACCAGTCGCCTGTGTCGCGGTCGCGGTCGAGCGCCGTGGGATCGATGTCGAGCGGCGCGTCGGCCTCGCCCTCGCCGCGCAGGATCAGCTCGTCGGCCGACGGGTCCTCGCGCGGCGTTTCCGCAAGGTCCGAGCCGCTGGCGGCCTCGACCGTGATCTCCCCGGCCTCGAGCAGCGGGTTGGTCTCGAGCGCCTCGCCGAGGAACGCTTCGATCTCGAGGTTGGACAGCGCCAGCAGCTTGATCGCCTGCTGCAGCTGCGGCGTCATTGCCAGCGTCTGGCTCTGTCGCAGATCGAGACGCGGCCCCAGCGCCATCGTTCAGCCTTCCCCCGACCCAGGCATTACAGGGTGAAGCTTTCGCCCAGATAGAGGCGGCGCACGTTGGGATCGGCGACGAGGTCCTCGGGGCTGCCGGCGAACAGCACCTGGCCGCCGTAGATGATGCAGGCGCGATCGACGATGTCGAGCGTCTCGCGCACGTTGTGGTCGGTGATCAGCACGCCGATGCCGCGCCGCTTGAGGTCTTTGACCAGCTCGCGGATGTCGCCGATCGACAGCGGGTCGATCCCGGCGAACGGCTCGTCGAGCAGCATGATCGAGGGCTTGGCCGCGAGCGCGCGGGCGATCTCGCAGCGGCGCCGCTCGCCGCCCGACAGCGCCATCGCCGGGCTGTCGCGCAGCCGCGTCAGGTGGAACTCCTCGAGCAGCCGGTCGAGCTCCTCGGCGCGCACCGCCTTGTCGGGCTCGACCAGCTCGAGCACGCAGGCGATGTTCTGCGCCACCGTCATTCCGCGGAAGATCGACGTCTCCTGCGGCAGGTAGCCGAGCCCGAGGATCGCGCGGCGGTACATCGGCAGCTTGGTGACATCGACGCCGTCCATCAGGATGCGCCCCGAGTCCGGCCGCACGAGGCCCATGATCGAATAGAAGCAGGTCGTCTTGCCGGCGCCGTTGGGCCCGAGCAGCCCGAGCACCTCGCCCTTGCCCACGGTCAGCGAGATGTCGTGCAGCACCGCGCGCTTGTCGTAGCTCTTCGCGATCGAGACCACCTCGAGCCCGCCCTGGGGGATCGGCGGCGCCGCGTTGGCAGGCGCTTCGCCCGCCGCATCCGCCAGGGCGCGGGTGTCGATCGCGTTCTCGTCGAGCGTTGTCATTGCCGGGCATTTAGCATGGCCCGCCGCGGTTTGAAGCCCGTTGGCAAGATTCGTGCATGGGAAATGCGTCGAGCGGTGATTCTGTCCCCTATCGGGCGCATTCGTCCGGTGGGCTTGAACCGGCGCCGCCGGGGTGAGATAGTCCGACTCGGGAGAGCAAAGGAGAAGAGCGCATGGATAAGGCGCTGCGGGAGCATTCGGGAACGCCCAAGCGCGCCGGAGCCAGGCTCGACTGGCGACGCAAGATGAGCGACCACGTGGCTTACGGGCTGCTCGTCTACACCGGCCTGCAGATCTGGGTCACGATGGGCACGCTCAAGGGCGCCACCGGTTCGATCCTGCCGTACTTCGCGCTGATCGTGCTCGTTGCCGCGATAATCCCCGGCTGCCGGATGTTCGAGAAGCGCTGGGAAGCGCTCAGCGACAGCGATGCCGCCAACCCCGAGCTGGCCGACCGCTTCCGGCGCGACCGCCTGCTGGTCTGGCTGTTCGCGCTCGGCCTGCCGTTCGCTCTCACCGGCCTGTTCCTCGGCATCGAGGCGCTCGGCCTGATCTGATCCCGCCGCGCGCCGACCGGTCTAGCCGTTCGCCTGCCGCGCGCGCTCGATCGCCTCGAGCGTGATCCGGCGCGCATCGGCCGCGTCGCCCCATTCGCCGACCCGGACCCACTTCTCGGACTCCAGGTCCTTGTAGTGCTTGAAGAAGTGCTCGATCTGCTGGAGCACGATCGACGGCAGGTCCTGCCGCTCGCCGACGTCCGAATAGTACGGGAAGGTCGAATCGACCGGCACGCAGACCAGCTTCTCGTCGCCGCCGTGCTCGTCCTCGAGCTTGAGCACCCCGATCGGCCTGGCACGGACCACGCACCCGGGAATGAACGGCGAGCGGGCAATGACCAGCGCGTCGAGCGGATCGCCATCGGGCGACAGGGTATGCGGTACGAAGCCGTAGTTCGCCGGATAGCGCATCGGCGTGTGCAGGATGCGGTCCACGAACAGCGCGCCCGACTTCTTCTCGAACTCGTACTTCACCGGCTCGCCGCCGGTCGGCACTTCGATGATGACGTTGAGGCTTTCCGGCGGGTTATCGCCGACCGGGATATGTTCGATACGCATGGATGCTCGCTTCCGTTGACGGGAAAGGCACCCCTCCCATGTTTTGCCGGCGCGCCTAGAGCATGCCGGCGCGCTTGGCGAGAGGCGAATTGCCGGCTCGGGCAAAGTGCGGCATCAAGGTTACCCAAACCGCGGATACCAGGGGTCGCAAAGCGACCGGCCGCGGAGAGAGGAGCGCACGATGCACGTAGGCCTGGCCACCGGCTTCGCCCACCAGGGCGGCCGCAGCGGACCCGACGCGGAGTTCGTCCGCGAGGAGATCGAACACCTGCTGCTGGCCGAGGAGCTCGGCTTCGACTCGGTGTGGATCACCGAGCACCACTTCTCCGACTATTCGATGTCGAACGACCCGCTGCAGTTGCTGACCTACCTCGCCGGAAAGACGCGGCACGTGAAGCTCGGCACGCAGTGCATCATCGTGCCGTGGCACAACCCGGCGCGGCTGGCGGAGAAGATCGTCAACCTCGACATCCTCTCCAACGGGCGGGCGATCCTCGGCTTCGGCGGCGGTCTCGCGCAGCACGAGTTCGCCGGCCTCGGGGTCGACATGAACAAGAGCCGCGACCTGTACAACGAGGGGCTCGAGCTGGTCTGCACGGCGCTCGAGACCGGCGTGATCGAGGGCGAGGGCGCCTACGGCAAGATCGCCCGCAGCGAGCTGCGGCCTAGGCCGATCAAGAGCTTCGAGGGGCGCAAGTTCTGCGGCTCGCTGTCGGGCAACTCGATGTACACCGCCGCGCGGATGGGCTGCGGCAACATGGTGCTGATGCTCCCCCAGCGCGGCAAGGACGTCCCGCCGGACAAGTACACCGAGGTGTGGAAGGAAGTGAACGGGCCCGAGTCGAGCCCGCCGCCGCCGATGCTGAGCGGTAACTACTACGTCGACGAGAGCGCCGAGTACGCCGAGGTCCAGGGTCGCAAGTACCTCGGCAACACGATGCGCGCGGCGATCCGGAACTACCACCTCGATACGCCGGGGGTGTTCCCGACCATCAAGGGCTACGAGCACTACGAGAAGATGGTCCTCGCCCCCGAGGCGATCGAGCCCTACGTCGAGGACTTCGCGAAGGGCGCGGTCACCGGCACGCCGCAGATGATCCTCGAGCGCATGTGGGAGCTCAAGGAGATCTACCGGCCGCAGGGGTTCTTCCCGCACGTCCACTTCGGCGGCATGCCGAAGGACGAGGCGCGCAAGAACATCCACCTGTTCGCCGAGAAAGTGCTGCCCGAGCTCAAGTCGTGGGAAGCCGAGGCCTCGATCGACGACCGGTTTCTCGAAGCGGCGGAGTAGACACAGGCCCCCTCCGCCGCCTTCGGCGGCGCCTCCCTCGTAAACGGGGGAGGCTAGCAGGACGCAGCAATCTCCATCCTCCCCCGTTTACGGGGGAGGACAGCAGGACGGAGCAGTCCCCATCCTCCCCCGTTTACGGGGGAGGTGACCGCGAAGCGGACCGAGGGGGCCAGTCACCGCGTCCGCGCGTCCAGCAGCCGGTCGAGCCCGGTCTCGCGCTCGCCGACGCGCTCGAGCCACGGATAGCGCAGCCCGCCGTGGTAGCCGATCGGCACCTCGAGGTAGCGGGTCCCGCGCTTGATCAGCAGCACGATCGCGCCGCTGGCGTCCTTCATCGCGGTGATCGCGCGCTTGAGCCGTTCGGCGCTGTAGGCTTCGCCGTCGACCGCCACGATCTGCGAGCCCCTGACGACTCCGGCGTCGAACGCCGGGCTGCCCCACAGTGCCATCGACACCTCACCGTTGGAATCGACGTTGATGCCGAGCGAGTTCTGCAGGTTGAGGTAGCCCGAGCCGGCCATGCGGCCCTTCTCGTAAGGATTGGGCTCCTCCTTCCACACCAGCCGGTATCCGGCCTTCTCGACCCCGGCGAGCGGCGGCGGCTGGGCCGGTTCGCGGAACCGCTCGGTGAGGAACGCGGCCCAGTCGTAGGGGTGGACCGCGCTGAGCTCGGCGACGACGTCGGCGAACGAATAGGTCAGCTGGCCACGGTCGCCCTCGCGCCCGCCGAAGAACCGGCGCGCGAAGTCGTCGAGCCCGCGGCGGCCGTTGGTGCCCTCGCGGATGATCTGGTCGGCCTCGAGCCAGACCATCAGCCCCTCGCTGTAGTAGTCCTCGCTGCGGCTGAGCGAGGCATAGGGCAACGGCCGGCGGGCGTTGGTGACCGGGT
>JAEZES010000316.1 GCA_023432995.1 Pseudomonadota bacterium
GGCCGGGGTCGAGCGCACCCGCGAGCGCCATCGCCTCGACCACCGCCGCGTCGTACTTGCGCGGGACGAAGCCCATCAGCGCCTTCATCCGCAGCGCGTGCTCGACCAGCGCGGCAAGGTCGGGCCCGCCGCGCGCGCCGCCGCGGGTCTCGAGCACGCGGCCCTGCAGCCCGGCCTCGACCAGGTAGCGGTCGAGCGCGGCCTGGTCCTTGAGGTAAACCTCGCTGCGCCCCTTGCTGACCTTGAACAGCGGCGGCTGGGCGATGAACAGGTGCCCGGCCTTGATGATCTCGGGCATCTGCCGGTGGAAGAACGTCAGCAGCAGCGTGCGGATATGCGCGCCGTCGACGTCGGCGTCGGTCATGATGACGATCTTGTGGTAGCGCAGCTTGTCGAGCGTGAACTCGTCGCGCAGCCCGGTGCCCATCGCCTGGATCAGCGTGCCGACTTCCTTCGACGAGATGATCCGGTCGAACCGCGCGCGCTCGACGTTGAGGATCTTGCCGCGCAGCGGCAGGATCGCCTGGTACTGGCTGTCGCGGCCGCTCTTGGCCGAGCCGCCGGCGCTGTCGCCCTCGACCAGGAACAGCTCGCACTTGGCCGGGTCGCGCTCGCGGCAGTCGCTGAGCTTGCCGGGCAGGCTGGCGACGCTCATCGCGCCCTTGCGGCTCATCTCGCGCGCCTTGCGCGCCGCCTCGCGCGCGGCGGCCGCGTCGACGATCTTCTGGATGATCGCCCGCGCGTCGGCCGGGTTCTCCTCCAGCCACTCGCTCATCTTCTCGCCCATCAGGCTCTCGAGCGGCTGGCGCACCTCGGAGCTGACCAGCTTGTCCTTGGTCTGCGAGCCGAACTTGGGATCGGGCAGCTTGACGCTGACGATCGCGGTCAGCCCTTCGCGCATGTCCTCGCCGGTCAGCTGGACCTTTTCCTTCTTCAGCAGTCCCGAACGCTCGGCGTAGTTGTTGACCGTGCGGGTCAGCGCCGCGCGGAACGCGGCCAGGTGGGTGCCGCCGTCACGCTGCGGGATGTTGTTGGTGAAGCACAGGACGTTCTCGTAGTAGCTGTCGTTCCACTCGAGCGCGACGTCGATGCCGATGCCGTCCTTCTCGGCCGAGACCGAGATCGGCTCGGGCACCAGCGGCTGCTTGTTGCGGTCGAGGAACTTGACGAACGCGGCGATGCCGCCCTCGTAGAACAGGTCGTGCTCGAGCGGCTCGTCGTGGCGCAGGTCGCGCAGCACGATGCGCACGCCCGAGTTGAGGAAGGCGAGCTCGCGGTAGCGGTGCTCGAGCTTCTCGAAGTCGTACTCGGTGACGTTCTTGAACGTCTCGGTCGAGGCGAGGAAGGTCACCCGCGTGCCCTTCTTGCCCTCGGGCGCCGGGCCGACGACTTTGAGCGGCGCCTCGGCCTCGCCGTGGCGGAAGCGCATCCAGTGCTCCTCGCCGTCGCGCCACACGGTCAGCTCGAGCCACTCGCTGAGCGCGTTGACCACCGAGACGCCGACCCCGTGCAGGCCGCCCGAGACCTTGTAGGCGTTGTCGTCGCTGGTGTTCTCGAACTTCCCGCCGGCGTGGAGCTGGGTCATGATGACCTCGGCCGCCGAGACGCCTTCCTCGGGGTGGATGCCGGTCGGGATGCCGCGGCCGTTGTCCTCGACCGAGACCGAGCCGTCGGGGTTGAGCTCGATCAGCACCAGGTCGCAGTGCCCGGCGAGCGCCTCGTCGATCGCGTTGTCGGAGACGTCGAACACCATGTGGTGCAGGCCCGAGCCGACGTCGGTGTCGCCGATATACATGCCGGGGCGCTTGCGCACCGCATCGAGGCCCTTGAGGACCTTGATCGATTCAGCGCCGTATTCGCCCGTGCGCGGGCCGTTGGTGGGGGTGTTGCCGTCGGTCTCTTCCATGCCGATCATATAGGGTTTGCGCCCCGCAAACCCAAGCACGGAGGCGGCGTTTTGCACCGGGCCGGTGGGGCCGGCAAAGCGGGCCGGCCGCCCCGTTGGGAAGCGGCCTTTGCGGTTGTCGGCAGCGCCCGGGTGCGCTCACACCATCCACAGGATCGGCAGCGGATGGCGGCCGGCGGAAGCGATATAGGCGGCGAGCACGCGCTTGAGGAATGTTGTCATCGGTCGGTCCTTGCGGGCGGCGCCTCCCGCGGGCTGCACGAAGCGGCGCCGCCCGCGTCTGGTCAGAAGCGGCTGGCGAGTTCGACCTCGGCGTACGGAGCGATCAGCGAGAGCTGCTCCATCGCGCCGGCGATCGCGTCGGATTTGCATTCCTCCCAGGCGACCATCGCCTTGAGGTTGCGGATGTCCGGGCGGGCGCAGACCTTGGCGACCGCGGAATCGATGCGCCGGGTCAGCGCTTCGGCCCCGGCGGGGTCGGCGACGTCGAGGTCGGCGAAAGCCACGGTCACCGAGACGGTCTCGTCGGCGGCTGCGGCGGGAGTGGCGAGGCCGCCCGCAAGAGCGGCGGCGGCGAGAACGGTGACGATCGAGTTGCGCATGGCAAGGTCCTTCATCTTGGGTTCGGCCGCCCTTCGGGGTCATCCCCATGAGGCTTTTTTCTTTGACGGCGATTGTGCGTCGCACCATTGACTTGTGCAAATGCGAAGAGATCAACCCATGTTGCAATTCGCGCAACACGGCCAGGCGGCGCGATCGCCGTGCCGGCAGCAACTGGACAGCCCGCGGGGAGCGCCCTAACGGCTCGCCATGGACGCCCAGCCTCCCTCCGACTCCATCCTGATCGTCGATTTCGGCAGCCAGGTGACCCAGCTGATCGCGCGCCGCGTGCGCGAGGCGGGGGTCTACTCCGAGATCGCCCCGTTCACCCAGGCCGAAGCCGCCTTCGAGCGGATGCGCCCGAGGGGGATCATCCTGTCGGGTTCGCCCGCCGGGGTGCCCGAGGAGGGCAGCCCGCGCGCGCCGATGGCGCTGTTCGAGAGCGGCCTGCCGATCCTCGGCATCTGCTACGGACAGCAGGTCATGACCCACCA
The DNA here is from genome assembly GCA_023432995.1 of Pseudomonadota bacterium. Lineage (GTDB taxonomy): Bacteria > Pseudomonadota > Alphaproteobacteria > Sphingomonadales > Sphingomonadaceae > Croceibacterium_A. The sequence continues at coordinate 3,001 of JAEZES010000316.1, forward strand.
GCTCGGCGGCGAGGTCCGGCCCGGGCACGAAACCGGCGAAGGCGGCGAGTTCGGCCGCGCGTTCCTGACGGTGACCGAGGACTGCAAGCTGTTCGACGGGCTGTGGCAGGTCGGCGAGCGGCACCAGGTGTGGATGAGCCACGGCGACAAGGTGACCCGCTTCGCCGAGGGCTTCCGCATCGTCGCCACCAGCGACGGCGCGCCGTTCGCGGTGATCGCCGACGACGAGCGCCGCTACTACGGCACCCAGTTCCACCCGGAAGTCGTGCACACCCCCGACGGCGGCAAGCTGATCGCCAACTTCGTCCGTCACGTGTGCGGCTGCGCCGGCGACTGGACGATGGCCGAGTTCCGCAAGACCAAGATCGCCGAGATCCGCGCGCAGGTCGGCCAGGGCCGGGTGATCTGCGGCCTGTCGGGCGGCGTCGACAGCGCCGTGGCCGCGGTCCTCATTCACGAGGCGATCGGCGACCAGCTGACCTGCGTGTTCGTCGACCACGGGCTGATGCGGATGGGCGAGGCGGAACAAGTGGTCAGCCTGTTCCGCAACCACTACAACATCCCGCTGGTCCACGTCGACGCCGAGGCGCTGTTCCTCGGCGGCCTCGCCGGGGTCACCGACCCCGAGGCCAAGCGCAAGTTCATCGGCAAGACCTTCATCGATGTGTTCGAGGAAGAGGCGAACAAGATCGGCGGGGCCGACTTCCTCGCCCAGGGCACGCTCTACCCGGACGTGATCGAGAGCGTCAGCTTCACCGGCGGCCCGTCGGTGACGATCAAGAGCCACCACAACGTCGGCGGGCTGCCCGAGCGGATGAACATGGCGCTGGTCGAGCCGCTGCGCGAGCTGTTCAAGGACGAGGTCCGCGCGCTCGGCCGCGAGCTCGGCCTGCCCGAGGCGTTCGTCGGCCGCCACCCGTTCCCCGGCCCCGGCCTCGCCATCCGCATCCCCGGCGAGGTGACCAGGGAGCGCTGCGACATCCTCAGGAAGGCCGACGCGATCTACCTCGAGGAGATCCGCGCCGCCGGGCTCTACGACGCGATCTGGCAGGCGTTCGCGGTGCTGCTGCCGGTCAGGACCGTCGGCGTGATGGGCGATTACCGCACTTACGACAGCGTCTGCGCCCTGCGCGCGGTGACCTCGACCGACGGGATGACCGCCGACGTCTACCCCTACGACGCCGCGTTCCTCGGCCGCGTCGCGACGCGCATCGTCAACGAGGTCAAGGGCATCAACCGGGTGGTCTACGACTATACCTCGAAGCCGCCGGGGACGATCGAGTGGGAGTGAGCCGGGGCTTCTTGCGCCTCAAGGCTATTCAGGTCGGCCGCTCTGGTCCCAGCGCATGACCAACTGAAACGCCAGAGCGCCCGAAACCGCTCCGAGCGCAGCGAACAGCGAAACCGGCTCCCACAACTCACGAGAGCCTTCACCCAGAACAGCAACGACCGCGATAAGCGTTGCGCCGGTCAGAGCCCCGGTGAGCGCGGCCACGCCCATTGAAGGGGCGACGAACCGCAAGAGGACTCTACCGTAGAGCAATCCGAGAGGGAATGCCGTCAACAAGGCGATCACAACGCCAAAGGCAAAGGCGACGACAAGAAAAGCCGGTATGCCCCACAACTCGCCCCTGACTGGCTGTCCGTTGAGGATCAGATCGACGACCCCAAACACGCCCCAGCCCAGCACAAACAGGGTTGCTGCGATACAGGCGCCCAGAATGGCCATCAGCTGAACGTCAGGATGGTCGGCTTCGATGGTCATGACAGGGCCACCTTCGACATGTTTGCCTGATCTGCCGAGACGGCGCTCAACGCCCGTGTGCTGACCGGTGTCAGCCCGCTCCGCGGCGGCAGGTTGTCGGGTGTGCGGATGTTCCACGCGAGTCCCAGCCACGCGAGCAGCCGGACGAAGTCGTAGCCGAGGTCGATCTGCCCCTTGTACAGCCCGTGGCGGCACGAGGCGGGAAACGCGTGGTGGTTCGAGTGCCAGCTCTCGCCCATCGTCGGGATCGCTAGCCAGCCGATGTTGTAGCCCTGCACCGCGGCGTCGTCGACGATCCAGTCCTGCGGCCCGCGGCGGTGCGCGACATGGGCGATGTACCAGTGCATTGTGAAGCATGCGGCGACGCGGCAGACGACGCCCCACACCACCCACGGCCAGCCACCGAGCGCGTAGAGCACCAGCGCGACGGGAACCTGGTGCAGCATCCAGGTGCGCTGCAAAAACAGATAGAAGCGGTCGTCGCTGATTCCGGGGCCCGGATCGAAGTGCGGCGGGCGGTCGAACACCAGCCGGAAGTTCAGGTAGTAGAAACCGTCGAGCAGCGCCGGCTTGCCGTGGCGCAGAAACCAGTGGCAGTCGGGCTGGCGCTGCGCCCAGTCGCGGATGTCGTGCAGTCCGACGGTCCAGATCGGCCCGCCCATGCCGACGAGAACGCCGACGTAGATCATCACGCGCTCGAGCCATTTCGGACATTCGAAGCTGCGGTGGATCAGCCGGCGGTGGAAGCCAACCGAATGGCCGACGCACAGGGTGAACCCCGACAGCAGCAGGAACACCGCGAACGCGCTCCACCTGAAGAACAGCGGGCCGAGGACCAGCGCGCCGACGATGAACGACGTGTTCCAGATCGAGCGGCCCGGGTCCCACACGAGATGGCCCCGGGCGGCGTCGGCCGTGTCAAGATTACCAAGCGAATTGACCTTGAACGCTCCGCGGTCGGCTTCCCCCCTGACCGTCATCCGTCGCCTCCCGGCTTGCGCCGCTTGGCCGCGATCTTGCGCGCTTCCGGACAGAACGGGGTCAGGAAGGCGTAGAGGTTGTTGGCGAGGTTGTCGGCGGCGATCGAGTAGATCACCTGCTGGCCGCGCTTCTGCTGGTGGACCAGCCCGGCTTCGTGCAGCACCGCAAGGTGCTTCGAGATCGACGGCAGCGCCATGTCGAAATGCTCGGCGATTTCGCCGACCGTCATCGGCCCGCCGGCCAAGTGATTGAGAATCCGCCGCCGCGGGTTCGATGCCAAGGCCTTGAACGCCCTTTCCATAGATACTTTCCTAATTAGGAAAGTATGCGAGATCAAGCGCCGGCAAGGCTGGCGTCCTTTACTCCTGCCACACCGTGACGTCGGACCGGCCCGCGCTGCCGAACCCCTCGGTGGCCAGGACCTGGTAGTTCATCGTCCCGAGCTCGAGCCCGTGCTCGCGCCACGCGGCGACGTGGTTGGCGAAGGTGATCGCCTGGTCTCTGCCGAGCGCGCGCCGCTCGGTGCGCACGCTCCAGTACTGGTAGAACGTCTGCGTGCCGCGGATCGACGGCTTGTCGACCCGCTGGGTGCGGTAGATGCGGTAGGTGCCGCCGTCGCTCTCGACCGTGCCGAGCACCGCGGCATCCGGCCCGGGCGGGGTGAACTCGGCGCCCCAGCTGTCGACCACGTAGTATTCGATCAGCGGATCGGTGCTCCAGCCGTAAAGCGTCAGGTAGCCGTTCGATCCGGGCTCGAACGCGTCGGCGCGGTAGCCGACCTTGCGGCTGGTCGAGCCGGTGCGCCAGCCCTTGCCGACGACGATGTTGCCGCGCGGGCGCATGTCCCAGGTCACGGCGTAGCTGCCGCCCTCGCCGAGCGTCATGCAGGCCGGGTCGGAATCGCGCCACGAGGTGTAGAAGTACCCGTCGTGCGTGCCCGTGCCGCGGACGCAGGCGGCCGGCTGCTGCGCGCTTGCGCAGGCGATCGCGGTCAGCAACGCGGCCCCGGTCGTCAGTCTGGCAACGATCCGCATCCGTCCCCCCGCCGGCTCATGACGTCGGCCCGGCGCAAACGCCCTAGGCCTTCCGTGTCAGCGCCCTCAGCGCGCCGATCGCCAGCAGCACCAGGGGAAGGGCCAGCACCACCAGACCGGTTGTGCTGTTGAGGCCGGGAACAACCCACCAGTAGAACGCCAGCGCCGCCGCGAGCACCAGCGCCGCGCCGGGATAGGCGCCGCGCGGCGCGCCGCTCAGCGGGTTGGCGTAGAGGCTCTCGTAGTTGTGCCCGGCCTGCGCGGCCTCGCCGTCGGCGAGGTGCCCGCCCTCGAGCACCCCGCGGTAGGCGGGCAGGTAGGCGAGCATCAGCAGCGCGTTGAGCGCCACGGTCAGCACGGCAAGCAGCGCGATCAGCGGATCGCCCTCGATGAACAGCGAGATGAACAGCCCGCAGACGTTGACCGGCATCAGCGCGGCGAGCGCGAACGGTACCGCCCGGTTGGCCAGCAGCAGCGCCCCGGCGACGAGGTGGATGAACTTGGCCACCGCGAGCAGCCCGCTCTTGTCGAACGCGCTCATCAGCCGCAGCGCCATCGGGTCTTCCCAGCTCGCCTCGGGCACGAACGGCAGCAGGAACGGCATGAAATAGCGCAGCGCGGTCACCACCAGCACCGCGCCGAGCAGCAGCCGCAGGGCGTCGAGCGCGCCGAAGCGGTGGGCGGTCATGGCTGGACCTCCGCTTCGCGCGCGATTGGCGCCGGATGGCCCGGCAGCGCGAGGTGCGCTCGCGCGTCGCGGGCGAACATCGGGCGGTAGCTGTCCCAGTAGGCGAGGCACAGCACCAGGTTGCAGCTGAGCACGGCCCAGCCG